>JAGTSE010000030.1 GCA_018261615.1 Pseudomonadota bacterium | reverse complement strand
AACGCCGGGAGCGTTTTTGAACAACGCCTGCGTTGGCCCCGAAGGGGCGAGGCCCAGGGAAGGGCCGAGTAACGGCGAGCGAAGCGAGTCAATCCCCCCTCACCGCCATCATTAACCGCACCGTCAGCCGGGCTGAAGCACTTATCCGTGAATTGTCGGTTTTCTATCCGCAGGTGCAGTTTCGGGTGGGCAACGATAAACCCGCAGAGGTTGATATTGCCATTAATGCCACCTCCGTTGGCATGGGCGGGACGCAAGAACTCCCCTTCTCGCTTATGGCGCTCAACCCGCAGTCTGTGGTCTGCGATATCATTATTTTCCCGGAGACAACGGCGTTGCTCGCTGCGGCACAGCAGCGCCATTTATGCACACATTCCGGACGGATCATGCTCGCAGCGCAGATTACATTGATGCTTGAGTTTATGCTGCATGACAAAAAGGATCGGGATAGGGGCTGATCTCACGATCCGCAGTCTGAACCCGGCAAAAGCCGGGTTCTTGCGTTGAGATAACATCAATCATAAGCCAGCAGCGTACGCTGACAGAGTGCGGAGCGTACGCAGTCATCTTTGTTAAAGCGTACCACGCCAATCATCTCATCTTCCTCAAAACGCGCCAGCGCATCACTCAGCCCCGATTTAACTCTGGAAGGCAGGTCGCACTGGGTGATATCGCCGTTGACAATTACCGTCACGTTTTCCCCGAGGCGAGTCAAAAACATCTTCATTTGCGCAGCGGTGACGTTCTGAGCCTCATCAAGAATGACGACCGCATTTTCGAAGGTACGTCCGCGCATATAGGCGAACGGCGCGATTTCCACCTTACCAATCTCTGGGCGCAGGCAGTATTGCATAAAGGACGCGCCAAGGCGTTTAACCAGCACGTCATAGACGGGCCGGAAATATGGCGCGAACTTCTCCGAAATATCGCCAGGTAAGAAGCCGAGATCTTCGTCAGCTTGCAGGACCGGCCGGGTAACAATAATCCTTTCTACGTCCTTATGGATCAGTGCTTCCGCCGCTTTCGCCGCGCTAATCCACGTTTTTCCGCATCCCGCTTCACCGGTTGCGAAGATCAGTTGTTTACTCTCGATAGCATTCAGGTAGTGCGCCTGAGCTTCATTGCGAGCGGCAATAGGAGAGGTATCACGACTGTCCCGCGCCATGCCAATTGCTTCTACGCCACTCATCTGCACAAGCGAGGTGACCGACTCTTCTTCACGTTGTTTATGACTGCGTGAATCACGTCTCAGCACGCGTTTTGCTTCACGACGAGCTTTGATCACGGCTTTTTGTCTTCCCATGGATAGCACCTTGAGTTGTTGGTTTACATCACGCGCGTCTGTTTCGACACGACTATGCGCACAAACGTCTGAGGGTTGGCTTCCTTGTAAGCCTTTTCTTGCCTTTGAATATGATGTGGCTGAGCGACAGGCAGCATCGCCGGTCACATCGTTGAAATCGGGTATGAAAAAAGAGGAGGAAAATTCAGGGGCGAAGAAGTCGTTGCCGGAGGGGATATCTCCGTGCCGGGTCTTACGTGATCTTTTTGAGTGTCCGCTACAGGACTTTACCATCATCCGCGATCTCCTGAAGAACTTCATCACCGCAGGGAAAAACGCTTTAACTAATTACATCAAAAAGTAGCATCGTTGCAATATTATTTTCACCCATTCATAACGTGCAAACGCTCTGCGTGGTTGCAAAGAGTCTCTGATATGAATATTACAAAAAGATAACAGATACTTTCTCATACGAAAAAATGATAGCTGGATGGCAGAAAAAGCATGTCGAAATGCAACAGATGATAGAATATCCTGCCCACAGGCAGGCAGGATAGGATCTTTACGCTTCGAGCAGAGATTGGGCAAGATAGTGATTTGCATCTTTCACGCCAGGCAAAACAAAGAAGTAACCGCCGCCAATCGGGCGGATATATTCTTCCAGCGCCTCGCCGTTAAGCCGTTTTTGCACCGTCAGGAAACCTTTCTCCAGATCATGCTGATAACAGACAAACAGCAAGCCCATATCAAGTTGACCAGCGTTCGTCACCCCCAGTGAATAGCTATAGCCCCGGCGCATCATCAGACTTGATTGCGTCTCTTTGGTTCGCGGGTTCGCCAGACGAATGTGGCTGTCGAGAGCAATCACATCACCATCCGGATCTTTCGTGTAATCCGGAACATCGTGTTCTTTCTGCATGCCCAGCGGCGCGCCAGAGTGCTTATCACGCCCAAAAATCGTTTGCTGCTCTTTCAGTGGCGTGCGATCCCAGAACTCGACATGGAACTGGATAACCCGCACCGCCTGATAACTGCCGCCAACGACCCAGGCCGGTTCACCTTGATCGCCGGTGACCCAGACGACTTCATTCATCAACGCGTTATTGCTGCTGTCCGGGTTGGCAGTGCCATCTTTAAATCCCAGCAGATTCACCGGTGTCTCTTTGCCTTTACTGCGCGCCGCATGATCGGAGATAAACCCTTCCCGCTTCCAGCGCACACTGAGTAAATCCGGCGTGTGCTTAATGAGATCGCGCAGCGTGTGAATCACCGTATCCTGCGTATTGGCGCATATCTGGATGAGTAAATCACCGTGACACAATGCCGCATCCAGCGAATCATTGGGGAAGCGTTCCATCTTTTGCAGCTTTTTCGGCATCTGCGCCTGCAAACCAAAACGTGTATCGAACAGAGACTGTCCAACGGAAACGGTGACCGTCAGGTTATCCGGCGCGATATACGGCCCGAGAATGCCGGAATCCATTGGCGGTAACCGCGGGTTTGGCGTATCTGGTGCCGGGCCGCCGGAAGTGAGAAAAGTGATGCGCTGTGTCAGTAAGCGAAACAAACGTTCAAGATCGGCCTTATCCGCAGCCAGCACATCGAAGGACACCAACATCATTGACGCCTGCTGCGGCGTCAAAATCCCGGCCTGATGCGCCCCGAGAAAAGGCTGCTTCTCCATCCGCGAATCCGGCGACAGCGTCCCCGGCGCACTCTGTGGTTTTGCTGCGTGGGCAATCGGGCATCCGCCAGCAATTGCGAACGTGCCTCCCAGCGCGCCCATCCCTTTCAGTAAACGGCGGCGCGAAGGTTCACTGACGCCATGATCATCATGTTGCTTCATATTGTTAATCCAGCCCAAGCACGCCGCGCAGTTGCGCCAGATCTTCCGCCAACGTGGTGATCGGCCCTTTCAGAGCATTACGGTCGGTATCAGTCAGTTTGTCGTACGTCTCATAGCCATCTTTAGCGCGGTATTTCGCCAGAATGGTATCCACTTTCTTGAAGTTGGCATCGACTTTCGCCAGTAACTCCGCATTCTCTTTTTGCAGTTGCGGGCGCAGCAGATCGACAATTTTCTGGGCGCCATCAATGTTGGCCTGGAAGTCCCACAGATCGGTGTGACTGTAACGATCTTCTTCGCCGCTGATTTTGCTTGCCGCGACTTCTTCAATCAAATCAGCTGCCCCTCCCACCACTTTTGACGGTGGGAAAGCCAGTTCGCTAATGCGCGTTTGCAGATCCAGCACATCGCTGTTGAGCTGATCGGCATATTTGCCCATCTCTTTGGTGCTGTTATCGCCAAACAGGGCTTTTTCCAGGCGATGGAAACCGGTGAACTTCGGATCGTCCGCTTTGTGCTCGTAATCATCTTCACGGGCATCAATACGGCCATCCAGATCGGAGAAGAGTTCAGCAATCGGCTCGATACGTTCATAGTGCTGGCGGGTTGGCGCATACAGCGCTTTCGCTTTTTCAATATTCCCGGCTTTTACCGCGTCGGTAAAGGCTTTCGTGCCGGAGACCAGCTGCGCGGTTTCCGCCACGACATAGGCTTTATACGCAGTAATTGCCCCACTCAGGCTCAACAATGCATCGCCTTTTGCCGCATCCGCAATTGCCGAGCCTTTGACCACCAGTTTCCCTTTCGGGTTAGTGAGCAAGCCGCAGGTCATATCATATTCGCCAGGTTGCAGATTGGCGGTCAGCTTCTGGCTGAATCCTGGCGCGATATTTTCACGCTCTTCCACCACCATCACACCCTTGAGGATCTCCCATTCCAGCGCTTTCTGGCTGTGGTTGACGATAATGAACTGCGTTTTGCCCGCGTTAACGGTCAGGTTCATCGGCTCACACTGCTTGTCCGTGACCGTGACCTTCACCTGCGGAACATCCGCAGCTTGTCCCCCGAAAGCGCAAGACATCAGCGCCGCGATCCCTACCTGCAAAGCACTACGACGAAAATGAATAGCCATGACCCTTCCCTTAAATAAGTATGTTGTAACTACAAAGTAGTGAATGTCATCAGGAGGCCGCCTGCGAAGACTGCGCACCTGAGCGTGTAGGCAAAACAAACAGCACCAACACCGGGATCAAGTAGGCAAAGTAGACAAAGACTTCGCTAATGCTCGGCGCTTCCTGATAACCAAAAATGCCTTCCAGCAAGGTACCCATCAGCGAATGCGTAGTGAGCACGTTGCTTAAATCGAAAGCCACATCCTGGAATTGATTCCACAAACCGGCTTCATGGAAAGCGCGGATAGCACCAGCTGCCAGACCGGCGGCCACCAGCAGGATGAACAGGCTGGTCCATTTGAAAAACGCGCCGAGATTAAGGCGGAGCCCGCCCCAGTAGAGCAGAAAGCCCAGCGCCATAGCCGTTGCCAGCCCAAGCATTGCGCCAAGCGGCGGCCAGATACCGAGATCCTGCTGGAATGCCGCCAGCAGAAAGAACACCGATTCCAGCCCTTCACGCGCGACGGCGAAAAAAACCATCAAAATCAGCGCCCAGCCGTGATGACTACTGCGCGCCAGTGCGTTATCCACTGCCTGCTCAAGCTGAACTTTGACGTTGCGCGACACCCTGCGCATCCAGAACACCATCCAGGTGAGGATCACAACGGCAATCAGCGCGACAATCCCCTCAAACAGCTCCTGCTCTTTTTGCGGAAACTCACCGGTGGTTTCGTTGATGGCAATTCCCAGCCCCAGACAGAGCGCGGCGGCAAGGAAGACACCAATCCACATCACCCCAATCCAGCGTCCGCGCTGGGTTCGTTTCAGGTAGCTGGCAATCAGACTGACGATCAGCGCCGCTTCGAGGCCTTCACGTAACATAATAAGAAATGGAACAAACATGGAGAACGCCCCTGAGTCATGTGCAGTCAACGGTTGCAAAGAAAAGTAAATTGCATTGATAGTGATTATCATTACGATAACAAGAAACTCAAGCGAAATATGACAAGAATAATAACTGGATGTAAACGGATAGCAGGCTAACCTTGGCGAAGCGGCCCTTATGCAGAAGTGGTTGAAATAAAGCGACAACTTAGCTTACAAAGCATTAACTTTATGTTTACCGCATCTCGCGGCTATGGCTAAATACTTCCTCCATTTATCTGAAAAATTAGAGATATGATTAACTTTCTACACTTTCTGCTGGCGTTGGTGGTGATCCTCGCGCTCGCCTGGCTGGTGAGTTTCGACCGGCGACAAATTCGTTTTCGCTTTATCCTGCAATTGATCGTCATCGAAATGGTGCTGGCCTGGTTTTTCCTGCATGCGCAAAGCGGATTAACGCTGATTAAATATGTTTCCGGTTTCTTCGAAGCGCTGCTGAAATTCGCCGGTGAAGGCACGGGTTTTGTTTTCGGCGGCATGAGCGAAAAAGGGCTGGCATTTATTTTCCTGGGTGTGCTGTGCCCCATCATTTTTATTTCGGCGTTGATCGGCATTTTGCAACACTGGCGGATCCTGCCCATTTTTATTCGTCTGATCGGCACCCTGCTGTCGAAACTCAACGGTATGGGCAAGCTGGAATCCTTTAACGCCGTCAGCTCGCTGATCCTTGGTCAGTCAGAAAACTTCATTGCCTACAAAGGGATACTCGCCGACCTTTCTTCACGCCGACTGTTCACTATGGCCGCCACGGCAATGTCGACGGTTTCGCTGTCGATCGTCGGCGCTTATATGACCATGCTGGATGCAAAATATGTGGTCGCAGCGCTGATCCTGAATATGTTCAGTACTTTTATCGTGCTGTCGGTCATTAATCCCGCACGCCCGCAAGCGGAAGCAGAAATAAAACTGGAAAAACTCCACGAATCGCAAAGTTTCTTTGAAATGCTCGGTGAATATATTCTGGCAGGTTTCAAAGTAGCGATGATTATTCTGGCAATGCTGATCGGCTTTATCGCCCTGATTAGCGCCGTTAACGCCCTTTTCTCTGCGCTATTCGGTATCAGTTTCCAGCAAATCCTCGGCTATGTTTTCTATCCGTTAGCCTGGCTGATTGGTATTCCACTCAGTGATGCGCTGCATGCTGGCAGCATCATGGCCACCAAGCTGGTGGCTAATGAGTTTGTGGCAATGATTGAACTGCAAAAAATCGCTGCACAGATGACGCCGCGCGGATTGGGGATTTTGTCAGTGTTCCTGGTGTCGTTTGCCAACTTTGCCTCAATTGGCATCGTTGCGGGTGCCATTAAGGGGCTGAATGAGCAGCAAGGCAATTCCGTCTCCCGCTTTGGCCTGCGCCTGGTGTACGGGGCAACGCTGGTGAGCCTGCTCTCCGCCGCTTTTGCGGGTGTCGTGCTGTAAGTGACTTCCCCCTCTCTCCTGCGGGAGAGAGGGGTTTCAAATCAGAACTGAACGCAAACCGGCTGATCCACACGCATCACCGATTCCTGCGCAAAACGTGATTTATAAATCTCGCGCAACGTATCAATTTTCGCGTTAGTTTGTGCGTCCACGCTGTGGATAAGCATCAGCGCCTTGCTCGGCTCCTTCGACACTTTCCCGTTGTTGCCCAGCCACTGCCCCTGGGCATCGAAAGCCGTTAAGCCATCACGAAAACGCGGCGTGACATCGTTATCAACATACTGTTGCCACTCTTGAGCGGTAATCGGTTTACCGCCCTGGCGGGATAAACCGTAATAGAGCGTGGTTTGTTGCATTTGGTTTTCAACCTTGCAGGTTTGTGTGCTCACACTCTGTTTCGATGTCGGTGCCGCACAGCCCGCCAGCAAACCTGCAACCACCAGCGCGGTGAACCCTGTCTTTAACTTCATATGGCTATCCTCATTGTTATTTGTTCTGAGATAACAGCGTAATTACAATTATTTAGCAATAGAAAAACCCGCCGCAGCGATTTTTTCGTCAATGGCGCGTTATTCTGCCTGCAAACGGGACGGCGGCGCAGAGTGGTAATACGCATCAGCCTCGGCAAAACGTTGCTGCATCGCCGCAGAAGGCGCTTTGCCCAACAGGCTGAACATCACAATACCCAGGCTGCCGAACACAAAGCCCGGAATAATTTCATACAGATCCAGCCAGCCGTAGTGTTTCCAGATAATGACCGTTACTGCGCCAATAATCATCCCCGCCAGCGCGCCGTTGCGGGTCATCCGCGACCACATCACCGAAAACAGCACCACCGGGCCAAACGCCGCGCCGAAACCGGCCCACGCGTAACTTACCAGCCCCAGCACGCGGTTTTCCGGATTTGCCGCCAGCGCAATAGCGATGACCGCTACCAGCAGTACCATCGTGCGGCCCACCCACACCAGCTCACTCTGGCTGGCACCTTTACGCAGAAACGCTTTGTAGAAATCTTCGGTGATAGCACTGGAGCAAACCAGCAACTGGCAGCTCAGCGTCGACATCACCGCAGCGAGGATGGCAGAAAGCAGTACGCCCGCAATCCACGGGTTGAACAGCAGTTGCGCCAGTTCGATAAACACGCGTTCGGCATTCTGATTGACCGCGCCCGCTACCGACGGATTGTTATTGAACCAGGCGATGCCAAAGAAACCCACGGCGACCGCGCCGGCCAGGCAGAGGATCATCCATGTCATGCTGATACGGCGTGCATGCACAATCGTATGGTGAGAATCGGCGGCCATAAAGCGCGCCAGAATATGCGGCTGACCAAAATAACCCAGCCCCCAGCCCATCAAAGACAGAATAGCGACAAAATTCAGCCCTTTCAGCATGTCGACGTTTTCGATGCTTTTCTGCTTGATAACCTCCAGAGAATCACCAAAACCGCCCACCGTAATAATCACAATCACCGGCGTCAGGATCAGCGCGAAAATCATCAAGCTGGCCTGCACCGTATCGGTCCAGCTAATCGCCAGGAAACCACCAATAAAGGTGTAAATGATGGTGGCTGCCGCACCAGCCCAAAGTGCGCTCTCGTAGCTCATGCCGAAGGTACTTTCGAACAGACGTGCGCCTGCCACAATGCCGGAAGCACAATAAATGGTGAAGAAGACGAGGATCACCAGGGCGGAGATAATACGCAGCAGACGGCTTTTATCTTCAAAACGGCCGGTGAAATAATCCGGTAACGTCAGCGCATTATTGTTCACCTCGGTGTGCACGCGCAGACGCCCGGCGACCAGTTTCCAGTTGACCCACGCCCCCAGCACCAGGCCAATGGCAATCCAGCTTTCCGAAATCCCGGAGATAAAAATTGCGCCCGGCAGCCCCATCAGCAGCCAGCCACTCATATCGGACGCCCCGGCGGAAAGCGCGGTGACCAGCGGCCCCAGGCTGCGGCCGCCGAGAATATAATCGTCAAAATTCTTCGTCGAACGCCAGGCGAAAAAACCGATCAATATCATGCCAAAGATATAAATAAGGAAAGTCACCAGCATCGGTGTGCTCATTGCCATTAAGAAGTCTCCAGAGTTCTTCGTCAGCAAAATCATTTTGCTATTTTTATCCATCACCGGAACGTAGTGATGGCGCGTATTGATTATCACAAGCGCCCGTATCCTGCCGGAAGCCTCAATTATTCACAATTGATTTAACACAGCATTTACATCAAATTCATCCTGAGCTTGATAGCATTTTGCAATAGGTTGTACTTTGTCACACTTTCCTGGGTTGCACCTTTTAAAAGTGTTATCCACCGCATAAAACCTGCTTTGCCAGTGAAATATCCAGCGCCTTTTCCTGTTACCAGTAATTAACATTAAATTCATTTTTAACCTTGCCAACCAGGTCACGTTTAACAAGGTTGCACAAAGTTGCAACATGGTGGATATTTCTGCCTGAACAGCAAAACAGCAAAAAAACAGGAGCAAAGCATGGGCACCACCACGATGGGGGTCAAGCTTGATGACGCTACGCGCGAAAGGATTAAAGCCGCCGCAGCGACGATCGACCGCACACCGCACTGGTTAATTAAACAGGCCATTTTTAATTATCTGGAGAAGCTGGAACGCAGCGAAGGGTTACCGGAACTGACCGCTGCGCCAGGGACAGCATCACAGGATGAGGAAAGCGGCGCATCGGCTGACGAGAGCCACCAGCCGTTCCTCGACTTTGCCGAGCAGATCCTGCCACAGTCTGTTTCCCGTGCCGCCATTACCGGTGCCTGGCGCTGGGCGGAAACCGATGCGGTGCCGATGCTGCTGGAACAGGCTCGTCTGGCGCAGCCGGTAGCAGAAAATGCCCATAAACTGGCTTATCAGTTAGCGGAAAAATTACGTAATCAGAAAACCGCTTCCGGCCGTGCTGGCATGGTGCAAAGCCTGTTGCAGGAATTTTCGCTCTCCTCACAGGAAGGTGTAGCGCTGATGTGTCTGGCAGAAGCGCTGCTGCGCATCCCGGATAAAGCCACCCGCGACGCGTTGATCCGCGACAAAATCAGCAACGGCAACTGGCAGTCGCATATTGGCCGCAGCCCGTCGCTGTTTGTCAACGCGGCTACCTGGGGCCTGCTGTTTACCGGGAGACTGGTCTCTACGCACAACGAAGCGAATCTCTCACACGCCCTGAACCGCATTATCGGGAAAAGCGGCGAGCCGCTGATCCGCAAAGGCGTGGATATGGCGATGCGCCTGATGGGCGAACAGTTTGTCACCGGCGAAACCATCGCTGAAGCGCTGGCGAATGCCCGCAAGCTGGAAGAGAAAGGCTTCCGCTACTCCTACGATATGCTGGGCGAAGCAGCACTCACCGCCGCCGATGCGCAGGCCTATATGGTCTCCTACCAGCAGGCCATCAACGCCATCGGTAAGGCATCCAATGGTCGCGGGATCTACGAAGGGCCGGGCATTTCGATTAAGCTTTCTGCCCTGCATCCGCGTTACAGCCGTGCGCAGTATGACCGCGTCATGGAAGAGCTCTATCCGCGCCTGAAATCCCTCACCCTGCTGGCGCGCCAGTACGATATTGGTATCAATATTGATGCAGAAGAGGCCGATCGTCTGGAAATCTCCCTCGATTTGCTGGAAAAACTCTGCTTTGAGCCAGAGTTAGCAGGCTGGAACGGTATCGGCTTTGTGATTCAGGCCTACCAGAAACGCTGCCCGTTTGTCATTGATTACCTGATCGACCTGGCAACCCGCAGCCGCCGCCGTCTGATGATCCGCCTGGTCAAAGGCGCTTACTGGGACAGCGAAATCAAACGCGCGCAAATGGAAGGCCTGGAAGGTTATCCGGTATATACACGCAAGGTGTACACCGATGTCTCTTACCTCGCCTGCGCGAAAAAATTACTCGCGGTGCCGAATCTGATCTACCCGCAGTTCGCCACCCACAATGCCCATACGCTGGCGGCGATTTACCAGCTTGCCGGGCAAAATTACTACCCCGGGCAGTATGAGTTCCAGTGTCTGCATGGCATGGGCGAACCGCTGTATGAGCAGGTGGTAGGGAAAATTGCCGACGGCAAACTGAACCGCCCGTGCCGCATTTATGCGCCGGTTGGGACGCATGAAACCCTGCTGGCCTACCTGGTGCGGCGTCTACTGGAAAACGGTGCCAACACCTCATTTGTTAACCGCATTGCCGATACGACATTACCGCTCGATGCGCTGGTAGCCGATCCGGTGGTGGAAGTGGAAAAGCTGGCCGCTCAGGAAGGCCTGGTAGGTCTGCCGCATCCGAAGATCCCCTTGCCCCGCGCCCTGTATGGTGAAGGACGCATCAATGCCGCCGGTCTCGATCTGGCGAACGAACACCGTCTGGCATCGCTCTCTGCTTCGTTGCTGAACAGCGCCACGCAGAAATGGTATGCCCGTCCGATGCTGGAGCAGCAGGTGATAGAAGGCGAGCCGAGCGAGGTGATCAACCCGGCGGAGCCAAAAGATGTGGTGGGTTACGTGGTGGAAGCCCGCGATGAGGTTGTGGAACAGGCGCTGAATAATGCTGTTAATCATGCACCCATCTGGTTCGCCACACCGCCGCAGGAACGTGCCGCCATTCTGCAACGCGCCGCCGTGTTGATGGAGGATCAGATGCCGCAGTTGATGGGCATTCTGGTACGTGAAGCCGGGAAAACCTTCAGTAACGCGATTGCTGAAGTGCGTGAAGCGGTGGATTTTCTGCGCTATTACGCAGGCCAGGTTAGCGCCGATTTTGATAATGAAACCCATCGCCCGTTAGGGCCGGTGGTCTGCATCAGCCCGTGGAACTTCCCGTTGGCGATCTTTACCGGACAAATTGCCGCCGCGCTGGCGGCGGGTAACAGCGTGCTGGCCAAACCCGCGGAGCAAACCCCACTGATCGCTGCACAAGGTGTGGCCATTCTACTGGAAGCGGGCGTGCCCGCTGGGGTATTGCAATTGCTGCCAGGACGTGGCGAAACCGTCGGCGCACGGCTCACCTCCGATGCGCGGGTGCGCGGCGTGATGTTCACTGGCTCGACCGAAGTGGCCAGCCTGCTGCAACGCACCATCGCCACGCGACTCGATGCGCAGGGCCGTCCGATACCTTTGATCGCCGAAACCGGCGGTATGAACGCGATGATTGTCGATTCGTCGGCGCTTACCGAACAGGTGGTAGTCGATGTGCTGGCCTCCGCGTTCGACAGCGCCGGACAGCGCTGCTCGGCGCTGCGCGTGCTGTGCCTGCAAGACGAGATAGCCGATCACACGCTGACCATGTTGCGCGGTGCGATGGCTGAATGCCGAATGGGCAATCCAGGCCGGCTGACCACCGATATCGGTCCGGTGATCGATGCCGAAGCGAAAGCGAATATCGACAAACATATTCAGGCGATGCAGGCCAAAGGGCGCAATGTATTCCAGGCGATCCACGAAAACAGCGAAGATGCCTGCGAATGGCGTACCGGCACCTTCGTTGCACCAACGCTGATTGAACTGGAAAGCTTCGACGAGCTCCAGAAAGAGGTCTTCGGGCCGGTACTGCACGTAGTGCGCTACAACCGTAATCAGTTACCGCAGTTGATTGAGCAGATCAATGCTTCTGGTTACGGTCTGACGCTCGGCGTACATACGCGCATTGATGAAACCATCGCTCAGGTGACCGGCAGCGCACACGTAGGCAACCTGTATGTTAACCGTAATATGGTTGGCGCAGTGGTCGGCGTGCAGCCGTTTGGCGGAGAAGGGTTATCCGGTACCGGGCCAAAAGCGGGTGGGCCGCTCTATCTCTATCGCTTGCTCGGTAGCCGCCCGGAAAATGCGCTACTGAAAACGCTCGCCCGTCATGATGCTACCGCGCCACTCGATGACCGGTTGAAAAATGCGATGGCGCAACCGCTGGAAGCGCTCAGCGCGTGGGCCGCCGATCGTCCGGCATTACAGGCGCTGTGCCGTCATTTTGGCGAGCTGGCGCAGAGCGGAACACAGCGTCTACTGCCTGGCCCGACCGGCGAGCGTAATAGCTGGACGCTGGTAGCGCGCGAACGCGTGCTTTGCGTTGCGGATAACGAACAGGATGCGCTGGTACAACTGGCGGCGGTAATTGCCTGCGGCAGCCAACTGTTATGGCCGGATGACACGCTGCAACGCTTCCTGGCAAAACAACTTCCGCCGATGGTCAGCGCGCGCATCCAGTTTGCCAAGGCCGATGTGCTGATGGCGCAGGCGTTTGACGCCGTGATTTTCCATGGTGATTCCGATCAACTGGTGACACTGTGTGAAAATGTGGCCGCACGCGACGGCGCAATTGTCTCGGTGCAAGGCTTTGCTCGCGGGGAAAGCCATATCCTGCTCGAACGCCTGTGGCTGGAACGTTCGTTAAGCATCAACACCGCCGCTGCGGGCGGTAATGCCAGCCTGATGACCATTGGTTAAATCAGTGAACAGGCCCGATGGCGCTACGCTTATCGGGCCTGCAAAACCATTACCACTCCGGGTGGTGAATACACAACACACCGTAAACCGGATAAGTCGTTGTTGTTTCAAGGCGCTTTGTTTCTTAACGTTAAGCCAACATCGCCGCCGGGATGCACGGCGAGCAATGTCTCCTTCGAATAACCGCTTTCGCTCATCAGGCATGCGCAGGCGGCATCGAATATCGCCAGCGCCAGCACTATCGAGGTGGTTGCCAGCATATTTAGCGGGTCGATCTCACGGCGAACACCGGTTGAAATCACCAGCCGTGAGGCCTGGGCTATCGCTGAATCCGGGTTTTCCGTCACGCTGATAAGCGCCACGCCTTTCGCCGCCAGCCCGGGCAGCAGTCGCGTCAGCTCATCGGAATTCCCGCCGCGCGACAGAATAATTAGCAGGTCATTAGCATCCAGAAAACCCAAATCGCCGTGTGCAGCATCGGTGGCATTGAGATACATCGCCGGACGCTCAACGCAGGCCAGCATATGGGCGATTTTGCGTGCCGCAATGCCGGAAGTGCCAACGCCGGTGACTGCAATTTTGCCGCGACAACCGCGCAGCTCCGCCATTAGCGCCTGCCACTGTGTTTCGTTAAGATGGCGGTTCAGCGCCGCCATCTCGTCGCTGTAGATTTGCCACGCGGCGCAGGCCTGCTGCCAGCTACTGCTCATCTCGGCTCCTGCATTAACGCGCGGTACTTCATATGATCCTGATACATTTCGTGGAACACGGTGTATTTACGATCGTAATACTGCTTAATGCGGTTGGTTTGCGGCGTGACAGTTTTACCGATGCGGCTCATCGCCGCCATGGCTTCCGGGAAGCTATCAAACACCCCGGCTGCCACGGTGCCCATCATCGCGCCGCCAAGCAGCATCGCTTCGCTCTCCTCCGGCAACAACATCGCACAGCCGGTCGCGTTGGCATGCTCCTGCACAAAGATCGGGTTTTTGGTGCCGCCGCCGCTGGCCATCACCGTATCGATGCTGTAACCACTCTGATTCATGGTCTCAATAATGTGCCGCGTCCCCAGCGCAATGGCCTGAATAGTCGCCAGGTACTGCAATGCCATATCTTCCGGCGTACGCGATAGCTTCAACCCGCTGATTACGCCGGTTAACGTCGGATTAGCGCGCGGCGAACGGTTGCCGTGGAAGTACGGCAGAATATGAATATCACGGGTCAAAAAAGCGATATTCTCCGGCTCGCCCGCCATTTTCCGCAACAATGCGTTCAGCACTTCGTAAATGGTTTGCCCCTGTGCTTTTGCCTGGCCGAGCAGCGTTTCGTAGCACGGATGCGACTGAATAATATGGTCGATCAGCGCGCCGGTTGCCGACTGCCCGCCCTCATTCAGCCAGTAGTCTGGCAACACCGCCGAGTAGTATGGCCCCCACACGCCACCGATAAAGCGTGCCTGCGGGGAGATCGCCATATGCCCGGTGGAGGTACCGCCAATTAGCGCAATGCGCCGATCGAAATCCGCCACTTCGCCAGAAACACCGCTGGCACCGAGCGTGCCGAGCGTGCCCGCATGAGCATCAATAATCGACACGCTTACCGCCGTGCCCGGCATCAGCCCCATCTCTGTCGCCGAGCGCTGCGTCAGCCCGCGCCCCAGCGGTTCGCCCATGGTTTTCACATAGCGGCCAATTTTTTCGGCGTCGTGTTCCAGCAGATCTTCGAGCCCAATTTCATGGAAATAACTGTTGTCCCACTTGTCTTCGTGGCCCATGTACGTCCACTTACACACCGTCGAGCAAAGCGAGCGAGTATCATCGGCAGTTGCTCGCCAGGTCAGAAAATCCGGCAAATCAAAGTAGTAACCAGCGTTCGCCCAGGTGTTTGGCATATGCTGTTTCAGCCACAGCAGCTTAGGGGTTTGCATCTCCGGCGAGATAATGCCGCCGACGTAATCCAGCACCCGATGGTGCGTGGCGTTGATGCGGTTGGCCTGCGAGATCGCGCGGTGATCCATCCACACGATAATGTTCTGCTCACTGCGCCCGGATGGGCTAATCGTCAGCGGGTTGCCCTCTTTGTCGAGCACCACCAGCGAACAGGTAGCATCAAAACCCAGACCTTTAACCTGGATCGGGTTGATATCCGCCTGATTCACCGCGTCACGCACGGCGTTACACACCGCCAGCCAGATATTGTCGGAGGATTGCTCAACAAAGTCGGCCTGAGGACGATAGATCTCAATGGCCCGGCTCGCCTGGCTGACCATTCTGCCAGTCAAATCAAAGACGCCTGCGCGGGCGCTGCCGGTTCCCACATCCACACCAATAAAGTAGCTCGCCATTCTTGTTCTCCTGAGATCAGGCTTTACGATTTTGTAATGCGATAAAGAGGATCAGCACTGCGCCCCAGAGCGCCATCGTCAGATAGCTGCTGATACCCAACAAGTTAAAGCCGCTCTCCAGCATTTGTAGCACCACCAGCGCCAGCACCAGCCCGAGTACGCGCCCGAAGCCGCCATCCGGGTTAATCCCGCCCAGCACCGACGCCAGAATGGTCACCAGAAGATAGGATTCGCCGTAGCCTGCTTTCGCGGAGTTGAATTTCGCCATCATCAGAATGGCCGCCACCCAGCCCAACAGCGCCGAGATGACATAAACCGAAATCTGCACCCGCACCGTGTTCACGCCGCTAAAACGCGTCGCCTGTTCGTTCGAGCCCACCAGATAAAGGCTGCGGCCCAGCGTGGTATGTTCCAGCAATATCCACAACAGCAGCGCCACCACAATAAACAGCAACAGCGCCACCGGAATACCGAACAGCGTGGCATTGCCGAAAAACTGGATCGCGGCCGGAAAACCGGAAATAACCGTGCCGTTGGAGAGCAAAATATTAAGGCCGGAAATCAGCGTCATGGTGCCGAGCGTGGCAAGAATGGGCGAAACACCGATCCACGCCACCAGCGCGCCATTCAGTGCGCCAATCGCCACGGCCACCAGCAAACCAGCCAGCAGTGCCAGCGCCAGAAACAGGGGATTTTCGGGGTGAGTGACAATCACTGAGGCCATCACCAGCGAACAGGCGTTCGCACCGGCAATAATCGACAGGTTGATACCGCCGGTCAGCATGGTGATGCCCATGCCCAGCGCCAGCATGCCAAGGATCGGTAGCTGCGAGCCGATGGACTGGAAATTGGCGACGCTGAAAAAGCGACTGCCGAGCAGCGCGGAAAAGACCACCGCGACAACGATGATAATCACGCATTGCAAACGGATGATGGCATCACCGGGAAAGAGTCTGGCGATTGATTTCATCTTAAAGCTCCCTTGCGAGTTTGCGTTTTTCATTCCACGCGGTCGCGCTGATGCTGCCGAGAATAATCGCGCCGCTAAAGACCATATGCCAGTATGAGGAGACGCCGAGCAACGTTAAACCATTTTGCAGGAAGGCCAGCAGCACCACCCCCAATAGCGTGCCGGTGAGCGTACCACGGCCACCGGACATACTGGTGCCGCCAAGCACCACCGCCGCCAGCACCGTCAACTCAAAACCGAGCAATGAATTCGGGGCGACGGACTGGGTGATCTGCGCCTGTACCACTGCGGCCACACCGGCCAGAATGCCCATATAACCGTAGACATAAAAATGCAGTTTCAGCAGATTAAGGCCCAGACGCGACGCCGCATCGCGATTGCCGCCCATCGCATAAATCTGGCGGCCCAGCCGGGTGTAATTCATCAGCACGGCGGTGACAATGATCACCAGACCCAGGCACAGCAGCGGCAACGTCAGACCATAGTCATAACCATCCGCCGCGGTGAAAGAGAACCAGTTAATACCGTTCATAAACCAGTCCGGGAAGCCATACAGCCAGGTGCCCTTGGTGGCGTAAACCAGCAGCCCGTAATAGACGTTCAGCGTGGCGATAGTGATAATGATCGCCGGGACGCGCAGCCAGTAAACCAGAAAACCGTTCACTAAACCGAGCAGCAGCCCGACAGCCATGGCTAATGCCAGCGCCAGCGCGAAGTTGCCGCCGTGGGCGATCACCCAACTGGCCATCGCATATTGCGCAATCGCCGTCATCGCCGGAAACGAGATATCGATCCCGCCGGAGATCAGCACCACAAATAAGCCACAGGCCAGGATACCGAGAATGGCGTAGCTGGTCGCCACGTCCGTCAGGTTACCCAGTGATAAAAACTCATCGGTACGAACACTTAGCCCCACAGCCAGTGCAATCACCAGTAGACCAAGCCAGAATTCATGTTGCCCGACAAGGCGGGAAAGGGATGCGTTACGCATTGACCACCTCTGCAATCTCCTGCTCCGTGCAGCGGTGCGGATTGAATTCCGCCACCAGTTCACCCCGGCGCATTACCAGCACGCGATGGCTGTTGTAATACGCTTCCGGTATTTCGTCGCAAATCATCAGCACCGCCATCCCCTGCTCCGCCAGTTGGCGGGCAATCTGGTAGATCCCCTCTTTGTTGGCAATATCCACCCCGACGGTGGGTGAATCGAGGATCAGGATGCGCGGATTAGTTGCCACCCATTTGGCGATGGCAATACGTTGCGCGTTACCGCCGGAGAGCGTTTTTACCGGCAGTTGCACATCGGAGACTTTGATATTCAGATTGCGAATCAGCTCCGCGACCAGTTGTCCAGCTTTGGCGTGATCGAGCAGGCCACCGCGCGTATGCAGTTTGTCGAACACGGTGACGATGGTGTTGTCGTAAATCGACTGTTCCATGATCAACCCCTGTGTCAGACGGTCTTCCGAAACGTAGCCAATACCGTGACGAATGGCATCATGGTTATTACGCAGTTTCACCGGCTTACCGTTAATGCGCATCTCGCCATCTTCCGGGTGCGTCATGCCAAACAGGCTCATGCACAGTTCAGTGCGCCCTGCCCCTAACAAACCAACAATGGAGACGATCTCGCCGCTGCGCAGCGCCAGATTGATATCGCGATACTTGCCTTTGCGGCTCAGATGACACAGCTCCAGCATCGGCGTCTGATCCACCGGCGGTTTTTCCGGTAGCGGGCTATAGTGAAAACGCTGTCCGGTCATCAGATACGCCAGCTCGTGGCTGTCCAGTTCGTTTGCTGGCCAGGTACCAATCAGCTTGCCGTCGCGCATCACGCTAATACGATCGGCTACTTCCATCACCTCATCCAGACGGTGGCTGACGAATACCACGCAGATCCCTGCGGCTTTCAGTTCGTTCACCACACGCAACAGTCCATTCACTTCCTGGCGGGTCAGCGAGGCGGTCGGTTCATCCATGATCACCAGCCTGGCATCGGCAGCAATCGCCCGGCAAATCGCGACTAACTGGCGATCGGCGATGGAGAGTTTCTCGACTTTTTTATCCGGATCAAGACGCACGCCGATACGCGCCATCGCAGCCAGCGCTTGCGCACGCATCGCGCTGCGCCGCACCCAGATATCGCCGCCGGGCAGATAACGGTGGATGGCGATATTTTCCGCCACGCTAAAATTGGGGAATAACGAGAGGTCCTGATAAATGACCTGAATGCCGTAATGCGCTGAGAGCTGCGGCGTCAGATGGTGAAAAAGTTTACCGTCCAGGGCAATGCTGGCACCTTTTTCCGGCTGATAAACCCCGGAGATCACTTTAATGATGGTGCTTTTACCGCAGCCGTTTTGCCCCGCCAGGCAATGAACTTCACCTTTTTCCAGCGTCAGGTTCACATTGTCCAGCGCCCGCACGCCCGGAAATTGTTTGCTGATATTCTCAAGAGTGATAAATGCGGTGGTGTCTGTCATTGACAATACCCCTGCCAGCGCCCGTACGGAGCGCGATGGTTATCTGTGCTGCAAAAAGAGCCCGGCCTTGCGGCCGGTCTCCGGTTCCCTGGTGTGGCCTGAAAAAATCAGAAGCCGAGTGATTGCGCGTTATCTTTAGTAACTTCGAGGATTTTGTTAAAGCGGATGACTTTCTTGCCCATATCGACGTCGGCTTTGCCCAGCCCATCGATGGTCAGATCGGGCGTGACTTCCTTGCCCTGCAACAACTGGTCAGCGACGGTAACCAGCGCATAGCCCGCATCACGCGGGTCCCACAGCAGCACTTTTTTGATATCGCCACGCATCAGATACGGCGCAGCCTGGCCCGGCATAGCAATCCCGACAACGGCCAGTTTGTCTTTCGCACGTTTTTTCTGTACCGCCTGCCCTGCGCCAATCGGCCCCAACGAACCAAAACCGATCACCCCTTTCATCTGCGGGTAGGTTTTCATTAAATCGAGGGTCGTAGCGTAGGATTTGTCGATGCTTTCGGCCACTGGCAGACGCGAGGTGACTTCAAACATATCCGGGTATTTTTCTTTTTGATATTTAATGGCGTAATCAGCCCAGGCGTTGTGCAACGGTACGGTCAGTGAACCGACGTAGATCGCATAACCGCCTTTACCGCCCATATCTTTCGCTAACTCATCAACGTTGGCCTGTGCATATTTTTCGCTGTCGATGGTTTCGATATCCCACTGACCAATCTGTTGATCCGGGGATTCATGCGTCAGCACCACAATGCCTTTGTCGCGGGCTTTTTTCAGCACCGGCTCCAGCACTTTTGCATCGTTCGGCACCACGATGATGGCGTTAACGTTTTTCGCGATCAGATCTTCAATCACCTTCACTTGCTGCGCCGGATCAGGGGTAGAAGGTCCGGTCTGGTAAGCGTTAACGTTCAGTTTCTTCGCTGCTTCGTTAACACCGGTCTCCATGCGGTTA
Organism: Pseudomonadota bacterium; assembly: GCA_018261615.1. GTDB lineage: Bacteria > Pseudomonadota > Gammaproteobacteria > Enterobacterales > Enterobacteriaceae > Kosakonia. Next base: position 30,829 of record JAGTSE010000030.1, on the reverse strand, counting down.
AACCACGGAATACCGGTCACTTTTGCAACCACCGCGATCTCATACTTTTCTGCTGCAACGGACTGGCCCGACACCATGCAGGCAGAAATAAGCGCTGCGCTGAGTAATGCGAGTTTGAATTTCATAGTTGTACCTTTCTTGGGAACAGAGGAAAGTCGCGAGGGGGAGATTAACAACGAAGGGAAGAGACAAAATAATGTAAAAATTGAAAATGTGATTTACGCCCAAAAAAGTTAAATTTTAGAAAAAATATTGTTAATATTTGGTGAAATACCACTATCTCATCTTCCTGCATTAGATCTAATTTGTTAAAAATCACACAAAATAAAACTTTTTATTAACATTTAATTATCAATCCCCGATAAGGACAGGTATTTGTGCGCTGAATGAATGGCGATAACGGCGGGAAATGTTTGCAAATTTGAGAACTGAAACGAGTAAGGCCACACGTAACATCGGCACACTGTCTCCTCCCTTTCAATGCCTCACTCGCTTTCTGCAGGAGCCGCACATGCATTATGCCAGCACACTATCTTGCGCTTATCGCTGCAGATGACATTCCCCCGGGGCTATGCTAATAAAACTGCTGAATCAGAGCCTTGTACGGAAGGGGATAAGATGAAACGTTGCATGCTGGCGCTGACCGCGCTGTTAATGAGCAGCCCGCTGCTCGCGGACGAGTGCGAGAACGCCTCGACACAGGCTGAACTGAATAGCTGTACCGCCGCACAATATCAGGCTGCGGATAAAAAACTGAACCAGACATATCAGAGTGCCATTAAACGCGCCACTCCCGCGCAGGCGTTACTGCTGGAAAAAGCGCAACAAGCCTGGATAACGCTGCGCGACAGCGATTGCTCCTTTGTCAGTTCCGGCGTCGAGGGCGGAAGCGTGCAGCCAATGGTAGAAAATCAGTGTCTGGCCGATAAAACCAATGAGCGCGAAGCCTGGTTGGCCTCGCTGCTACAGTGCGGCGAAGGTGATGTCAGTTGCCCGCTGCCGCCCGGCCATTAACGGACGCGGATTCCTTCAATAATCATGCGCTGCACATTATCGACCGTGCGCTGAAAGAAGGCCTCATCCTGTAATGTCGCGCCGGTGACGGCTTCCACCTGAATGGCGAAATCGGCGTAGTGCTGGGTTGAGGCCCAAATCATAAAGATCAGGTGATGCGGATCGACCGCCGCCAGTTTACCGTTGGCGATCCAGCCAGCAATAATGGCCGACTTCTCCTCCACCAACGTTTTTAAATCCCCTGTCAGTTCCGCTTTCAGCAGCGGCGCGCCCTGTAACATCTCCTGGCAGAAAAGTTTTGATGCCTGCGGATAATCGCGTGAAACCTCCAGCTTCAGGCGGATGTACTCCTTAATCGCCACCAGCGGCGTGAAATCTGCGCGGAAGGCTTTCAGCGGTGCCAGCCAGATATCAAGGATCTGCCGCAGTACGGCAATATAGAGCGCCTCTTTCGACGGGTAGTAATAGAGTAAATTGGTTTTCGAAACGCCCGCGCCATCGGCGACCTGTTCCAGCCGTGCGCCGTGAAAACCCACGCGGGAAAAGATCTCCAGCGCCGCAGTCAAAATCGCCTGTCGTTTCTCATTAACCGCCTGCGTACGTTTACCGACCCGCTTCACCGTACCCTGTGCCATTTTCTCTCCCCTTTTGGTTGGCAGCAGCATAGCAAAAGGCGCACGCCGACTCGACCCTGTGCACTCCGATTGCACATGAATGCCTGTTTTTTGTGCACCTTTTTTGACCATTCAGTCCACTTTTTCGCACCTCATTTCATCAACCTCCAGTTAACAGCTTAATAACAATGATCTTTTCATTGTTGGCATCCACTTTGCAAATCCTTGATTGCGCGGCTAAAAGGAAAATGCAGGATGCAACGCCACGCCAGACATTCACCTGACAAAGCGAGGTAGGTAATGAAAATTGGTGTTTTCGTTCCAATTGGCAACAACGGCTGGCTGATTTCAACCCATGCGCCACAGTACAAGCCGACCTTTGAACTGAATAAAGCGATTGTGCAGAAAGCGGAGCATTACCACTTCGATTTCGCGCTCTCGATGATCAAGCTGCGCGGTTTTGGCGGCAAAACCGAATTCTGGGATCATAACCTCGAATCCTTCACGCTGATGGCCGGACTTGCGGCGGTCACTTCGCGTATTCAGATCTACGCCACTGCCGCTACCCTGACGCTGCCGCCAGCAATTGTCGCGCGGATGGCATCGACCATTGATTCCATCTCCGGCGGGCGTTTTGGCGTCAATCTGGTGACCGGCTGGCAAAAGCCAGAGTATGAGCAGATGGGCCTGTGGCCGGGCGATGACTACTTCTCCCGTCGCTATGACTATTTGACGGAGTACGTGCAGGTATTGCGCGATCTGTGGGGAACCGGCAAAAGCGATTTCAAAGGCGAATTTTTTACCATGAATGATTGCCGCGTCAGCCCGCAACCCGCCGGCCCAATGAAAGTGATCTGCGCCGGTCAAAGCGATGCGGGAATGGCATTTTCCGCGCAATACGCTGATTACAACTTCTGCTTCGGCAAAGGTGTTAACACCCCAACCGCGTTTGCGCCTACTGCCAAACGTATGCAGGAAGCGGCCAGCGCCACCGGGCGCGATGTCGGCTCCTATGTGCTGTTTATGGTTATTGCCGATGAAACCGACGAGGTGGCGCGGGCAAAATGGGAGCACTACAAGGCAGGCGCTGACGACGAAGCGCTGGCATGGCTTACCGAACAGAGCCAGAAAGATACCCGTTCCGACGCGGACACGAATGTGCGCCAGATGGCCGATCCGACATCGGCGGTGAATATCAATATGGGTACGCTGGTGGGTTCGTATGCCACGGTAGCGCGCTTACTTGATGAAGTTGCCAGCGTTCCCGGCACCGACGGCGTATTGCTTACCTTTGATGATTTTTTACAGGGCGTCGAAATGTTTGGCGAGCGCATTCAGCCGCTGATGCAGTGCCGTAGCCATGTTCCAGCACCAACTCGCGAGGTTGCCTGATGATTACCCTCAACGCACGCCCGGAATCGGTCGATTTTTCTCCTGAGCGCAGCGCCCTGATTGTGGTGGATATGCAAAATGCCTATGCCAGCCCCGGCGGCTACCTGGATTTGGCCGGGTTTGATGTCTCAGCCACCAGACCGGTGATTGAGAATATCAATATTGCCGTTGCCGCGGCTCGCAAAGCCGGGATGCAGATTATCTGGTTTCAAAACGGCTGGGATGATCAGTACGTGGAAGCCGGTGGCCCCGGTTCGCCTAACTACCACAAATCCAACGCACTGAAAACCATGCGCAAACGCCCGGAGTTGCAGGGCAAACTGCTGGCAAAAGGCGGCTGGGATTATGAACTGGTGGAGGAACTGAAACCTCAAGCTGGCGATATCGTACTGCCGAAGCCGCGTTACAGCGGCTTCTTTAATACGCCGCTGGACAGCCTCCTGCGCAGCCGCGGCATCCGCCATCTGGTATTTACCGGTATTGCCACCAACGTCTGTGTTGAATCCACGCTGCGCGACGGCTTTTTTCTCGAATACTTCGGCATCGTACTGGAAGACGCCACCCATCAGGCTGGCCCTGAATTTGCCCAGCAAGCGGCACTGTTCAATATCGAAACCTTCTTCGGCTGGGTGAGTGATGTGCAGACTTTCTGCTCCGCCCTGGCTCCCCAAAAACGGGTCAACATTGCGTAAGGAGACTCATCATGCCAAAACAGGTCATTATTCCGCCGGGCACCACCACCCCTATCGCCCCGTTTGTTCCGGGTACGCTGGCTGACGGCGTGGTCTATGTCTCCGGCACGCTACCGTTTGATGCCGACAATAACGTGGTGTTTGTTGGCGACCCAAAGGCGCAAACGCGCCATGTGCTGGAAACGATCAAGCGCGTGATCGAGACCGCAGGTGGCACGATGGAGGATGTGACATTCAACAGCATCTTTATCACCGACTGGAAAAATTACGCCGCGATTAACGAAGTGTACGCCGAGTTTTTCCCCGGCGATAAACCGGCACGTTTCTGCATTCAATGCGGCCTGGTGAAACCCGATGCGCTGGTGGAGATCGCTACCGTTGCGCACATCGGTCAGTGAGGATGCCATGAAGCTAACTCTGAGCGATGCGCCGTATGCAGGCGCGCCAGTGGTGGTGCTGAGCGCCGGGTTGGGCGGTGCTGGCAGCTACTGGTTGGCGCAACTCTCGGCGCTGGAAGCGCATTACCAGGTAGTGCGCTATGACCAGCGCGGGACCGGCAATAACCCGACCACGCTACCGGATGGTTATAGCATGCAGGATATGGCAGAGGAGCTGCACCAGGCGCTGCAGGCGGAAGAAATCACCCGTTTTTGTCTTATCGGCCACGCGCTGGGTGCCCTGATTGGCCTGCAACTGGCGCTGGACTATCCGCAGGCGATAAGCGGGCTGGTGCTGGTGAATGGCTGGCTACGGCTGAACGACCATACGTTGCGCTGTTTCCGCGTGCGTGAGCAGTTGCTGGCGGCGGGCGGCGCGGAGGCCTGGGTACAGGCGCAACCGTTGTTCCTCTACCCGGCGGGCTGGATGGCCGCCCATGCGCCCAGACTGGAAGCGGAGGAAGCGTTGGCGCTGACGCATTTTCAGGGTACGGGGAACCTGTTGTGTCGCCTGGCCGCGCTGAAAAATGCCGACTTCAGCCACCGTGCGCAAGAGATTCGCTGCCCGACAAACATCATTTGCGCGCGAGACGATCTGCTGGTGCCCTGGACCTGCTCCGCCGACCTGCAAGCAACGATCCCCGGTAGCCGGTTACAAGTGATGGAGCGTGGCGCGCATGCCTGCAATGTCACCGAAAGCGAAGACTTTAATACCCTTTTACTCGACGGGCTGCACAGCATGCTGCCCGTTTTGACTCTGACTCAGAAGGAGAATTTATGAGCGAAGCCGTTAACGCTGCGGCGCTGAATACCTTGTTCAACCAGGCGCGCACCCACAATGGCTGGCTGGAAAGGTCGGTTAGCGATGAGACGCTGCAACAGGTTTACGATCTGCTGAAAATGGGGCCGACGTCGGCCAACTGTAGCCCGGCGCGGTTGATGTTTATCCGCACGCCGGAAGGCAAAGAGAAGCTGCGTCCGGCGCTCTCCAGCGGCAATGTGGCAAAAACGCTCAGTGCGCCGGTGACGGCCATCGTTGCCTGGGACAGTGAATTTTATGAACAATTGCCGGTGCTGTTTCCCCATGGCGATGTGCGGAGCTGGTTCACCTCCAGTCCACAGATGGTGGAGGAGACGGCATTTCGCAACAGTTCCATGCAGGCGGCCTACCTGATTTTCGCCTGCCGGGCGCTGGGACTGGATACCGGCCCGATGTCCGGCTTCGATCGCGCCGTTGTCGATAACGCATTTTTTGCCGACAGTACCTGGCGCAGCAATTTACTGGTCAACATTGGTTACGGCGATGCCAGCAAACTCTACGATCGCCTGCCGCGCTTGCCCTTTGCTGATGTCTGTCAGTTTGCATGAGGTTTATGTTATGAGTATCGACAGCACCACATTTCGTGACGCGATGGCCTGTGTCGGCTCGGCAGTCAACATTATCACTACCGATGGCCCGGCAGGCCGTGCCGGTTTCACTGCCAGTGCCGTATGCAGCGTGACCGATTCACCGCCAACGCTGCTGGTGTGCCTTAACCGTTCGGCGTCCGTCTGGCCGGTATTCAGCAATAATCAGGCGCTGTGTGTGAATACGCTGGCGGCGGGACAAGAAGGTTTATCGAATTTGTTTGGCGGCAAAACGCCGATGGATGAACGATTTGCCGCTGCACGCTGGCGGCAAGGTGAAACCGGCTGTCCGCGTCTGGCGGATGCGCTGGCCTCGTTTGACTGCCATATCAGCCAGGTAGTGAGCGTTGGGACGCACGATATTCTGTTTTGCCAGATCGTCGATATTGCCCGTCATCCAACGCCGGAGGGGCTGGTGTGGTTTGATCGGCGCTATCACGCCCTGTCTGCTAACCGTCCGACTGTTTAACGCTGTTCTCAGGCGCTGGTAACGGCGCTTTTTTCTTTTTCAGCTTCAGTTCACTGACCAGCACGCCCAGCACAATCAGTGCCCCGCCGAACAGCGCCAACAGCGGCAAACGCTCACCGGCCAGACGACCAAATACGCCCGCCCACACCGGTTCGCCAGTGTAAATCACCGTCGCGCGTGTGGGCGATACGCTGCGCTGCGCCCAGTTCATGACTACCTGAATAATGGCGCTGAAGATCCCCAGACCCAGGGCGACCAGTAGCAGACCCGGCGACAGAGTAGGGACAGATTCGCCAGAAGGAATCATGGCGGCAAATGACGCCAGCGAGGCCGTCAGCAACTGCACCACCGTCACCCGCCGGACATCGACTTTCCCCGCCCAGGCGCTGATCAGAATGATCTCGGCGGCAATCGCCACCGCGCTGGCAAGCGTAATGACCTCCCCTTTCCCCAGCGCCAGCATATTGCCCTCCGGCCCGGCCAGCAGCAATAGCCCGCTAAACGCCAGCGCTATCCCAATGCATGGCATCACCCCCGGCATCCGCCCCAGGCACAGCCACTGCAACAGCGGCACCAGTGGAACATACATGGCGGTGATAAACGCCGATTTACTGCTGGGAATAAATTGCAGCCCCCAGGTTTGCAGGCTGTAGCCGAGGGCGATGGCGATACCGATCACCCCGCCAGCTTTTATTTCCAGCCAGGTGATGCCGTTTAAGACTCTCAGCGAGAGTAGCGCCACGGCCAGACCGGCGGTGGCAAAACGCAGGCCAACAAAGAAAAACGGGCCGCTCATTGTCACGGCATACTGCACCGCAAGAAATGTACCGCCCCAGAACAGAGTGATGACAATCAGTAACGCTTCCTGGGGTTTGATGGTAAAGGCGTAACGAGAGAGGGACATAACACACCAACCAGAAGACAAACCCGTAGTGTGCGTTGGCGCGCCGGGTTGCGCAAGCGCAAAAAACCGCCGGGCATCGCCGGCGGCGGGCGTAACGACAACCAGCAAGGATGTCAATATCAGACGCTAGTTTTCACGGCTACCGTGACTATTTTTGCCCCCTTTTTTACCGGCTTCAGATGCGCGCTGAGGATCGTTTTTGAAATTCCCCCCACTTTGCTGCCCACCTTTGCGACCAGCTGCTGATGCTCTTTCACGGTCTTCAGCGAAGTTACCTGCTCCACCACGATGGTTTGCCATGTCTGACCTCCGGATAAGTGAAATATTAGACATCATACTGCATTCAGTAAAAGAGGATTCTTTCACCTCACGACGTGAAGGCCGAGCCTTTATCTGCACCGTGTGGAACTAAGCTTAGTGGAACACAATCATTCATCCAGTGAATGGTAATATTCTGCAACAGCTTCTCTGCCTGAAACCCGATATTCCCTAAGCGAAACCGATAAACCTCTCTTAACTCTTCAAAATAACGCTGCCGCAAATATATGTCTGATTGTAACCAATAACCAGACCGTACTTAATTTATTATTTATCAAAGAAATGGCGCTCTTACTTGCACTCTGACGATCACGTCATACGCTTAAGAAGAACGCAGCGAAGTGCTGCCGAAATCAGCTAATCAGGAGTGATTAAAATGGCTAAAGTGTTGGTGCTTTATTATTCCATGTATGGACACATTGAAACGATGGCGCATGCAGTCGCGGAAGGCGCGCAGAAAGTGAATGGCGCAGACGTGGTCATCAAACGTGTTCCTGAAACAATGTCTGCCGAGCTGTTCTTAAAATCGGGCGGTAAGACGCAAAATGCCCCCGTCGCCACGCCACAAGAGTTGGCCGACTACGACGCGATTATTTTCGGTACGCCAACCCGCTTCGGCAATATGTCCGGGCAAATGCGTACATTCCTCGACCAGACTGGTGGGTTATGGGCATCCGGCGCACTGTACGGCAAACTGGCGAGCGTCTTTAGTTCCACCGGTACAGGCGGCGGACAGGAGCACACAATTTCCTCAACATGGACTACGCTTGCACATCATGGAATGGTCATCGTGCCAATTGGCTATGCCACGCAAGAGCTGTTCGATGTCTCGCAGGTTCATGGCGGTACGCCTTATGGCGCAACCACTATTGCCGGTGGAGACGGTTCACGCCAGCCCAGCAACGAAGAGCTGTCAATTGCCCGTTACCAGGGCGAATATGTTGCTGGTCTGGCAGTAAAATTGAACGGTTAACCTTCATCAGGAGGAGACAGATGCCAACTCAAGAAGCGAAAGCCCATCGCGTTGGTGAATGGGCCAGTTTACGCAATACCTCGCCGGAGATCGCCGAGGCTATCTTTGAAGTCGCCGATTACGACGAGGTTCTGGCAGAGAAAATCTGGGAAGAAGGCAGCGACGACGTGTTACTTCGCGCCTTTGATAAAACCGACAAAGATGAACTCTTCTGGGGTGAACAGACGATAGAACGGAAAAATGTGTAACCACTCGCGCCCCCGCCTTCACGGGGGCTTTTTTCATTTCGCCGCATCACGCATCAGCGCATTAAATTTATCTACCGGGCAGAAACCATTGCTGTCTACCGGACAACCTTTTAGCGCCAGGGTGACACGCTGCGCGGGGGAAGCCAGCGATAACGGCTCCGTGTTTCGCAGTTGTTCCATACTTTGATAAACATATTCAATTTTCATGACATCGCGTTTACCCACCGTGTCATGCCAACGCTGGAACACAATTTTTCCGCCGATGGGCGTACGCTCGTACTGGTTATGCAACTGGTAAGGCTCGAAATTGAGCGCGGTCAGCAGAGAAGCAATGTTGGAATCATGCCCGACCAAAACGGTGATTTTCGGCGCGCTGCTTGCCTCTTCCACCAGCGTTTTGTCGAGGTATTTCACCAGTGGTTTTGCGACATTGCGCGCCACTTCCGGCGAGGTGAACAGCGTGTCCTGATAACTGTTTTTCAGTTTCGATAATTCGCGCCATTGCGCATCGCTTTTAATCTCTCCCCACGCCACCTGATCGAGCGGGAAACCTTCGTAATATTGCAGCGTAAAGGCATCCACCAGTGAATTGCCGACTTTTAGCGGCCCGGACACACCCGGTTCTTGCTGATATTTTGCGCTAAAGGTATCTTTCGCATTGGTGAGCGAGCATTGCTGTTTCTCTTTACAGGCTGGAGATGCGCGATAGCGCGTGACTTTTTCCAGCAACTGGTAACTGCCATTCAGCGCAAACTTCTGACGCTGCGTCTCCATCGCGTTGACCGCCTGCTGACTGAATTCAGCCGAATCCTCGGTGATCACCGGATTAAAAGTGGGATCCATGGTGCCCATTTTTTCCTGATGATGAACCGGAACATCACAACCGGGAAACGCGCCGTTGGTGAAGAACTGCGCCGTGGCAACCGTACGTTGCAGGCTGTTGGCCCAGACATAGACACTGTTCGCAGATGGACACTCCCCTGCTTTCAACAACTGTTCTTTGACCAGCCATTCGCGCATAAAATGGCCCATATACACTTCCAGTACGCCGCCTTTGGTGGTCAACTCGCCGCCCGGTACGTCCCACTGCGGCCAGCGGTTCGGCGTCGATTGTTCCAGTACGCTGCCGTTATTGGCTAACGGCGCACGCAGGTTGTGGCGGCTCATGATCAAAACCTGTTGTAATTGATAGCCTTGTGGTATCTCCTGCGCCAGCGCGACCGGTGCGGACATAGCAATGGCAATAGCGCTTACCCTGATCAGCTTTTTCATTCTTTTCCCTCATTTCACGGCCTGAAAGCAAAGATTGTGACACATTTATGTCGCTTCGCCGGGTATGGTTGTCCGGAGTGTGCACTGGCGCAAAAAGCGATGTTTTCATCGTTCTTCTGGTTTTATTAATAAAACCAATAACTGGAGGAGTCCCATGAAACGTACCCGTATTGAAGAGACCTTTTGCCCTGTTGCCCGTTCTCTGAACATTATCGGCGACTGGTGGTCACTGCTGATTGTGCGCGATGCGCTGGCTGGCGTTTCGCGTTTTGGTGAGTTTCAAAAAAGCCTCGGGATCGCCAAAAATATGCTCACCGCGCGGCTTAAGCTTCTGGTAGAAGAAGGGGTATTACAGACACAACCGGCATCTGATGGCAGCGCATGACAAGAAAATGACCGTGGCGTCATTATAAATATCGCCTCAGTTCTTGCTATGGCACAATTTTGATGAAGCCCGGCTGGCGCTGTTTAGCGCCTCGCGCAATGGCAAACCGGCTTCCCGTTATACGCTGGATTAATGTTATCCGGGAGCCGCTAACGGCTCCCCAAGATTGAGTAAAAGCTTACCTGCGTGGTGACAGTCATATTTGGCATTGTCGCCGATTGCCCTTTCCCGGGCGTGATGGTCACATAGCACAGCGAGGGAACATGCCATTAATCAGACTGGCAGGCATTTGTTGTGTGGAGCGAACAATTATTTCGCTGCCATCGACGTCATCCGTTGCAGGTCGCCAGCCTGTGTCATATCCACCAGCAGTCCATCGCCTCCCGTCTGGTCAAAACCCGCCGCCGCGTAGGTTATTCCGCAGCGGCCAACACGCTCACCGCGCGGCCAAAAGCATCAATGGCCAGCGCAACATCTTCCACCTGTACAGATTCCGCCGGATGGTGGCTAATTCCGCCTTTACAGCGCACAAACAGCATACCCACTGGCCAGCGTTCCGCCATGGCGATGGCATCATGCCCTGCGCCACTTGGTAGCGACAGCGTCTCACCCTGCACAACCTGCACCGCATCGGCAAGCAGTGTTTGCAGCTTTTGATTGCAGGGTGTGGCGGCAATACGGTAATACTCCTCGGCGCTGAATTGCAGATGACGGCGCGCCGAGATAACCTGCGCCATCGCCAGCAATTCATTGAGCAAGGCATCAAGTGACGCATCCTGCGGGCCACGGATATCGAGCGACAATGACACCTCTCCGGGTATGACATTCACCGCGCCAGGCAGAACCCGCATATTTCCCACGGTAGCCACCAGATTGCCGCCTTGCTGTTGCGTGGTGCTCTCAACCGCGATCATCCATTCGGCAGCCGCGGCCAGCGCATCTTTCCGGTGACTCATCGGCACAGTGCCAGCATGTCCGGCCTCGCCGGTAAAACGGCAATTCAGCCTGCGCGCGCCATTGATCGCCTCGACCACACCCAGCGCCAGCCCCGCCTGTTCCAGACACGGCCCCTGCTCAATATGCAATTCGAGATAGCTGCTGAAGGCCGCCGCATCACGCGCCGCCTGCGGGATCCGGTGCGGATTCAGCCCGGCATTGACCATCGCTTGTGCCACGCTAATACCCTCAGCATCCGTTTGCGTGAGCCAGTGCGCTGGCCAGCTCCCGGTCAACCCACGGCTTCCCAGCAAAGTGATGCCAAAACGCGTTCCCTCTTCATCACAAAAACCGACAATCTCGATCGCTTGCGCCAGATGTAATCCCTGCTGATGCAGGCTCTGTACCACTTCGATGGCTGTCAGCACCCCGAGCATTCCGTCATAACGCCCGGCATTACGCACGGTATCAAGATGCGAACCGAGCAACACCGCCGGAGCGCCTTCCTGTGCCGCTTCATAGCGACCACAAATATTTCCCACGCTGTCCTGCCAGACGAGCATGCCCGCCTGGCGCATCCACTCTGCAACCCGTTGGTTAGCCTGTAAATGCTGTGCGGAAAGATAAACCCGGGTCAGCGCATCCGGTGTTTCACTGATCGCTGCCAACTCATCGGCGCGGGCCATTACACGTACTGCCGCCTCCAGGCGTGCCGGTTGAATCATCACTCGTCCTCGCAGCGATAGTGATCCCACGCGGCCTGCATCGCCGCCCCTTGCGTAGTGGCGAATTTCAGGTAATTCAGCACCGACTCCAGAGCGCTCAGGGTGTTCATCACACAGGCTTTACGCGCGTTATAGCCCATGGTGCCGATACGCCACACTTTGCCATGCAGCGGGCCGAAAGAGGTGCCGATCTCTATGCCGAAATCCTCCAGCATCAATTTGCGCACCTGGTCACCGTTCACACCCTGCGGAATGACGACGCCCAGCACGTTGTTCATCTTGTGTTGCAAATCGCCGTAGGCCTCAAGCCCCATCGCCTGAATCCCTTTCAGCAACGCATCGCCATGCAGCTTATGGCGCGCAATGCCATTATCGAGCCCCTCTTGCAGGATCAGGCGTGCGCATTCACGCGCGCCGAATAGCGCAGTGGTCGCTTCAGTATGATGATTCAGCCGTTCCGGCCCCCAGTAATCCATCACCATGCCGAGATCGAAATAGTTGGAGTAAACCATCTCATCCACACCGTCGAGATGCGCATCGGTACGAATACCCTCTTCAATACATTTACGGCGGCGGATCACCTCTTCCATACGGCTGCTCAGGGTAATGGGCGACGTACCGGATGGCCCGCCCAGGCACTTCTGCATCCCCGCAGAGACGGCATCTAACTGCCAGGCATCGGTTTCCAGCACATTGCCGCCGAGTGAAGCGGTGGCATCAGTGTAAAACAGTACATCGTAACGACGACAAATAGCGCCCAGTTCCGCCAGCGGTTGCAGCATGGTGGTTGACGTATCGCCCTGCACCGTTAACAGCAGGCGCGGACGCACGCGCTTAATGGCATCTTCAATCTGATCCGGCGTGAAAACCTCGCCCCACGGGACTTCTATGGTATGGACTTCGGCGCGGCAGCGGCGGGCGATTTCACACAGCAGATGACCAAAGCGGCCAAACACCGGTACCAGCACTTTATCGCCCGGCCGGATTGCGGAAATGAGGATCGCCTCTATCCCGGCGCGCGACGTGCCGTCAATCAGCATCGTCCAGCGGTTTTCCGTACGGAACACGCCGCGATAAAGCACCATCACTTCATTCATATAGTGAGTCATCGCCGGGTCGTACTGGCCGATCAGTTGACTCGACATGGCGCGCAGCACGCGCGGGTCAGCATTGATTGGCCCCGGCCCCATCAGCAGACGTTGCGGCGGATTGATTTGCGGAAATTGAGCGATATCCATCTGAAATTCCTTACGTTAATTAAGACCGCGCACGGAAGAGATAAACTGCTTCAGCTCGGTGGTCTGCGGGCTGGCAAACAGCGTTTTGCTGTCGCCCTGCTCCCATACCCGCCCCTGATGCATAAACACCACGCGGTCGCCCACTTCACGGGCAAAATTCATTTCATGGGTGACGAGGATCAGCGTCATCCCTTCGGCGGCCAGTTGTTCCAGCACTTTCAGTACTTCGCCTACCAGTTCGGGATCGAGCGCGGAGGTTATCTCGTCACAGAGTAAAACTTTCGGCGACATCGCCAGCGCACGGGCGATCGCCACGCGCTGCTGCTGGCCGCCGGAGAGATTCGCCGGGTAGTAATCGAGGCGGTCGCCAAGCCCCACTTTCTCCAGCATCCGTTGCGCCAGTTCGCGACACTCGGCGGCGCTTTTTTTCAGCACCCGCCGTGGCGCCAGCATTACGTTCTCCAGCGCGGTCATATGTGGGAACAGATTAAAGTTCTGGAACACCATCCCGATGGAGCGGCTGATCTCTCGCGCCTGTGAATCACGGTCGGTAATGGTCACGCCACCCAGCTTAATGCTCCCGTCCTGGTAGCCTTCGAGGCCGTTAATACAACGCAGCAGTGTGCTTTTACCCGATCCGCTACGGCCGATAATCGAGATCACCTCGCCCATATCGATGTCCAGATCGACACCCTTCAGCACATGGTTGTCGCCGTAGTACTTCTGTACCTGATTAATGGTGATGAGAGGCATTGAATTTATTCTCCAGGTAACGGCTGTAACGGGACAGCGGGTAGCACAAAATGAAGTAGCCCAGCGCTACCAGCGCAAAGACTTTAAACGGCTGATAAGTGACGTTAGTCAGCATCGTGCCGGCCTTGGTCAATTCAACAAAACCGATGATTGACGAAAGCGCGGTGCCTTTTATCACCTGCACGGCAAAACCGACCGTTGGCGCAATGGCGATGCGCAATGCCTGCGGCGCCACCACGCGGAATAACGTCTGGCCAAAGCTCAGTCCCAGGCAGCGCGAAGCTTCCCATTGCCCTTTCGGCAGCGCGCGAATGCTGCCATAACCGATATCAAGTAAAAACGCGCTGGTATAGAACGTCAGCGCCAGCGAGGCCGCCGTCCAGGGCGACACATCGATGCCAAACAGCGCCACCCCAAAAAAGGCGAGGAATAACTGCATCAACAGTGGTGTGCCCTGGAACAGTTCGATATACGCGCGGATCAGGCGTTTCACCTGACGTCCGCCAGTGAGTCGCAACAGCAACAGCGGCAGCGTCACCAGCGCACCGCCCATAAACGCCACCAGTGACAACAATACCGTCCAGCGCCCGGCCAGCAGCAGATTGCGGATAATGTCCCAGTCGGTAAATGTGGTCATCATGCCTGTACCCCCAACCATTTCCGTCCTGCCGCCATCATCAACTGACGCATGGCAATCGAGAGCAGCAGATAAATGCCAGTGGTCACCAGATAGACCTCAAAGCTGAGGAATGTCCGCGACTGGATCAGGTTAGCGGCGAAGGTCAACTCTTCATAAGAGACCTGTGACACCACGGACGATCCCAGCATGACAATAATGCACTGGCTGACCAGCGCCGGATAAATGCGCTGCAACGCAGGGGGAAGCACCACGCGGATAAACGTCTGGCTTCGGCTCAACCCCAGCACGCGCCCGGCTTCCCATTGCCCTTTTGGCGTCACCTGGATCCCGGCACGCACGATCTCCGTGCTGTAAGCGCCCAGGTTGACGATCATCGCCAGTAGCGCCGCTTCGCCTGCCGTCATCTTGAAACCGATATTCGGCAGACCAAAGACGATAAAAAAGAGCTGCACCACAAACGGCGTGTTACGGATCAGCTCCACATAAACACCCCAGATCCGGCTGAACCACGTCGGCCGACCACTACGAATAGCCGCGCCGAAAATGCCAATCGCCAGGCCGCCCACCGTCGCCATCACCGTCAACTGCACGGTGACCCACATCCCCGCCAGCAACTCTGGCCAGTGCGGCCAGAGTGCAGAAAAATGAAGTTGTTCAGTCATTCACGCGCCCACACGCCTTATACACCAAGGTTTGCCGGCAGCGGCGCTTTCAGCCACTGCTCAGAGAGGCTGTTCAGCGTACCGTCCTTAATCCCTTGCTCAATAAGCGCATTCACCTTCTCTTTCAGCGCCGGTTCGTCCTTTTTCAAGCCGATAAAGCACGGAGAATCTTTCAGCATAAAGCTCGGCACCGGGGCTTTGTCCGCGTTCTGCCGGGCAATTGCCGCCACGACAAGGTTACCGGTCGCGACATACTGCACCTGCCCGGAGAGATACGCCGAGAGCGTGGTGTTGTTATCTTCGTAACGTTTCACATCGGCATCTTTCGGTGCGACGCTGGTCAATACCATGTCCTCAACCGCGCCGCGCGTTACCCCGATACTTTTGCCGCTTAGCGCCGCGGCATCTTTCAGTTCCGCCCCTTTCGGCCCGAACACGCCGAGGAAGAACGGCGCATAGGCGCGGCTGAAATCAATCACCTTTTCGCGCTCGGCGTTTTTACCCAGGCTGGAGATCACCAAATCCACTTTATCGGTTTGCAGATAAGGCACGCGGTTAGCGCTGGTGACCGGCACCAGTTGCAGCTTGAGTTTCATCTGTTTGGCGAGGTATCGCGCCATATCAATGTCATAGCCCTGCGGTTGCAGATCGGTGCCTACCGAACCAAACGGCGGGAAATCCTGCGGGACGGCAATGCGGATCACGCCGCGTTTTTCAATATCCTGTAATTGGTCGGCCTGCACAGCCGCAGCATAGGTAAACAGACAAGCGGCCCCGGCCAGTGCGGTCAAAAGTTTTCTCATGGTGATTCCCCGTTACGTTAACATGAAACAAAAGATTCCTTAAATGGATATCTGCAACTAATGTGCCAGCGATGCACAATAAAAATGCCGACGGTGAAATCGGCATTTATCACAGATAAAACAAAGGAAAGACGCAGGAAGCCGGAACCTTTCGTGATAAGAAAATGCACCAAAACAATGCAAAATCACCACAATGGTGCCCCATTATCGCTGTTCCAGTTCATCCAGCTTCTGATACAGCGTGGCAATGTCATGTATGCGCGGACGTCCTTTATCGAGAATCTCATGCAGAAATGCATTCGCCAGCAGGTTGATCAAACTGTTGACCGATGCGTAGCTGTCATAAGCAGAAACGCTGTCCAGCGGTGCGCAAAGGTGCCAGCTCGCCAGTGGGAAAAGGTTGTGCGCCTGCGGCTCGCACAACAGCAGTTGCGGAATATTCGCGTTCTGTAGCTGCTGCATCAACGGGCGGATAATGCGCGGGCGACGGCGAAATGCCACCATCACCACCAGATCGTCCGGCGTTAAATCCACCAGTTCTTCACTCAGGCTTTGCCCCGGCTGCGGCAGCACCTGCACTTGTCCGCGCGCCTGCAATAACTGCTGGCGCAGGTGCAGCGCCACCGGCCAGGAGTTACGCATACCAATGATAATGATGCGTTGCGCCTTCACTATGGCGTCCAGCGCTCCGGCAAATTGCTGCGCATCCAGCGCATTAACCCACTGCGTCAGGTTCGCCATCTCCTGCTTATAGTGGCGCGCCAGCAGCGTATTGCCCTGTACCGCATCGCGGTTATCCGTCAGCGGCATCCCGCTTTGTCGCAGCGTACGCAGTTCATCGCGCATATCTTTGTATTTTTCATACCCCAAACGCTTGAACAGGCGGCTGACGGTGGCTTTCGACACCCCGCTGAGCTGCGCCAGTTCCGCGCTGTTATAGCTTATGAGGTCATCAAAGTGATCGAAGATAAAATCGGCCACCCGCTGCTCCTGGGGCGATAACGAGGCATATTGCCCTTTCAGACGTTCATCAAGCTGTTCCATAAGACCTCTGTAACTTTCGTTTCATCGCACTATACCGATTTCCCCTTTCACAATGCATGCCAGCCCGGCAAAAAATGACACTTACCCTCTCTGTGAAACTTTTTATTCAGAGATGGAACGGCTTTTGCAACCTCAGGCTACTTTTCGGCTTACGAGGACAGCTAATGCAAAGTAATGTCTCCACCCACGGGATGGCGGTCGCCCCCCATCATCTGGCCAGCCAAAGTGCGCTGTCTGTCCTGCGCGAAGGCGGCAGCGCCATTGAGGCAATGGTTGCTGCTGCGGCGACGATTGCGGTGGTTTATCCCCATATGAACAGCCTCGGCGGCGACGGTTTCTGGCTAATTGTGCCGCCGGAAGGCGAACCGATTGCCATCGACGCCAGTGGCGCTGCCGGTTCGCTGGCGACACTTGCGGCCTACAGCGATCTGGCGACGATTCCGCATCGCGGGCCGCGCGCCGCACTCACTGTTGCGGGCACGGTCAGCGGCTGGGATGAAGCGTTGAAGGTTTCGCACGAAATAACCGGGAAAGCGCTGCCGCTGTCGCGTCTGCTGGCGGATGCGATAGATTACGCCCAGAACGGCATGCCGGTGACACTTTCCCAGGCCACCGCTACTGCGGATAAACTGGCAGAGCTGCGCGATCTCCCTGGCTTTGCCGACACTTATCTGCACAATGGTCAGCCGCCAAAAGCGGGCAGCCTTTTCCGTCAACCAGCGCTCGCCGCCACGCTGCAACACCTTGCGGAAGAGGGGCTGGAGAGTTTTTATCGCGGCCCGCTGGCGGAGAGCCTGGCGCGCGGCATGGCGCAATATGGCCTGCCTGTGATGCTGGAGGATCTTCAGCAGCACCATGCGCGCCGCACCACGCCGCTGCACTTGCAGCATTCGCAGGGTGACGTGTGGAACCTTGCGCCACCGACACAGGGCCTGGTTTCACTGGCGATCCTCGGTATTACCGACCGTCTGGCGCTGGAAAACGCGGACGATGCTGCCACCGTACACCGCATTGTAGAGGCCACCAAGCTCGCCTTCGGCCTGCGCGATGCCCACATCACCGATCCGCGCCACCTGAAAACCGACATACAAAGCCTGTTGGCCGCAAGCGAACTTCAGGCGCTGGCTAACCGTGTTGATGATCAACAGGCCGCGCCATGGGGTGCAGGCAAAGGGCCGGGAGATACCGTCTGGATGGGCGTGATGGATAACAGCGGCCTCGCCGTGTCATTTATTCAGAGCATTTATCATGAGTTTGGCAGCGGCGTGGTACTGCCTGACACCGGCATTGTCTGGCAAAACCGTGGCGCGTCGTTCAGCCTCAACCCCGATCACCTGCTGTCGCTGGCACCGGGCAAACAACCGTTTCATACCCTCAACCCGGCGGCGGCACGGTTGCATGATGGCCGCGTGATGGTCTATGGCTCGATGGGCGGCGACGGCCAGCCGCAAACCCAGGCGGCAATTTTTACCCGCTACGTGATGCAAGGCGTGCCACTGCAAGAGTCAATCAGCCGCCCGCGCTGGCTGCTGGGGCGCACCTGGGGGCAAACCTCGGATTCACTGAAACTGGAAGGCCGCTTCTCGCCCGCGACCGTCGCCCGTCTGCGGGCGTTGGGCCATGACGTTGACGTGCTGGCGGATTTCACCGAAGCGATGGGCCACGCAGGCGCGATTGTCCGCCATCCTGACGGCCTGTTTGAAGGGGCATTTGATCCCCGCAGTAACGGCTCCGCCGCCGGTTTTTGAGGAGAGAACCATGAATAATTCACAACCCGAATGGGACGTCTATCTGGACGCTATGATCCGCATTCATGGCGTCGAACTGACTGATGAGCGACGCGCCGAGCTACTGCTACAGTTTCGCCGCATTGCCGCGATGGCCAAACCATTGATGGCGCTGCCGCTGGACGATCGTCTGGACATTGCCGGAGTGTACAAAGCATGAAGCTGCATGAGATGAGTATTGCCGACATCCAACAATCACTGGCCGCAGGGGATTTGAGCGTGCACGACATTGCCCGCCAGACGCTGTCGGCGATTGAGCAAATCAACCCACAGATCAACGCCTGGACGACGGTGACCGCAGCACGCATGCTCGACGAAGCGCAGCGCATCGATATCCTGCGCCAGAATGGTCAGCCGCTGCCGCCACTGGCTGGTATTCCTTACGCGGTGAAAAACCTGTTTGATGTCGCTGGGCACACCACGCTTGCAGGCGCGGAGTTATTCAGCCAGCGCCCTGCCGCCAAAGAAGATAGCCACGCCGTGCGCCAGTTACAGCAGGCTGGCGGGCTGCTGTCGGGCATGGTCAATATGGACGCTTACGCCTACGGTTTTACCACCGAAAACAGCCACTACGGCGCGACGCGCAACCCGCATGATCTGGCACGCATTGCCGGCGGATCTTCCGGCGGTTCAGCGGCGGCGGTCGCCGCAGGGCTGGTGCATTTTTCGCTCGGCAGCGACACCAACGGCTCTATCCGCGTACCCGCCTCGCTGTGCGGCATCTTCGGGCTTAAACCGACATTTGGCCGTCTGTCACGAGCCGGAACGCACCCGTTTGTTGCCAGCCTCGACCACATTGGGCCGTTCGCCCGCAGGGTAAGCGATCTGGCGGCGGTCTATGATGCCTTACAGGGGCGCGATCCTCAGGATGCTTTTCAGGCAGAAACAGCCAGTGAAGCGGCACAACCGCTGCTGTCACGCGGGATGGAGGGGTTGCGCTGCGCGGTGCTGGGCGGTTATTTCACCACTTGGTGCGATGACGATGCCAGAGCCGCGCTCAAGCGCGTGGCACGCGCCCTCGATGCGCGCGAAGAAGTGTTCTTTCCAGAAGCGGAACTCTCACGATCGGCGGCGTTCATTATCAGTGCCTCGGAAGGCGGTAATCAGTATCTGCCCGCGCTGCGCTGCGAACCACAGCGTTTTGAACCGCACTCGCGCGAACGTCTGCTGGCGGGTGCGATGATCCCGGCAGCGTGGTATTTACAGGCGCAGCGTTTTCGCCGCCACGCGCAGCAGGAAAGCCACGCGCTGTTTGCCCATGCGGATGTGCTGATCGCCCCGGCCACGCCGTGCAGCGCCACGCAAATCGGCGAACAGACGATGGAGATAAATGGCCAGCCGCTGCCGATCCGCGCCAGCATGGGCATGCTGACACAACCGATTTCGTTTTTAGGCCTGCCGGTCGTGACCGTGCCGCTGCGTACTGCGTCCGGAAAGCCGATTGGCCTGCAACTGATTGCTGCGCCGTTTAATGAACAAGCCTGCCTGCGCGCCGCCCGCGCGCTGGAAGAACAGGGCATTACCGATGCCCGCCCTGCGGAGATAACACTATGATGCATCAGGACGACATTAACCGCCCGTGGGTACTGGCGGAAGTTACCGCCGCGTTTTACCACTATGAAGACGCGCTGGTCAGCAATGATATTGCGGTGCTTGATGAGCTGTTCTGGCACGATGCCAGCACCGTACGACTCGGCGCAGGTGAAAATCTCTACGGAATTGAGGAGATCCGCGCCTTTCGCGCCGCGCGTCCGGCCGCCGGATTACAGCGCGAACTGCGTCATACGGTGATCACCACTTTCGGCGAGGATTACGCCGTTTGCAGTACCGAATTCACCCGTGAAGGTAGCGATCGCATTGGCCGCCAGCAGCAGAGTTGGGTGCGTTTCCCCTACGGCTGGCGCATCGTTGCCGCCCAGGTCAGTTTGATGAGTTAACAATCATCACCTCCCCAGGAGGTGATTTAGGGGTGACAACAAATGGCCCGGATTTTCCGGGCATTTTTTATTGTGCGTAGGGATGAACCCGTCGCCAGTGATCGGCGATTTGCTGGCGGGTACAGACCCAGACGCGATCGTGCTGCTGGAGATAATCGAGAAAGCGTTGCAGCGCGCGAAAACGGCCAGGACGCCCCAACAGGCGGCAGTGCATGCCGATGGACATCATCTTCGGCGCGCTTTCGCCCTCGGCGTAGAGCACATCAAAGCTATCTTTCAGATAGGTGTAAAATTGTTCAGCGGTATTAAAACCCTGGGCGGTGGCGAAGCGCATATCGTTGGCATCCAGCGTGTACGGCACAATCAGGTGAGGTTTGCGCGTGCCGTCGCGACAAGTGACTTCACTCCAGAATGGGAGATCATCGCCATAGTAATCGCTGTCATAGTCAAAGCCGCCATGCTCGACTACCAGTTGGCGGGTATTGGGGCTGTCGCGCCCGGTGTACCAGCCAGTGGGCGCTTTGCCAAACAGATCGCGCAGCACCAGCACCGCTTTTTGCAGGTGTTCACGCTCGTCATTGATATCCATGTTCTGATAATGGATCCAGCGCCAGCCGTGGCTGACCACGTCATAATTCGCGGCTTTAATGGCCGCAACGATCTCCGGCTGACGCGCCAGCGCCATCGCCACGCCAAATACCGTCAGCGGTAACCCGCGTTTGCTGAACTCCTGGTGAATGCGCCAGAACCCGGCGCGACTGCCATATTCATACAGTGAATCCATCGACATATGCCGATCCGGATAGCTGGCCGCGCCGATAATATCGGAGAGAAATTGCTCCGATCCGGAATCGCCATGCAGCACATGGTTCTCAGAACCTTCTTCAAAATTCAGTACAAACTGCACGGCGATACGCGCCTGCTGCGGCCACTGTGCGTGCGGCGGTTTCCCTGCGTAACCACGCAAATCGCGCGGATAATCGCGTATATAGTTGTCGTCGAAAAGTGCCATTCTCCCTCCATTCGCTACGGCATTAATGCCTGAAATTTACCGCTCAACGCTTTATGTTCCGGAAAAGCCAGATCGCCCCGCTTGCTGGTCGATAAACCCAGCGCCACCAGCGACTCCACCATTTTTACCGCCGCGCTGACGCCATCGATCACCGGCACATGCAGTTCACGCGTCAACTCCTGCGCAAGCTGCGCCATTCCGCCGCAGCCGAGCACAATCGCACCGCAGCCATCTTCTTTTAACGCCTGAATACAGCGCGCGCGCACTTTTTCCTGCGCCAGACCGCTGCCATCCTCCAGTGCCAGCACCGGTAAATCAATAGCGTGCAGCGCCGCGCAGTGCTCCTGAAAACCGTACTGCTGCAACAGATGACGAGCGATAATCAGCGTGCGCGGTAAAGTGGTGACGATGGAAAAACGGGTCGCCACCAGCGTCGCCATATGCATCGCGGCTTCGGCGATGCCGACCACCGGCCCCTGCGCCAGCTCGCGCGCTGCCAGCAATCCCGGATCGCCAAAGCAGGCGATCACATGGCCATCCACGCCCTGCTGACGCCCGGCTTTCACCTGTTCGAGCACGCCGATGGCGGCAATCGCTTCATCAAAATGACCTTCGATCGACGGCACACCTTCGCGCGGGCACACCGCCACAATTTCGGTACCTGGCGCAGCCACTGCCCGTGCCGCCGCGCCAATGGTTTCGGTCATCGCCAGGCTGGTGTTCGGGTTGATAACTTGTATACAAACGGCAGACATTACGCCTCCTTGTGATCGGCAAACAGCCGGGCGAAATCCGGCAGACAAACGCCAGCGCGCTCGAAACAGAGGCTGCCAACTATATGTTCAAAATGGTGTGTCAGTGCCGCGCTTAGCGCCTGCAGATCTTTTTTACGCAGTAAATCAACCAGCTGTTCATGATCGTTACAGCGACACCCCTGACGCCACGGCGATCCCCAGGCGGCGATGACCAGCGAAGAGCGCTGGCTCAGGCCGGTGACCATCTCTGTCAACACCGGGTTGCCGGAAATAGCCTGAAGCTGAATGTGAAACTCAGCGGAGTAGCGGATGGCGGCCGGGCCATCATAGGCTTCGTGCGCCTGCTGCTCCTGGCGGATAATCGCTTCCAGCGCCGCCAGATGCGGCGGCTGGCAGTGTGCCAGCACGTCAGGCAGGTTGGCCACTTCCAGCAGCGTGCGGGTACGGAAGATCGCCTGCGCCTCTTCTACTGTTGGGCTGGCGACGTGTGCACCACGTTTGGGCGTTAAGGTGACCATTTGCACAGCATTGAGTCGTTGCAGCACTTTTCTGATCCCGGTGCGGCTGACGCCAAACACCTCCGCCAGCGCCTCTTCCGGTAATTTGCTCCCCGGGAGTAATTGATGTTCAACAATCGCGGTCATCAGCGACTGGTAGATGCTTTCATCCTTGTCCTGCAAGGCAGCTGCGGCTTGCAGACTGTTTTCATTACTCATTAACCACTCCGCTTTTTACTTTTCGATATCGGATCGTATACATAAAATTAAATTATTGGATACAAGATTAATCATTTTGGCCTGGATCCTGCAATAACCTCTGCACTCCCTTTTCACGGGCTTTTATTGACAGGAGCAGGTTTCATGCCAAATACACAAAACACTCATCAGGTTAAAGCCGCTGATTCCGGAGCGGTATACAGCCCACGGCTTTGTAATGAAGATCTGGCGCCGACGCGCGATCAGAACTGGAGCTGGTACAACATCTTTTCGTTCTGGATGTCGGATGTACACAGTATGGGCGGCTACGTCGTCGCTGCGAGCTTCTTTACGCTCGGGCTGGCAAGCTGGCAGGTGCTGCTCTGCCTGCTGGTGGGCATTTGCATCGTGCAGCTCTGCGCTAACCTGGTCGCGAAACCGAGCCAGATGGCAGGCGTGCCCTATGCCGTTATCTGCCGCCAGGCATTTGGCGTCTTCGGCGCCAACATTCCGGCGGTGATCCGTGGTCTTATCGCCTTCGCCTGGTACGGTATTCAGACCTATCTGGCAGCGAATGCCTTAATGCTGGTGCTGCTGAAGTTTTGGCCGTCACTCTCTTCTTTAACACAGGGTTCGCTATTCGGCCTGTCGCACCTCGGCTGGCTGTGCTTCGCCACGATGTGGATCCTGCAAGCAATGGTGTTCTGGCACGGGATGAGTGCGATTAAGCGCTTTATCGATATTGCCGGTCCGGCCGTGTATGTGGTGATGCTGTCGCTGGCGGGCTGGATTGTATACAAGACAGGTTTCGACGGTATCTCTTTTACTCTCGCCAGCAAATCACTCAGCACCGGTGAGCAAACCTGGCAGATGATCACCGCGACTGCGCTGGTGGTCTCCTATTTTTCCGGGCCGCTGCTCAACTTTGGTGATTTCTCGCGGTATGGCAAAAGCATGGGCGAAATTCGTCGCGGCAACCGCTGGGGCTTACCGTTCAACTTCCTGCTGTTCTCGATCGTCACCGTGGTGATTGTCTCCGGCACCCAGTCGCTGTTTGGTCGTATGATCACCGATCCGATTGAAACCGTCAGCCGCGTGGGCAACGACCTGGCTGTGGCGATTGGTCTGCTGACCATGATCACCGCTACCATCGGCATCAACATTGTTGCTAACTTCGTCTCACCGGCGTTTGACTTCTCCAACTGCTCACCGCAGAAGATCAGCTTCCGCACTGGTGGCATGATCGCTGCTGTCGGCTCGATTCTGCTGACGCCGTGGAACCTGTTTAACTCGCCGGAACTGATCCACTACACCCTCGACGTGCTGGGTGCCTTTATTGGCCCGCTGTTCGGCATCTTGATTGCGGATTTCTATCTGATCAAACGCGGACAGGTGTTTGTCGATGACCTGTTTGATGACACGCCCAAAGGCAAATACTGGTATCGCAACGGCTTTAACCCGAAAGCGATTGGCGCGCTGGTGCCATCAGTGGCCGTCGGGTTGATCATCAGCTTTATTCCGGCGCTGCACGAAGTCGCCAACTTTAGCTGGTTTATCGGTGTCCTGCTGGGCGGCGTTACTTATCGCTGGCTGGCGCGCGAAGAGTGCGTCGTTGTCACGTCATCACATTTCAACACCAACATCGCGGCACAAAAAGAGTAACCCTTCACTTCAGGCCGCGGCGTTTCTCGTCGCGGCTGGCACTCATTTTGCTTTAACACTTCACCCGGTATGGAAACGACGAAGGCAGGAACGATGATTGATTATCATGCCGCGATCCGCGGCGCACTGTTTGACATTGCCGAAGTCTGCGACAACGCCGACGATATCGCCCACCACGCACGTTTCATTGAAGACGGTCTGCTGTTTATTCGCGACGGCAAAATTCAGGCGCGAATGAGCTGGCAGGAGGGTGAGCAATATCTGGATGCGCACAAAGGCTACACCGACCGGCGCGGCAAACTGCTGCTCCCCGGTTTTATCGATGCCCATGTGCACTATCCGCAAACCGAAATGATTGGAGCGTTTGGTGAACAACTGCTGGAATGGCTGACAACGTACACCTTTCCGGTTGAAAGTCAGTTTGCTGATGAAGCCTATGCCGCAGAGATTGCCGAATTCTTTATCAGCCAGTTACTGAGCCACGGCACCACCACTGCACTGGTGTTTTGCACGCTGCACCCGGAATCCGTCAATGCGCTGTTTAGCGAGGCGCTGCGCCTGAATATGCGGCTGATCGCCGGTAAGGTGATGATGGATCGCCATGCGCCGGAGTACCTTAGCGAAACCGCGGAACAGAGCTATCAGCAAACGCGCGAACTGATCCAGCGCTGGCAGCATCAGGGGCGGCTGGGTTATGCCATTACGCCGCGCTTTGCGCCTACCTCCTCGCCGGAATTGCTCGAGGCGGTACGCCGTTTACGCGAAGAGTTTCCCCAAACCTGGCTGCAAACGCATTTAAGCGAAAATCCTAATGAAGTGGCGTGGGTCAATGATCTCTGGCCAGAGCATCAACGTTATCTCGATGTTTACCACCACTATCAACTGACCGGCGAGCGCAGCGTGTTTGCGCACGGCATTCACCTGCATGACGAAGAGTGGCAGTGTCTGCACGATACCGGTTCAGCGGTGGCGTTTTGCCCTACCTCGAACCTGTTCCTCGGCAGCGGGCTGTTTCGCCTGCCCACTTGCTGGCAGAACAAAGTGCGCATGGGCATTGGTACCGATGTGGGCGCAGGCACCACCTTCAGTATGCTGCGCACGCTGGGCGAAGCCTATAAAGTGGGCCAGTTGCAAAGCTATCGCCTGCGGGCCAGCGAAGCGTTCTACCACGCCACGCTCGGCGGCGCGCATGCTCTACGTCTGGAGGATAAAATTGGTAATTTTGCGACCGGCAAAGAGGCCGACTTTGTGGTGATTGACCTGGCAGTTACACCCTTGCAGAGCCTGCGTAATGCGCGCTGCAAGGACATCTACGAGCAACTGTTTGTGCTGATGACCCTCGGCGATGAGCGCAATATCAGCGAAACGTGGATTAACGGTCAGTGCGCGTGGTCAACTGCCACGGTAAGTTGACCAGCCACCGGGAGCAATTAAGAACGGCAGATGGAAGTGCTCCTCTGCCGTTTGCGTAATCACAAAGTCAATTTGCGCGCAGGGAAACAGTGTCGCCACGCTGCGCTTTGCAAACCATTCTCCCGTTTGCGCCACCAGCCGATAATGCCCCGGCTTCAAGGAAGATGAAAACTCACCGATTCGCCCGTTCTCATCGGTGACGCCACTCGCCATCGTCTGCTCGCCGAGTAACAGATAAACCGTCACCCCCTGCGCGGGTTTACCGCTGGAAATATCCAGAATATGGGTACTGAGGCTGTTCATTCGCCAATCGCTCCTGCCAGTCGTAATAAGGTGATATCCCGTAACTGCTCCAGCGCCGCGGTGATCTCTTCGGCGTCGCTGTTAGTTAGCCGCTGTTCCAGCGCGTGCAGAATCTCTTCTCCGCTACGACCTTTGGCGCGGATCAAAAAAACACGGCCAAAACGCGCTTCATAGCGTGCATTCCCCTCGCGCAGCGACCTTGCGAGTTGCGCGTCGCGATCGTCCACCGCCGACTGCTCCTGGCGCGATAACACAGCATGCGCCTGCGAACCCGCAGGCTTTTCGCCAATGCGCGGGTGTGCGCTAAGTGCCTGCTCAAGCTCGACGTGCCCCCAGGTACCCGCGATTTCATGTGCGGTTTGCTGCAGCGCGGCGAGCGAGGCAAACGGACGCGCGGCCACCAGCGCCGCCGTCCAGCCGGGGATCGACACGCACGGCTGCAACAGTGCAGCGGCCTCATCATCTGGTAGCTGATTAAAGTGATTCAGCGCGATCATCATTGCTCCTTGCGTCATTGGCGATGGCCGTTTTTTCTTGCGGAATAATCAGGTTCAGGACAATCGCCACTAAGCCGCCACAGGTCGCCGCCGAGCCAAACAGATTAGCGATAATTGGCGGGAAATGGGCAAGAAAGGCCGGTACCGCTTCGACACCCATACCAAAACCAAACGCCAGTCCGACAATCAGCATGTCGCGGCGGGTTAACGGATTCTGGGTAATGATACGGATCCCGGCCGCCACCACGCAGCCAAACATCACCATCGTTGCGCCGCCCAGCACCGGCAGCGGGATCTGGCGTAATACCTCGCCAAACGGCGGGAATACCCCCAGCAGGATAAGGATCACGCCAATATAGCGGCCAACAAAGCGGCTGGCGACACCCGTCATCTGAATAACGCCATTGTTTTGCGCAAAGGTGGTATTGGGAAAGGCGCCCAGCATCGCCGCGATCATGCAACTGATGCCGTCAGCAAGAATGCCACCCTTCAGCCGGGAACGAAACGCGCTGTTATCGATGGGTTGGTGCGAGATCAGGCAGTTGGCAGTAAGATCGCCTACCGCCTCCAGGATGCACACCAGCGACACCAGCGCCACAGGCAGAAAGATGGCGCTATTAAACTGGAAACCAAACGGGAACAGCGCCGGTAAACGAAACCAGGTATCGCCGGTGCCGCTGAAGTGAAACTTACCGACAAAGGCTGCGGCGATGCAACCCAGTGCAATGCCGACCACCACGGAAGAGAGACGCAGCCAACGGTTTTTCGCGCAACTCAGTAACACAATCACCGCCAGCGTGCCTGCGCCGAGGCCAATGTTGCTCATGCTACCAAAATCTTTCGCCTGCACACCGCCACACCAGTTATTCACGCTGACTTTAATCAGGCTGATGCCGATCAGGGCAATCACGCTGCCGGTAATGATCGGCGTAAAAATGCGCTTCAGCGGCTCAATAAAGCGGCTGATGATAACCGGCACCAGCGCGGCCACGAAATTGACGCCAAACAGCATCGCCATCACGTCCTGCGCCGTGCCGCCCTGCCCTTTCACCCACATCCCGCCTGCAATAGCGACACCAAGAAAGGCAAAGCTGGTGCCCTGCATGCAGATCATGCCCGCGCCAACGCCCCACACGCGGTTGGACTGTAAAAAAGTGCCAATCCCGGAGGCCAGCAGCGACATGCTAATCAACCACGGCATCCACTCGCCCAGCCCTAGCGTCGCACCAATGATCAGCGGCGGCGTGATGATGCCCACTAACCCGGCCAGTACGTGCTGCAAGGCACTGAAGAAAGCCGGAAGCGGTGGGATCCGCTGCTCCAGCCCGTACAATAAGTTGCTGTTCGTTTCATCAGACATGGCGTTCCATCCTGTTGTCAATTCGCGTCAACGCCCTGATGCACAAAGCAGGCCAGAGTCGCCACTCCCGCGCCAGTGCTGTGAAACTTTAGATTCCCTGCACCAAATTCGGAAATTTTTGATTCACAAAAAGGCAACATTAACGCAAATGCGCACTACAAAAGTGCAACATGACTTCGCAACACCCGCTTTCGCGCGCGCCCGCGCCTGTCGTCATTCTGGTACGCAAATTGCTCAATCTGTCACACGCATGTAAAAGGAGAACAGAATGAAAGCATTGGTGATCGGCGCAGGTATCGGCGGCCTGAGTGCGGCTGTCGCGTTACAGAACGCAGGCATTGCGTGTCAGGTATTCGAAGCAGTGAAAGAGATTAAGCCGGTCGGCGCGGCGATCTCCATCTGGCCCAACGGAGTGAAGTGCATGAACCATCTGGGGATGGGCGAGATGATGGAGACCTACGGCGGCCCGCTGCGCTTTATGGCCTATAAGGATTACCGCAAGGGCGAAACACTGACGCAGTTTAGCCTCGCGCCGCTGGTCGAGCGGGTGGGTGGACGCCCGTGCCCGGTATCGCGGGCGGAGTTGCAGCGCGAAATGCTCAATCACTGGGGACACGATCGGGTGCAGTTTGGTAAACGGGTCAATGAAGTGGAAGAGCATGCCGACGGTGTGACTGCGTGGTTCACCGATGGCACCTGCGCCCACGGTGATTTTCTGATTGCCGCCGACGGCAGCCATTCGGCGCTGCGCCCGTATGTGCTGGGCTATACGCCAGAGCGGCGCTATGCAGGTTACGTTAACTGGAATGGCCTGGTGAAAATCGATGAAGCCATCGCGCCCGCCGAGCAGTGGACAACCTTCGTGGGTGAAGGCAAACGGGTGTCACTGATGCCCGTCTCCGACGGACGCTTCTACTTCTTCTTTGACGTGCCGCTGCCAGCCGGGCTGGCCGAAGATCGTAGCACGCTGCGCGACGATCTGATGCGCTACTTCAGCGGCTGGGCGCCGCCGGTACAACAGCTGATCGCCGCACTGAATCCGCAAACCACCAACCGCATCGAAATCCATGATATCGAACCGTTCCACACGCTGGTGCGCGGTAAAGTGGCGCTGCTGGGCGATGCCGGACACAGCACCACGCCGGATATCGGCCAGGGCGGCTGCGCGGCAATGGAAGACGCGGTGGTATTGGGAAACCTTTTTCGCGAGCAGAGCGACATTGAAAACGTGCTGCGTCAGTATGAAGCGCTACGCTGCGACCGGGTGCGCGATCTGGTGCTCAAGGCACGCAAACGCTGCGATATCACTCACGGCAAAGATATGGCGCTGACGCTGGCGTGGTACCAGGAACTAAAAGAGGAGACCGGCGAGCGCATTATCAATGGCCTGTGCGATACCATTCAGGGCGGGCCGTTAGGCTGATGCGCCAACGCTCTGCATCGCTTCCAGCACCTGGGTTAGTTTCTGGATCGCCATTTGCGCCGGGCGGGAAAGCTGGCGCGCTGGCGCGGTACAGAGCGCCAGCGTCAGCGGGCGCAACAGCTTGTTGCGCAGCGGCACAAACGCCAGTTGCCCGCTTTTCACTTCATCCAGCACATCCAGCAGGCTCAGCACCGTGATGCCGCTCCCCTTCAGCACCAGCGATTTAATCAGTCGGATGTCATTACAATTGATGGTATTTGCCGGGGAGAGATCGTAGTGGCGATAAAGCATGCCGACACGTTCATGCACAATGAGCGGCGCGCCGGGCAGAATATGCCGCGCCTCGCTCAGCTCGCCCAGCGATAACGCCGGAGCGGCTGCCATCGCGTGATCCGTACGCATCACCACGCCCATCTCCAGCTCGGCGAAGGCCAACACATTCAGCCCTGACTGCCCTTCCGGATCGAGGATCAAACCGAAGTCGAGATCGGCCTGCCGCACTTTCTGGCTGACGGTATGGCTGTCCGCCACCTGGAGTTCCAGCTCCAGCCACGGTTGCCCGGTGATAATATCTGCCAGCGCGCTGGCAAAGCTCCCCTCCGCCAGCGCCTGTACCATTCCCACACTGACAGTGCCGCGTTTCAGGCCTTGCAGCTCATCAAATTTTTGCCGCGTGAGCTGAAACTCTTTTTGCCAGCGCAGCAGATTGTCATACAGCAACTCTCCGGCAGTAGTCATGCGTAAACCTTCCGGCAACCGCTCAAACAGCGGCGTACCGAACGCCTCCTCCGCCTGCAAAATCTGCCGGTTAATCGCCGATGCGGAGATATGCAGTTTTTCTGCGGCGCGGCGCAGGCTGCCGTTGCGGGCAACTTCAGCGAAATAGACGGCGAAACGGGAAAATGGACTCATGCTGCACCTGTACACTTTTTTGCAACGCCACAGTGAATTAATGGCGATGGATGTGAACACCCTAATATGACAACAATAAAGTTACAACAATTAAACAATTACTTTTATGTGAGCCTATGACGACCATGAAAACAGCACTCCCCACCC
>JAGTSE010000029.1 GCA_018261615.1 Pseudomonadota bacterium | reverse complement strand
AGAGCTTGCAACTGTTTTTCGTCCATACATTAACCTTCATTTGATGGTGAATTGAACATATCAAAATCAGGCAATTACACAAATCTATGTACAGGCTCCCGGCCAGATATAACCTATTAACATATTAGCTGGCAATAGCCATACCCACTGTCATATGCAATCCGTAGAACACGCCGCGCCCAATAAGCTCGCCTGCCAGCACGAGGACAAACGCCAGCGACAACAACGGCAAAGCAGGCTGATACCCTTTCAGTTGCGGAATAACCCAGCACGCCAGCGCAACCAGTAGTAGCGCTACCCGCCATGCCATCAGCGAGCCATATGCCGGAATCAGTGCAGAAGCCTGCTGAATCGAGCTATGAATCGTTGCCAGTTCCGTCCCCTGCATCAGTGCCACCATGACACTGAGCGCCAATGCCAATAATGAGATAGCAGGCAATAAACGCATCGCCCAGCCGTCGACGCCCGCACAACGTAATAGCAAGTAACCCAGCAGTGGCCCACCGATAAGCATTGTCAGGAAGAAACCCAGTGAGGTCCAGATGCTGTACCAGGTCGGTACGGTATCAATGCTGTTATAGACGTGCGCCATCATCCACACAAACACCACACCCAGCACCATCGTCACGATCAACCACAGGCTGCGTAACCCTGCAGGTAGCTTATCCAGCACTGCCAGCAACCAGCCGACACCGCCGACAATAAAGAAAATGGCACCGCTGGCGATTTCATTGCTCAACGCCGATGCGCCCACACGGTTAAGTGCGTTGAAGGCGCGCAATGGTGAACCGAGGTGCAGAGTCGAGGCAATAAACGCCGCCGCCATCAACACCCATAAGCCAAACATACTACGTACTGCGCGCTGTTGCTGGTCAACCGGCAGATTGCCTTTCAGCAAAGCCAACGCCAGGACAATAAACCCACCAGCGACACACTGCCCAAAGACCGTGAAGATCATCAGCGGCCACTCATGCCATCCACTTCCCATCTCACACCTCCTGCGGATTCGCCAGATAACCGGTGGTGTCCCCTGTCGGGCGGCTATTAGCATTGGGTTTAATTACAATACATGGTTTCGTGAAATGTGCTGCAGGCAGCGGCGCGACAGCCGCCAGTTGGCCATATTTCTGCCGCAGCTCGTCGATAGGGCCGAAATCAAGCGCCCGTAATGGGCAGGATTCCACACAAACTGGTTTTTTCCCGTCAGCAACGCGTTCATAGCAACCATCGCACTTGGTCATATGTCCTTTTTGTGCATTGTACTGCGGTGCACCATACGGGCAGGCCATATGGCAGTAACGGCAGCCGATGCAGATATCTTCGTCCACCACCACAAAACCATCCTCTCGTTTGTGCATAGCGCCGCTAGGACATACTTTGGTACATGCCGGATCTTCACAGTGGTTACAGGCAATCGACATATAATAGGCAAACACATTCTGGTGCCAGACGCCGTTATCCTGTTGCCAGTCGCCACCTGCATATTCATAAATACGGCGGAAGTTAACGTCGGGAGTTAAGTTTTTGTAGTCTTTACAGGCCAGCTCACAGGTTTTACACCCGGTGCAACGGCTTGAATCAATAAAAAATCCATACTGCGTAGTCATCACTTACTCCTTACGCCTTTTCGACCTGGACAAGGTTTGTATGCGACGGGTTGCCTTTCGCCAGCGGAGATGGTCGTTGCGTAGTCAGCACATTTATAGATCCTGCCTGATCGACGCGCCGGGCATCCGGGTTGTACCATGCGCCTTCACCCAGCGCGACCACACCGGGTATCATGCGCGGCGTTACTTTCGCTTCGATTTGAACTTCACCCCGGTCGTTAAAGATACGCACGCGGTCACCGTTGCTTATCCCGCGTAGCTGCGCATCGATTGGGTTAATCCACATCTCCTGACGGCAAGCCGCATTCAGCACATCAACGTTGCCGTATGTAGAGTGGGTTCGAGCTTTGTAGTGAAAACCGGTTAGTTGCAGCGGATAGGTTTTGCTGAGCGGAGCGTTGTAATTTTCAAAACCAGCGCTGTACACCGGTAGCGGATCGATAACATCCTCTTTGTCCAGCTCCCAACTTGCCTCAATGGCTGCCAGTTGCGCTGAGTAGATCTCGATTTTCCCTGATGGTGTGGTGAGCGGATTTTTTTGCGGATCGTCACGAAAGGCCTTATAAGCCACATGGTGACCGGCCGGATCGCGCTGTTTAAACATGCCCTGTTTGCGTAATGCATCGAAAGTTGGCATGCCAGGGATAGCCTGGCGGGATTGTTCGTAGAGATAACGCATCCACTCCTCTTGTGAACGACCTTCAGTGAACTGTTGTTCCACGCCCATACGCTTAGCCAGTTCGCTGGTCATTTCATAGATCGTTTTGCATTCAAAGCGTGGTTTAATTACCTGATCGGCAAAAATGACATACGACATGTTGCCGCAGGAGGCGTCCAGTGCGAAATCCATCTGTTCCGAGGCGGTACAATCCGGAAGCAGAATGTCGGCATATTTCGCGGAAGAGGTCATGTGGCAATCAATCACCACAATCAGCTCGCACTTCTTATCATCCTGCAAGATGTCATGGGTACGATTGATCTGTGAATGCTGGTTAATCAGACAGTTACCGGCATAGTTCCAGATCATCTTGATCGGCACATCCAGCTTATCTTTGCCGCGTACCCCGTCGCGCGTGGCCGTCATCTCCGGGCCACGCTCAATAGCATCGGTCCACAGAAACATCGAGATACTGGTCTGCACCGGATTTTCCAGCGTCGGCATGCGCACAAACGGCAGCTCGTATGAGCCTTCACGAGCGCCGCTATTACCACCGTTGAGCCCAACATTGCCGGTCAAAATCGCCAGCATGGCAATTGCACGCGACGCCAACTCGCCATTCGCATGGCGTTGCGGCCCCCAACCCTGAGAGATAAACGCCGGTTTGGTGCTGGCAATTTCACGAGCCAGCATAATAATACGCGACTGGGGAATGCCAGTAATAACCGATGCCCACTCCGGCGTCTTGGCAATGCCATCATTGCCCTGGCCCAGAATGTACGCCTTATAGTGTCCATTGGCTGGCGCGTCTGCGGGTAACGTTTTTTCATCGTAACCAACGCAGTATTTATCGAGGAAAGGCTGATCAACAAGGTTTTCCGTGATCATCACCCAGGCCAGTGCTGACACCAGCGCAGCATCAGTGCCTGGGCGGATTGGGATCCACTCATCTTCACGCCCGGCACCAGTATCAGTGTAACGCGGATCGATAATGATCATACGGGCATTCGATTTTTGCCGTGCCTGTTCAACGTAGTACGTTACACCTCCACCACTCATGCGGGTTTCCCCGGGGTTGTTACCGAACATCACCACCAACTGGCTATTTTCAATATCCGACGGACTGTTGCCGTCTGCCCATCCCCCGTAGGTATAATTCAGCCCGGCGGCGATTTGGGCGCTGGAGTAGTCTCCATAATGATTAAGGTATCCTCCGCAACAGTTCATCAGGCGGGCAATGAGTGTCTTGCCTGGCGGCCATGAGCGTGTCAGCGTTCCCCCCAGCGTACCCGTGCCATAGTTCAGATAGATAGATTCGTTACCGTACTCTTTGATCAGACGCTGCATATTGCTGGTAATGGTATCGAATGCCTCCTGCCAGCTTATGCGCTCGAATTTCCCCTCACCCCGTTTACCCACGCGCTTCATGGGATACTTAAGGCGATCAGGGTTATAGACGCGGCGGCGCATTGAACGACCGCGAAGACATGCGCGCACCTGGTGCAACCCGTCATAGTTGTCGTCACCGGTATTGTCGGTTTCGACATATTTTATTTCGCCATCCACCACATGCATACGCAGCGGGCAGCGGCTACCACAGTTCACGGTACAGGCACTCCACACCACTTTTTCCTGCGCCGGGGTAATCGCATCCGCTGCGGACGCCAGTCGGGTAAAAGGCAAGGCGAAAGTGCTACTTGCAACCGCCAGACCACCGAGTGCCGTAGTTTTCATAAACCCACGACGGCTAACCTCAGTATCCAGCAACTCATCAGGCATTTTCATGTTCATAACGACTCGCTTTGATTGCTCACAAAGAAAAACCGATATATATTTATTTATATAGCGAATTTGCTTTTTATCAGAGTTTTGTACTGACTATGCCATCTGAGTACTACTACTTTGGAGGGAGGTGATTATTGTTTGGTATCAAGCAAGGACGTAAAAAAAGCGCCAACAGGCGCTTTTCAGGAAACATTAAAGGAGTAATGCTTAACCGATGAATTCAAGACCGTTCATATACGGACGCAGTACCTCAGGAACTTCGATACGACCATCGGCCTGCTGATAGTTTTCCAGCACGGCAACCAGCGTACGGCCGACAGCCAGACCAGAACCATTCAGCGTATGCACCAGACGGGTTTTCTTGTCGGATTTGCTGCGGCAGCGTGCCTGCATGCGACGCGCCTGGAAATCCCATACATTAGAACAGGAAGAGATTTCACGGTAAGTATTCTGTGCCGGAACCCATACTTCCAGATCGTAGGTTTTGCATGCGCCAAAGCCCATATCACCGGTACAGAGCAGAATTTTGCGGTACGGCAGACCGAGCAGTTGCAACACTTTCTCAGCATGACCAGTCATCTCTTCCAGCGCTTCCATCGACTCTTCCGGGCGAACAATCTGCACCATTTCAACTTTGTCGAACTGGTGCATACGAATCAAACCACGGGTATCACGGCCGTAAGACCCCGCTTCGGAACGGAAGCACGGCGTATGAGCGGTCATTTTGATCGGCAGATCGTCTTCGTCGATGATCTCATCGCGTACCAGGTTGGTCAGCGGCACTTCAGCCGTCGGGATCAATGCATAGTTGCTGCTGTCAGATTCTTCTTCCAGCGGACGCGTGTGGAACAGATCGCCAGCAAATTTCGGCAACTGACCGGTGCCATACAGCGTGTCGTGGTTGACCAGATACGGTACGTAGTTTTCCGCATAGCCATGCTGCTCGGTGTGCAGATCCAGCATGAATTGCGCCAACGCGCGATGCATACGGGCGATTTGTCCTTTCATCACAACGAAACGGGAGCCGGTCAGTTTTACGGCGGCAGCAAAATCCAGACCGCTGTGCATTTCGCCCAGCGTAACATGATCGCGGATTTCAAAATCAAATTGGCGCGGTGTGCCCCAGCGGCTGATTTCGACGTTATCGTTCTCATCGCGCCCCGTCGGGACACAGTCGTCAGGCAGGTTCGGGATAGTCAGCGCAATCTCACGGATCTCGGCCAGCAGGGTTTCCAGCTCGGCTTTCGCTGCGTCAAGTTCTTCACCCAGCTTGTTCACTTCCAGGCGTAATGGCTCAATGTCTTCCCCGCGTGCTTTCGCCTGGCCAATGGATTTCGATCGTGAGTTACGCTCTGCTTGCAGGTTCTCAGTACTAACCTGCAAAACTTTACGACGCTCTTCGAGCGCGCGTAATTTGTCTACATCCAGCTTAAAGCCCCGGCGTGCCAGTTTTTCAGCGACTGCGTCTGGCTCGGTACGCAGCAGATTGGGATCGAGCATGCTTTTCCTGTGCTTGTTGTATTGTAAATAAAGAAGAAGTCGATCGCTGCCTGCGATCGATATTGTACAACGGTAACCTTACCGCAACGCCTGCACTAGCGATAGCGTTTTATAGGGCTTTTATGATCCTGTTCGGCCAGCCAGGCGAGCTTTTCGCCAATCTTGCCCTCAAGACCTCTGTTGGTGGGGTGATAATAGCGCGTTTGTGCTAATTCCTGTGGGAAATACTCCTCGCCAGCGGCATAGGCATTGGGTTCGTCGTGTGCATAACGATACTCCTGGCCGTACCCCATCTCTTTCATCAATTTCGTTGGTGCGTTACGCAGGTGTACAGGCACATCGAAATCCGGACGATCGCGTGCGTCTGCAAGTGCAGCTTTAAACGCCGTATACACAGCGTTACTCTTCGGCGCACAGGCAAGATAAACAATTGCCTGCGCAATTGCACGCTCGCCTTCGGCCGGGCCAACGCGTGTAAAACAATCCCAGGCGGAAATGGCCACCTGCATGGCACGCGGATCGGCATTGCCGACATCTTCCGAAGCAATCGCCAGACAGCGACGCGCCACGTACAACGGATCGCCTCCGGCAGTGATAATGCGCGCATACCAGTAAAGTGCCGCATCCGGCGCGCTACCGCGTACCGATTTATGCAAGGCGGATATTAAATCGTAAAAACGGTCACCTTTGTTATCAAAGCGCGCGCTGCGTTCGCCAGCAATCTCGGTCAGCAAGGTCGTTTTCAATACGCGTTTGCCAGCATCATCCAGCTCTGCCATGTCGGCCATCATTTCCAGCGTGTTGAGCGCCCGTCGCGCATCACCGCCAACCAGCTCGGCAATTGCACGTCGGGTTTCATCCGGCAGAACGATATCCTGACCGCCATAACCGCGGGCTTTATCTTCCATCGCCTGCGTCAATACCTGCTCAATGTCTTCATTCGTGAGAGATTTCAACAAATAAACACGCGCACGGGAGAGCAACGCTGAGTTGAGTTCAAAAGAGGGGTTTTCCGTTGTTGCGCCGATAAAGGTGATGGTGCCGTCTTCAATATGTGGCAAAAACGCGTCCTGCTGGCTTTTGTTAAAGCGGTGGACTTCGTCAACAAACAGAATGGTACGCCGCCCGGCATTGCGATTCTGCCGCGCGCGCTCGATGGCTTCGCGGATCTCTTTCACGCCAGACGTCACCGCAGAAATGCGTTCAACATCCGCGTTCGCATAGCGGGCAATCACTTCCGCCAGCGTCGTTTTCCCCGTACCCGGCGGTCCCCAAAGGATCATCGAGTGCAGATGCCCAGCCTCAATGGCTCGCGGCAAAGGTTTGCCCGCCGACAGAAGGTGCTGCTGGCCTATGTACTGCGCTAAATTTTCTGGCCGCATACGGGCGGCCAGAGGTTGAAACGCATTGTCGGAGAAATCGAGCGACATATTGCTCATCCGCGCCTCTTACTTACGCTGATCGTCAACCGTTACGCCCTGCGGCGGGGTAAAGGTGAATTTAGTGGGATCGACCGCGCCATTTTGCTGTGATTTCAGTTGATAGCTGCTGCGCTGATCGTCCTGTTCAATTGCACTGAACTGATGAATGGTGCCATCGCGACCAACATTGATAGTGAATTGCTTCAGGTTACCGTTGTTACCTTTCGGTGTCAGAACAAAATCATCGCCCTTTTGCTCTATATTATACTGCTGCCAGTCGCTGGCCTGATTACGGGCAATCAGCATAAACGGCGTATTGCCGGTGGCATCTTTCAGCCAGGTCGCAGTAGCTTGTTCCACAAACGGGTTGTAAAACCACAGGGTTTTCCCGTCAGAAACCAGCACGCTTTCATCCGGCTGGGTCATATGCCAGTTGAACAGATTCGGGCGCTTAACCCACAAATCCCCCTGACCTTCCTGTACCGCAGCTCCGCTGCCATCCGTCACTTTTTGAGTGAAGCTGGCATGGAAACTGCTAACTTTATCAAGACGGCTTTTCAGGTCACTGGAAGCATCTGCCCACACGTTACTGGCCAGCAAGCTGCCCATTAACGCACACGCCACGGCGATTTTTTTCATCGTTATTCCTCAAATACGTCACTCCCGACACGGGAGAATACTTCTGTCACTCTAAGCACCGAATGCAAAGAGAGACAGAAGAAAAGACTGAATTTTTACTTATTTACCCAGCTTTGCAATCATTCGAACGGCGGTGGAGCCAGCACCTCACGGTTACCGTTATGCCCCTGTTCGCTGACAATTCCCTGGGCTTCCATCTGCTCGATAATACGCGCCGCACGGTTGTAGCCGATGCGGAACTGGCGCTGAACGCCAGAGATAGAGGCCTTGCGTTTTTCGGTCACGAAGTTAACGGCCTGATCAAATAACGGATCCAGCTCTTCACCACCATCAAAACCACCGCCTGCGCCACCTTCGCTTTCGCTCTCTGACGTAATACCATCGACATACTGCGGGCGACCACGCGCTTTCCAGTCCTGTACCACAGCATGGACTTCCTGGTCACGTACGAATGCACCGTGTACGCGTACGGGCGCAGAGGTGGAGTTTGGACCGGAGTAAAGCATATCCCCCATCCCAAGCAGCGATTCGGCACCACCCTGATCGAGGATGGTACGCGAATCAATCTTACTCGATACGGTAAAAGCGATACGCGTCGGGATGTTCGCTTTAATCAACCCGGTGATAACGTCGACCGACGGACGCTGTGTCGCCAGCACCAGGTGAATACCTGCGGCGCGCGCTTTCTGCGCCAGACGCGCAATAAGCTCTTCCACTTTCTTGCCAACAGTCATCATCAGGTCGGCGAACTCATCCACCATCACCACGATATATGGCAGTTTTTCCAGCACCGGATGCTGCACATCCATGCTGTCGCCCGGCTTCCAGTATGGATCCGGAATTGGACGGCCCATCCGCGCTGCTTCAGCGATCTTCTCGTTGTAACCCGCCAGATTACGCACGCCAAGCGCTGACATCAGTTTGTAGCGACGTTCCATTTCGTTAACGCTCCAGCGCAACGCATTGGCAGCGTCTTTCATATCGGTAACCACTTCGGTCAGCAGATGCGGGATGCCTTCATATACCGAAAGTTCGAGCATTTTCGGGTCGATCATGATAAAGCGCACCTCTTCCGGCGTCGCTTTATACAGCATGCTGAGGATCATGGCGTTCACGCCCACCGACTTACCAGAGCCAGTTGTACCGGCAACCAGCAGGTGCGGCATTTTCGCCAGATCGGCAATCACCGGATCGCCGGCGATATCTTTACCCAGCACCACGGTCAGCGGCGAAGGGTTTTCCCGGAATTTCACACAATCCAGCACTTCACGCAGATAGACGGTCTGACGTTTCTTGTTCGGTAATTCCAGGCCAACATATGGCTTGCCGGGGATCACTTCCACCACGCGCACGGCAACGGTGGAAAGCGAACGCGCCAGATCGCGAGACAGATTGGAAATACGTGCGGCTTTCACCCCCGGCGCCAGATTCAACTCAAAGCGGGTAATCACCGGCCCCGGTGAATAATTCACCACATCGGCTTTGATGCGGAAATCGGCCAGACGCGCTTCGACCAGGCGCGCCATTTGCTCAAGCGCAAAGGTATCAACGGGTTCAACTTCCGCTGGCGGCTGCGTCAACAGATCCAGTGATGGCAGCGGCGTAGTCGGTTTCTGCACCGATCGGCTATCACCATTACGCATCAGCAGCGGATGAATCAAGCTCTCTTGCGGCTGTGGCGCAACCTGATGCTGTTGCTGCGGCATAGCGGGCTGCTGAACCGCCTGTTGAGCCTGCGACTGGTAGTGCGACTGTGCTGGCTGCTGGTATTGCGGCGGCGTCGGTTGTTGATAATGATGCGGCTGCTGTACTGGCGGCGCTGGCTCTGGCATCACGCCTGGCGTGAACAGCGGTTCGTGCGGCCCATCATCAACCAGCGTTTTCATCGGTGAAAACGCAAAATCTTCAGGCATAAACGCTTGCGCGCCTGCCGGCTGGTCTCCCGAATAGCGCTGTTGCTGAGAGGCAGCGAACTGGCTGGCCAGCTCAGCTTCTTCCGCTTCTTCGTCGCTAATTACCGGATGCTGCGGATGGAACTGTGGTGCCTCGTGCTGGAATTCATTTCCATAGCGATGTTGCTGTGTAGCGGCAAACTGGCGAGCCAGTTCGTTCTGCTGCAGCACATCGGCTTCGTCGTCATCATGCTGACGCACTTCTTCCTCGCGGGCGCGCTCTTCTGCCATACGCTGAGAAGGTAATTTGATACCGTAAGACGCCAGCTCGCGGCGCGTCGGAACACGAACGCGGTTCGGGCGCGGTAATTGCGGACCAATCCCCTCTTT
The DNA here is from genome assembly GCA_018261615.1 of Pseudomonadota bacterium. Classification (GTDB taxonomy): domain Bacteria; phylum Pseudomonadota; class Gammaproteobacteria; order Enterobacterales; family Enterobacteriaceae; genus Kosakonia. The sequence continues at coordinate 90,094 of JAGTSE010000029.1, read as the reverse complement.
AACCTGCGGACGCGGCGTACCACCAGAGGCCAGGCTAAAGACTGGCGCTGCGGCTACGGCCGTGGCATGACCCGTAGCTTGTTGTACGCCAGCCGCAACAGGAGCAACAAATGGATCAACTGCTGCGGCCGATGGCGCAGAGAAAACAGCAGGTTTTGCCGCAGGTTCGTCAACAGCAGACTCAGGGATTGGCTGATACCAGGCGGCAAGTTGTTCACGCTCACGCGCACGCTTCTCTTCCACTTCTTCAAAGTAGTAAAGCGGCGGACGAGTCTGTTTTACCTCTTCAACGACCGGTTCAGGCTCAGGCGTGACTATCGGTTCCGGAGCCAGTGCGATTTGCGATTCGCTTTGCCACGGCAACGGCTCCTGCGCCTGCTGAGCATAAACCTCTTCTTCCGGCGGTACCGGCGCATCAGGCGTCCACACCTCTTCTGCGACAGATTGCTGCCACTCGGGGAGTGCATGCTGAGGAGAATGATATGGGGCCTTCTGAGCAGCTTCGGCATACTGCTCTGGCTGATAAGGCGCTTGCGGTGGCACCTGAGTTGCTGGGGCCTGTGCATACGGCCATTCAACATCTTGCTGCATTGCAGGAACATAAGGATCAGCAGGTGCTGCATACGCCTGCACAGCTGCGGTTGTCGCTGTTGCAGCTGCCACTACGGGTTCAGTAACGCTGTGCCCGTTTAGCAATGGATCGTATTCCTGCTCAGCTTCCGTAGCACGATGCCCGGAGAACAGGACGTCGTCAGCATCCGCTGGCACACCGCGCGCGCTGTATGCGATCTCATCTTCCTCATCGTCCATCCGCTTACCGGAAAACAGCGCTTCGTCGGTTTTACGCCCCATCGGGTTGGCGAATTTGTCAGCCGCACGCTTACGGCGTTCCAGCGCTCCACGAAGAATACGAGCACGACGCGACTCACGCGGTTTTTCCTTTTCGTACTCTTCGTCGTCTTCGTACTCGTCATCATCGACCCAGGTGTCATCGCGACGGGTGCGATTACTGGCGAAGGTCAGAATATTGAGGATGACACTGCCGATTTTCTCGGCGATGGTGACCCACGACCAGCCGGTAAATAAGGTTAACCCGGCGGCCCAAATGCAGAGCAGCGCGAGCGTACCGCCACTGCTGCGCAGCAGAGGTTGCAGTGTAGTACTCAGCAGGCTGCCGATCACCCCGCCGGAGGCAAAATACCAGATATCATCAGCATTAATCGCGGCCAAGCCGCAAGAGGTCAGGAGCAATGCCAGCGCACCAATCATGCGCAGCGATACAGCAAAGTAATCGATGTAATCTTCACTGGCGCGGTGGCGGTAAGCAAACCAGCAGCCGCCAATGATGATCACCGGAATGGTGTAAGCCATAACGCCAAAAATAAAAAACAGCGTATCGGCAAGCCATGCACCGGGCACGCCGCCCAGATTATGGATAGGTTCATGCCAGGCCGTTTGCGACCAGCTAGGATCAGACGGATTAAAACTTAAGAGCGCGGCCATCAACCAGACGGCAGAAAGTGAAACGAGGATCAGCAACGCCTCCAGGAGTCGGCGCTTGCTGCTAAGCTTGGTCAGTGTGACTTCTTTGTCTTCGGTGTATTCCTGGCTCAAGACAGGCTCTCCAGGTCCTTGATGCTAAAACGGACAACAGCGCCGGGTCTCCCCGGCACTGTTGCTGTATGGATTAACAGGAGTGTAATCAAAAAACAGCGATTGTGCACCTGTTCCGTATTAGCGCGTCTTAATTACCAGACGATTGCTCTGTTTAACTTCTTCCATCACCACATATGTGCGGGTGTCATTCACGCCCGGCAGACGCAACAGGGTTTCCCCTAACAGTTTGCGGTAAGCCGACATATCCGGCACACGCGTCTTCAACAGGTAGTCAAAGTCGCCTGAAACCAGATGGCACTCTTGAATTTCTTCAAGTTTTTGCACAGCAGTGTTGAATTGTTCAAACACATCGGGCGCGCCACGATTCAGAGTAATCTCAACAAATACCAGAAGTGATGCATCCAGATAATGCGGATTTAGCAGCGCGGTATAGCCCTGGATAAATCCTTGTCTTTCCAGCCTGCGCACACGCTCAAGGCACGGCGTCGGGGAAAGTCCCACTCGTTTAGAAAGCTCGACGTTGGAAATACGCCCATCTTTTTGCAGTTCGTTCAGAATATTACGATCAATGCGGTCGAGATCTTTGCCTGGGCGCTTCTTGCTATCTACCATTATTATTGTCTCTCTGTATTCCTTCCCTACTCCTGTCTTGACCCTGTGCACTTCACTGTTCAGAGTCTTTGCCCGTCGCGTTACGGCGATGCGGAGGCAATATGAAGAAGACCGTTGCCAAAGGCAGCTATCGACATCACGAATGGCGTCTGTCCACGCCATGCGTAGATTTCACTAGCCCGGTAAAAAATGGCATTTACGTACATGAGTTTGCATCACGCGCGAAACACTGCTTTTTTCTTCCTTTGATGTTTTCGCAAATGCGCAGGGGATTGTCAAAGCAAAACATCTTTTTTTAGTACAACATGCCAGATATTCATCAACACCACTCCCTAATCCTCACTTTATCACCTTATAACAGTCCGATTTTCAGTAGAAATTATTATATTTCTGGCCAAAATCACCCCCACGTCATCGGCCATTTCTATTACACATATCGTTAACAAAACTGGCGTGCTCTTTTTTTACGATGCTAAATTCCCTACAATTCAGCTTAATGTCTGCCAAACAACAATGAGGATCTCATGGGTACGGCCAAACACAGTAAGCTGCTCATCCTTGGTTCAGGCCCTGCCGGTTATACCGCTGCGGTCTATGCTGCACGAGCAAACCTACAGCCAGTGCTGATTACCGGGATGGAAAAAGGCGGCCAGCTCACCACCACCACTGAAGTGGAAAACTGGCCAGGCGACCCGCACGATCTGACCGGGCCGCTGCTAATGGAACGCATGCATGAGCATGCCACCAAATTTGATACTGAAATCATTTTTGATCACATCCACAGCGTTGATTTGCAAAATCGGCCTTTCCGCCTGACTGGCGATAGCGGCGAATATACTTGCGATGCGCTTATCATCGCGACTGGCGCGTCTGCACGTTACCTGGGGCTGGCTTCGGAAGAAGCGTTTAAAGGCCGCGGCGTTTCCGCCTGCGCAACCTGCGACGGTTTCTTTTACCGCAATCAGAAAGTGGCGGTGATCGGCGGCGGCAATACCGCTGTTGAAGAAGCGCTATATCTGGCAAATATCGCCTCTGAAGTACACCTGATCCATCGTCGCGACACTTTCCGTGCGGAAAAGATCCTGATTAAGCGTCTGATGGATAAAGTCGAGAGCGGTAATATTGTTCTGCATACCCATCGCACGCTGGAAGAAGTCACCGGCGATCAGATGGGCGTCACGGGTCTGCGTCTGCGTGATACGCAAAATGCGGACAACCTGGAGTCACTGGACGTTGCGGGGCTGTTTGTGGCTATCGGCCACAGTCCGAACACCGGTATCTTCGGAGGTCAACTGGCGCTGGAAAATGGCTACATCAAGGTGCAGTCCGGTATTCACGGTAACGCCACGCAAACCAGTATTCCTGGTGTCTTTGCCGCGGGTGATGTTATGGATCATATCTACCGTCAGGCGATCACTTCTGCGGGTACGGGCTGTATGGCGGCTCTGGATGCGGAACGCTATCTCGACGGGCTGGCTGAAAGCAAATAATCTTTACAAGTCAGTAACAAAGGTAAAAAAGGCGACTATGAGTCGCCTTTATTTTTGCCCCGATGTAACATTGCGCAAGTTAAAATTCCGATAACTTCACCTGCTAAGCGCGCAATGAATAAAACCCGTCAACAAGAACTCACTCGCTGGTTGAAACAGCAAAGCATTATTTCCCGCCGCTGGTTAATGCTTTCCCGCCTTCTCGGCGTGGTAAGCGGCGCACTGATTGTGGCGCAGGCCTGGATACTGGCGCGCATCCTCAATCATATGATTATGGAAAATATTCCGCGTGAGGCGTTGCTGCTACCCTTCACCTTACTGGTGCTGATCTTCATCCTGCGTAGTTGGGTTGTCTGGCTGCGGGAACGGGTGGGATTTTATGCCGGGGCACATATTCGTTTTGAAATCCGCCGACAAGTGCTGGATCGCCTGCACCAGGCGGGGCCAGCCTGGATCCAGGGCAAACCCGCCGGGAGCTGGGCGACACTGATACTTGAACAAATTGACGATATGCACGATTTCTATGCCCGCTATTTACCGCAGATGGCCCTTGCGGCCAGCGTGCCGCTGTTAATCGTTCTCACTTTATTCCCCGTCAATTGGGCCGCCGCGCTTATTTTACTCGGTACAGCACCCCTTATCCCGCTGTTTATGGCGATGGTTGGAATGGGAGCCGCCGATGCTAACCGCCGTAACTTTAAAGCGCTGGCGCGCTTGAGCGGTCATTTTCTTGATCGCCTGCGCGGTATGGAAACGCTGCGTATTTTTGGTCGTGGCCAAGCGGAAACCGAGAGTATCCGTCGCGCATCTCAGGATTTCCGCAGCAGGACCATGGAAGTATTGCGTCTGGCTTTCTTGTCTTCCGCCGTGCTGGAGTTTTTTGCTTCGCTATCGATTGCGCTGGTCGCTGTCTACTTCGGATTCTCTTATCTTGGCGAGCTGAATTTTGGTCATTATGGCACCGGTGTTACGTTGTTCGCTGGCTTCCTTGCACTGGTGCTGGCGCCGGAGTTTTTCCAGCCGCTACGCGATCTGGGCACCTTCTATCATGCCAAGGCGCAGGCTATCGGCGCCGCCGACAGCCTAAAAACGTTTATGGAAGCACCTCTAGCACATCCACAACGCGGTGAAACCCGGTTAGTAAGCGATGAGCCTGTCACTCTCACCGCACACAATCTGATAATAAAGTCTGCCGAAGGTGCAGAACTCGCCGGGCCGCTCAACTTTACCCTTGCCGCCGGACAACGTGTGGTAGTGGTAGGAAAAAGCGGTTCCGGTAAAAGTTCACTGATTAATGTTCTCTCCGGTTTCTTGCCCTATGAGGGTTCACTGCACGTAAATGGCGTTGAGCTGAGCGCACTTGAGCCGGATAGCTGGCACGAAGCGATAAGCTGGGTGGGGCAAAATCCACAGCTTCCGGCTGCCACATTACGGGAAAACGTTCTGCTGGCGCGGCCAAATGCCAGTGCTGCTGAACTGCAAGCGGTACTGGATAAAGCCTGGGTCAGCGAATTTTTACCTCTGTTGCCGGAAGGGCTGGAAACGCAGCCTGGCGACCAGGCCGTACGCCTCTCAGTTGGCCAGGCGCAGCGTGTCGCCGTAGCCCGCGCACTGCTTTCGCCATGTAAATTACTGTTGCTGGATGAGCCTTCCGCCAGCCTGGATGCTCATAGCGAGCAACGGGTTATGCAGTCGTTGACTGAGGCTTCCCACCAGCAAACCACGCTAATGGTTACTCACCAGCTGGAAAATCTGAGTAAATGGGATGCCATTTGGGTGATGCAGGATGGCAAGATCATTGAGCAAGGCAGCTATGCTGAACTTTCAACGACGCAGGGAACGTTTGCCGACCTTCTCGCCCACCGCCAGGAGGAGATTTAAATGCGTGCTTTGTTACCTTATCTCGCGCTGTATAAACGCCACAAATGGATGTTGCTGCTGGGCGTGATCCTCGCGATTATCACCCTGCTGGCCAGTATCGGGTTGTTAACGCTCTCCGGGTGGTTCCTGTCGGCCTCTGCGGTCGTTGGCGTTGCCGGGCTTTACAGTTTTAACTATATGCTGCCTGCGGCCGGGGTTCGTGGCGCTGCTATTACCCGTACCGCCGGACGTTATTTTGAGCGTTTGGTCAGCCATGAGGCCACTTTCCGCGTACTGGAACATTTGCGCGTCGCCACTTTCAGCAAACTGTTGCCCCTCTCCCCTGCCGGGCTGGCGCGTTTTCGCCAGGGGGAGTTACTGAACCGGGTGGTGGCCGATGTCGATACACTCGACCATCTTTATTTGCGTGTCATCTCTCCGCTAGTCGGCGCACTGGTGGTCATCATTATGGTGATGGTCGGTTTAAGCGTGCTGGATGTCTCTCTGGCGCTGATGCTCGGAGGCATTATGCTGGTTACGCTGCTTGTATTGCCGCCACTCTTTTACCGGGCGGGCAAACCAACCGGTGAGAGCCTGACAACCCTGCGTGGCCAGTATCGTCAGCAATTAACCAGTTGGTTGCAGGGTCAGGCGGAGCTGACCATTTTTGGCGCCAGCCAGCGCTACCGTGAACAACTGGAGAACACAGAGTTAAACTGGCACGACGCTCAGCGCCGTCAGTCTGATCTGAGTGCCGTTTCGCAGGCGCTGATGTTGCTGATTAGCGGTGCGGCGGTCATCGTCATGCTATGGTTTGCTTCCGGTGATGTTGGCGGCAACACGCAGCCAGGCGCATTAATCGCATTGTTCGTCTTTTGCGCACTGGCGGCGTTTGAAGCGCTGGCGCCGGTTACTGGCGCTTTTCAGCACCTTGGCCAGGTGATCGCTTCCGCCACCCGCATTACGCAAATCACCGACTGCCCACCAGATGTGACTTTCCCGCAGGTCAGTATGCCTGTACCAGAGCGTGTTACGGTGCAATTTAAAGATCTGGCTTTTAGCTATCCCGGGCAGCCACAGCGTGCGCTGGAGAATATCGCCTTGTCGATAGCCGCTGGTGAACATGTCGCCATTCTCGGCCGTACCGGCTGCGGCAAATCAACGCTGTTACAACTGCTTACGCGTGCCTGGGATCCACAGCAGGGCGAAATTCGTCTTAACGATCGGCCGCTGAGCGATGTGGCTGAAGCGACGCTACGTTCTCTCATCAGTATGGTTCCACAGCGCGTACATCTGTTTAGCGCTACGCTGCGTGATAACTTGCTGCTTGCAGCGCCGCAGGCCAGTGATGAAACGCTGAGTGCGATGCTGACGCGCGTCGGGCTGGAAAAGCTGCTCAATGATGGTGGTCTGAACGCGTGGCTTGGGGAAGGTGGGCGCCAGCTTTCCGGCGGTGAATTGCGCCGCCTGGCCATTGCCCGCACGCTGTTGCATGACGCTCCGCTGGTCTTGCTGGATGAACCAACCGAAGGGCTGGACGCTGAAACAGAGAGCCAGGTTCTTGAATTACTTCGTGAAGTGATGAAAGGCAAAACACTGTTAATGGTCACGCATCGTCTTCGCGGACTGGCGTTTTTTGATCGCATAATTGTGATGGACAACGGACAAATAATTGAGCAAGGTAATCACGCAGCGTTAATGGCGAAACAGGGTCGGTATTACCAGTTTAAGCAGCGTCTGTAGTGTATATTCGTCATTTTGCCGCTTCTGCCACAGCGCGATTAAAGTGAAATGGCAAAATGACGATATTAAAAGGGGTCCCTTGTCGCGTTGTGGAGCGTTGTTGTCATGCGCCTGGTTCAGCTTTCTCGTCACTCTATCGCTTTTCCTTCGCCTGAAGCGGCGCTACGCGAACCTAATGGTCTGCTGGCTCTGGGCGGAGATTTAAGCCCGGCCCGGTTGCTGATGGCCTATCAGCGCGGCATTTTCCCCTGGTTTTCTCCCGGCGATCCGATCCTCTGGTGGTCACCCGATCCGCGCGCCGTACTGTGGCCGCAGACGTTTCATATCAGCCGCAGCATGAAACGTTTTCATAAGTCTTCCCCTTATCGCGTTACCCTCAATCATGCCTTTGGCAAAGTGATTGACGGTTGCGCGCAGGATCGCGACGAAGGTACCTGGATTACGCCCGATATCGTGATGGCCTACCATCGTCTGCACGAGCTTGGTCATGCGCACTCAATTGAAGTGTGGGAAGGCAACGAACTGGTTGGTGGAATGTACGGGGTGGCGCAGGGCTTGCTGTTTTGCGGTGAGTCGATGTTTAGCCGCAGCATTAACGCCTCGAAGACGGCGATGCTTGTTTTCTGCGACGAGTTTCTCCGTCAGGGTGGCAAACTGATTGATTGCCAGGTACTGAATAATCACACTGCATCGCTGGGCGCGGTAGAAATACCGCGCAGAGATTATTTACTCCAGCTTGCCGAATTGCGTGCAGTTCCCTTGCCTTCACATTTTTGGGTGCCGCGTACGCTGTTTTTATCTCCTGAATAATGTTTTCGGCACATTTTTCATCAGAGTGTTATAATGGACGCTCAAAGCAGCTTTTGCCTGTTGCCCCGCCCCATCCGGGAGTTGTTCGTATCAGGGATGCCCTTCGTTTACTCCATCGCTCCCCTTTACGGTTGCGCATTTAGCGCGTCCTGGCTGTGGCGTGAGGGTAACTGGCAAAAGTCGTTTTGCTGCGTTTTATCAGCACAAATCTTTACTTAACACTCGAACTTCGGCATTATCTTGCCGGTTCAAAAATTATGGTAGTGATACCCCCGAGGATTAGATGGCCAAAGAAGACAATATTGAAATGCAGGGTACCGTTCTTGAAACGTTACCTAATACGATGTTCCGCGTAGAACTGGAAAACGGTCATGTGGTCACTGCGCATATCTCCGGTAAAATGCGTAAAAACTACATCCGTATTCTGACGGGCGATAAAGTGACTGTGGAACTGACCCCGTACGACCTGAGCAAAGGCCGCATTGTCTTCCGTAGCCGCTAAGATCTTCCGCCAGCACAGTTAAGTGCATCTCTTTTAAAGGCCGGGTAATCCCCGGTCTTTTGTGTTTCTTCGCAACAGAAATACTAGTGCTGCTAAATTAACCTTTAATTAGCTTTTACCCACCGATTTTATCGGCCTGTTATTTTCTGCTTCCCTACAGTTGCAAACGTTGGCAAACGGTTTTCTGTCCGATAGTGACGATTTTAAGCTGCCTGTACGGCAGTGAACGTCACACCTTCCTGTGCTTATGTTGCACGGAATTTCTAAGCAGCCTGTACGGCAGTGAACATCGGTCATATTGAAACCGCCGCCCCACTTCTCTTTCTAAGCTGCCTGTACGGCAGTGAACTTCACCCCCTGCGGTAGCCAGGACATGGCTAATTTCTAAGCTGCCTGTACGGCAGTGAACAAATATGCTTCCAGATACGCATCCTGACCACTTTTCTAAGCTGCCTGTACGGCAGTGAACTGAAGGGAAACAATATCATCCTGTTGTTTTTAATAAAAGATAATCACTTTTCAGCGTTTTAGCCCTTTTTTCGCCGCAATATAAAAGAACTTATTAATCAGAAAGTTATAAATTGCTTTAAAAAAAGGGTTTTGAGGCGGAAACATCCCACCTTTCTGGTTACTCATCAGGCAAACTGCATCGGTGAGTGGATAAAGCGCGGAGCCTTCAATTAGCTGCTCGCATCTATACGGTTCAGCACATTGCGTGCTGTCCAGTAACAGAATGCCAGAAGAGAGATTGCAGGGTGTCGCAGCAGGCAGAATCGCCAGATGAAGCCAACCTGGGAGGCCAACAACCTGCCCGGCACAAATAACAGGCATAAAAAAACCGGGTTCACATGAGCCCGGTTTTTAGTTGCTAACAACAGAGATTAATGTGCCGCTTCCGGTTTGTGCTTCGGGGCACTCTGGAAGTCATACTCCAGCACACCTTTTTCCTGATTCAGCGTCACAGTTACCTGACCACCATCAACCAGCGAGCCGAACAGCAGTTCGTTGGCCAGCGGTTTTTTCAGGTTGTCCTGGATAACACGCGCCATCGGGCGAGCCCCCATGGCACGGTCATAACCCTTCTCAGCCAGCCAGTTGCGGGCTTCCTGGCTGACTTCCAGCGACACGCCTTTCTGATCCAGTTGCACCTGGAGTTCGACAATAAATTTGTCGACCACCTGATGGATCACCTCGGTAGACAAGTGATCGAACCAGATAATGTTGTCCAGACGGTTACGGAACTCTGGCGTAAAGATCTTTTTAATCTCTTCCATCGCATCGGTGCTGTTATCCTGGTGGATAAGACCGATGGATTTACGCTCGGTTTCACGCACCCCGGCGTTGGTAGTCATCACCAGCACCACATTGCGGAAATCTGCTTTGCGCCCGTTGTTATCGGTCAGCGTACCGTTATCCATCACCTGCAACAGCAGGTTAAAGACATCCGGGTGCGCTTTTTCGATTTCATCGAGCAACAGCACAGCGTGCGGATGTTTGATCACCGCATCAGTCAGCAGACCTCCCTGATCGAAGCCGACATATCCCGGAGGTGCACCAATCAAGCGGCTGACGGTGTGACGCTCCATATACTCGGACATATCGAAGCGCAGCAACTCAATACCCAGCGCTTTCGACAACTGTACGGTCACCTCGGTTTTCCCCACGCCGGTTGGGCCTGCAAACAAGAAGGAACCGACCGGTTTATGATCCTGACCCAACCCTGCGCGGCTCATTTTAATGGCTTCGGTTAACGCCTCAATGGCTTTATCCTGACCAAATACCAGCATTTTCAGGCGATCACCCAGATTTTTCAGCGTGTCACGGTCACTCTGAGAAACGCTTTTCTCAGGAATACGCGCGATGCGCGCAACAACCGATTCGATATCCGCCACGTTGATGGTTTTCTTACGCTTGCTCACTGGCATCAGACGCGCACGCGCGCCCGCTTCGTCAATCACATCAATCGCTTTATCCGGCAAATGACGGTCGTTGATGTATTTCACTGCCAGTTCCACCGCTGCACGCACCGCTTTCCCCGTGTAACGTACATCGTGATGCGCTTCATACTTCGGCTTCAGGCCATTGAGAATCTGCACCGTTTCCTCAACGGACGGTTCAGTAATATCAATTTTCTGGAAGCGACGCGCCAGGGCGCGATCTTTTTCGAAGATGTTGCTGAATTCCTGATAGGTGGTCGATCCCATCACACGGATTTTACCGCTTGAAAGCAGCGGCTTAATCAGGTTAGCCGCATCGACCTGCCCGCCGGATGCAGCGCCTGCGCCGATGATGGTGTGGATCTCATCGATAAACAGAATACTGTTACTGTCCTGCTCAAGCTGTTTCAGCAGCGCTTTGAAACGTTTTTCAAAATCACCACGGTATTTGGTGCCGGCCAGCAGCGAACCAATATCCAGCGAATAGATAGTGCAGTCAGCCATAATTTCCGGCACGTCGCCCTGCACAATCCGCCAGGCCAGGCCTTCGGCAATCGCCGTTTTACCGACACCGGATTCGCCAACCAGCAAAGGGTTGTTTTTACGGCGGCGACACAGCACCTGAACCGCTCGCTCAAGCTCTTTACTACGGCCAATCAGCGGGTCGATACCGCCAACACGAGCAAGCTGATTAAGGTTGGTGGTGAAGTTTTCCATACGTTCCTCCCCGCCTGCTTGCTCTTCGCTGTTCACCTGGCTGCTACTGCTGCTACCTGCATCCGATGACGGTCCCGGTTCGTCTTTACGCGTACCGTGTGAAATAAAGTTCACCACGTCGAGGCGGCTCACTTCATGTTTGCGCAACAGGTAAGCCGCTTGCGACTCCTGCTCGCTAAAAATGGCAACCAGCACATTCGCCCCGGAGACTTCGCTACGACCGGAGGACTGAACATGAAACACCGCGCGCTGCAAAACACGCTGGAAGCTGAGCGTCGGCTGCGTGTCGCGCTCCTCTTCGCTCATGGGTAGAACGGGTGTGGTTTGTTCGATGAAGGCTTCGAGTTCCTGCCGCAGCGCCACCAGGTCCACAGAACACGCTTCAAGCGCTTCGCGGGCCGAAGGGTTACTGAGCAACGCCAGTAACAAGTGCTCGACGGTCATAAACTCATGTCGGTGCTCGCGCGCTCTGGCGAAAGCCATATTTAAACTGAGTTCCAGTTCTTGATTGAGCATAGGGCACCTCCCCCAAGTTTCATGCCTGCATTCAGGCTCTTTCCAGCGTACACAGCAACGGATGCTCGTTCTCCCTCGCGTACTTGTTCACCATAGAGACCTTGGTCTCTGCAACTTCGGCAGTGAAAACACCGCAGATAGCCTTGCCGTGATAGTGAACCGTAAGCATCAGTTGCGTTGCACGTTCTACATCATAAGAAAAGAACTTTTGTAGCACGTCAATAACAAATTCCATCGGCGTGTAATCATCGTTCATTAACATGACTTTATACATGGATGGCGGTTTTAGCGCATCGCGCAATTTTTCTTCCGCCAATTGGTCGAAATCCAGCCAGCTATTACTCTTACCCATCGTTAGCGCTTCATCTTAGGTTACAGGTTCCGGCGGTCTTTAATCGGCCGATTACATGAGTCTAGATGTATTTTTAATCTACATCAGATGTCAGATAACAATCATCTATCGTTGCCATCCGCGACGGCTGTCACATTCTGTTGTCATAGCGTTAACTGCTTCAAAATTTTGATGCGCCGCCTCCCAGAACCCCTGCCAAACGCTTGACGCATTATACTATTTATCTAAATTGTACAGTCGAGAGTTGGTGAGGTTTTGAACAGCCCGCTCGCTCTGCCACCGGTTCATTCCATCTTACTTAAATAAGATTTACGAAGGATGTCGAAGCATGGAAACGGGTACTGTTAAGTGGTTCAACAATGCCAAAGGGTTTGGTTTTATTTGCCCTGAAGGCGGCGGCGAAGATATCTTCGCGCATTACTCCACCATTCAGATGGATGGTTACAGAACGTTAAAAGCCGGACAGACCGTCCGGTTTGATGTACACCAGGGCCCTAAAGGCAATCACGCCAGCGTTATCGTGCCCGTCGAAGTGGAAGCCATGGCCTGACCCCAGCAACCTCATTGTGTACATGCCGCAGTTAAAATGCCAGCCCAATCGGCTGGCATTTTTATTACTCGCGAACCAACGCATCCACCGGATCCAGGCGTGCCGCATTGCGCGCCGGCAACCAGCCAAACAGCACTCCGGTAAACGTTGAACACAAAAAAGCAGTGATCAATGCAACCGGTGAAAAACCAATTTCCCAGCCCGGTAAAAAGAGCTGCAAAGTAAACGCGATCAACATCGAAAGCGCTACGCCGAGCGCGCCACCAACCAGGCAAACAAACACCGCCTCAATCAGGAACTGCGACAACACATCGCCCGCTCTGGCGCCCACCGCCATCCTGATGCCGATCTCGCGGGTTCGCTCGGTCACCGAGACCAGCATGATATTCATCACACCGATACCACCAACCAGCAGGGAAATCACCGCCACCAGCGTCAGGAACAATTGAAGAGTACGTGTGGTCTTTTCCGCAGTTTTCAATACCCCGTCCATATTCCAGACGAAGAAATCTTTTTTTCCGTGCCGCAAATTCAGCAGCCGGGTGAGCTGCTGTTCCGCCTGCTCACTGCTGTAGCCATCTTTCACACGAACGGTAATAGAGTTTAGCCACGACTGGCCCATAATACGCCCGGAGATGGTTGTGTAGGGCAACCAGACGCGAAGGATTTTGCTGCTGCCGAACATGGATTGCTTCTCTTCCACCACGCCAATTACCGTTGCAGGCATATTGCCGACCAGAATCACCTCACCCACCACGCTGGCTTTATTGGGAAAGAGCTGGCGGCGGGTATTACTGTCGAGCACCACCACCTGCGCCCGTCCCTTCTCCTGCTCGGTATTGAACGGCGCGCCTTCGCTGAAGGCCATGCCATAAACATTAAAATACTGCCCGCTCACACCGTTCGCGCTGGCCGCGACATCAACATTGTCATTGCGCAGGCGCAGGTTTTGCGAAACCGACGGTGTCGCCGAGCGCACCCACGACTGTTTCTGGATCGCCAGCAGATCGTCATATTTCAGCGCCTGCTGGTATTGCGGCTTGTCATCGCCAAAATCCTTACCGGGATAGACATCAATGGTGTTAGTGCCGATCGAACGGATATCCGCCAGCACGAGCTGCTTCGCCGCATCGCCCACAACCACAATTGAGACCACGGAGGCGATACCGATAATAATACCGAGCATGGTCAATAGCGTGCGCATCTTATTCGCTACCATTGCGCGCCAGGCCATGGTCAGCGCTTCGTGAAAACGGCTGATAAACTGCCGCCAGCTCCCCGCCGGCACAGACACAGCATCACGGTTATCTGCGGTTATCGCTCGTTCGCGGGCCGGAGGATTACGGATAAGTTCGCCATCGCGAATTTCAATCACTCGCTCAGCCTGCGCCGCCACTTGCGGATCGTGGGTGACAATAATCACCGTATGCCCGCGCTCACGCAACTGGTGAAGGATCGCCATCACCTCTTCGCCTGAGTGGCTATCCAGCGCACCGGTGGGTTCATCGGCCAGAATGACTTGCCCTCCGTTCATCAAAGCCCGGGCGATGCTGACGCGCTGCTGCTGGCCACCAGAAAGCTGAGAAGGTTGATAATCCGTCCGCTCACCCAGGCCGAGGCGCATAAGTAACTCTCTGGCACGTATCAGCCGCGTTTTACGATCGGTTCCGGCGTATACCGCGGGCACTTCAACGTTCTGCGCAGCCGTCAGATGCGAAAGCAGATGATAACGCTGGAAGATAAAACCAAAATGCTCACGCCGCAGTTGCGCCAGCGCATTACTGCTCAGCGTGGAGACATCCGTTCCGGCAACGCGGTATGTACCGCTGGAGGGTTTATCCAGACAGCCAAGTATGTTCATCAGCGTCGATTTACCGGAACCCGAAGCGCCGACAATCGCCACCATTTCACCGGCATTGATACTGAGGGTAATCCCCTTCAGTACCTCCACTTGCTCGTCACCTGAAGGATAACTACGGCGAATATCCCTTAGATCCAGAAGTGCCGTCATCGGGCAGATCCGCGATTCATCTCGCCGATCACCACTTCTTCACCGGCATCCAGCCCTTTTACCACCACGACATCAGTATCATTACGTGCGCCCAGCATCACCTCACGCTCGCGGGTTTCACCATTGCGCAGCACTTTCACTTTATAGCGATTATCGCCAACCGGATCGCCCAGCGCCGCCAGTGGAATGGTCAGCACATTTTTCAGGCCGGTCAGTTGAATATGCACCTGTGCGGTCATATCCAGGCGCAATATGCCCTGCGGGTTAGGCACGGCAAAACGGGCGTAATAGAAGATAGCGTCATTAACCTTCTCCGGCGTCGGCAGAATGTCTTTCAATTCCCCTTCATAGCGGGTGCCGGGATCGCCCAGCACGGTGAACCACGCTTTTTGCCCGGCTTTCAGATGGATCACATCCGCCTCTGAAACCAGTGCTTTAACCAGCATGGCGCTCATATCAGCCAGCGTCAGGATGTTCGGTGCCTGTTGTGCCGCAATCACCGTTTGCCCTTGCAAGGTGGTAATTTGCGTCACTTCACCGGCCAGCGGTGCCAGAATGCGTGTATAGTCGAGATTTGTTTTCGCAGTAGCCAGCGTCGCCTGGTTGCGTTTTATCTGCGCATCAATAGTGCCGATCTGCGCCTCTTTAACCGCCACATCAGTGGCTGAGGTATCCAGATCCTGGCGGGAAATAAGATTGCGTTTCACCAGTTGTTGCTGACGCGACAGCGTCACCTGCGCCAGCTTCAGTTCCGCCTGCGCCTGACGGCGTTGCGCACGCAGCTCCATCAGCGTAGCATCCACTTCTTTGATCTGGTTTTCTGCCTGATCCGGATCGATAACCCCGAGCAACTGATCCTTTTTGACTTTATCGCCAATATTGACCAACAGCGTTTTCAATTGGCCATTCACCTGGGCGCCGACGTCAACTTTACGTAATGCATCAAGCTTGCCCGTCGCCAGTACACTCTGTTGCAGTTCACCAGGGCGGACAATTAGCGTCTGATACTGCACCACCGGTGCGTTTAATTTTTCCCATAGCCAAAAGACGGCCAGTAAAATGGTGACCGCCAGTACGATAAATGCCGTCCTGCGTTTTTCCTTAAGTTTCATAAAAATCCCGAATAATGTGGCACGCGCCCGTAGTAACATTTTTGAATAAACAAAACATCAACGAAACAGAAAATTCTTAATCTCTCCATTATTCATTTACATGTTGTTGAAGCGCAGCTTGATGGAATGGCGATCTCTGATGAGATACCCGGATTTCAATATGTCCACCATCGCCGACACAACACATACCGATATGCTTCTGCCGAAAACGGCATGGCAATTTTTTTATTCTCTGGCCTCTGGCGAACTGATGCCAGGACTGGCATGGCATCATCCTGCCTATCGCCGTAAATTTCTGCTACGTTCGCTGGCCACGCCGTTCAGCACCGCCCGTTTTCTCACACGCCTGATACGTCAGCCCATGTTAGCCCAAATGTTACAGGTACAGCCTGGTTTACCTTGCCGTCTGCATCGTCCATGGTTGTCCATGAATATCAATTGCGCGCAAGCGTCCAACGCGCTGTGCTGGCATTACGACACGATAACTACCCTGCTGCCCGCCAGAATGGTCAACGGCTATCTTAACAAGTCAGGGATCACCGTTGCACTGTTGAACGGTAAAGATGAGCAGCAGTATTCGTTGCGTCTGTGTTCAGAAGCCATGCTGGACAAAGAAGGCGAAGCAACGCTGGTATTCTGCGATGCGCAGAATACCGTACTGGCCGGGCTGACATTTACCCTGTGCCAGTTTGCCGGAAAAAATACGCTGTATATTGGCGGGTTACAGGGAGCCAAAGCCCATGTGCCGCATGAACTTATTCAGGCGGCGACCAAATCCTGCCATGGTCTCTTTCCAAAACGCCTGCTGGTAGAAGCGGCGATGACGTTGGGGCAGTTTGTGAACGTGCAGCAGATCCGCGCTGTCAGCAACGAAACTCATATCTATCGCAATATTCGTTACCGTCGAAAAAAACAGGGGCAACTGCACGCGGATTACAATAGTTTTTGGCAATCGTTGGGTGCCGTAGCTGACGCGTCCGGCGATTATATCCTGCCACTGGCGATGCCGCGTAAACCGATGGAGGCGATCGCCAGTAAAAAACGCGCAGAGTACCGACGCCGTTACGAATTACTCGATAGTCTGTATACCCAGGCTGTCAGCCTCTGCCGGAACTAATCTGCTCGCCCGCGCGCCAGCCACAGCACGCGGGAAAACATCTTGCGCAGCAGGGGCGGTACAGCATCTATACCACGTCGCCCCGCTTCCATCGCCACTTCTATCGCCAGATCCGGCTTCGATGAGCGGTGAATCGCTTTGATGATCACCCGGCGCATATTCATCCGCACGTTTTCCGGCAGTTGCGCCACCCGATGATAAATATCGGCAAAACCTTCCCGGTACATAAAATGTTCCATATCCCGCGCCGGTAACTCAGTCAGATGATCCCGTGTCTGGACATGATCATTATCCAGCAGGCTGCGCACCGTGTCGGCATACTTTTTCCCCGCTTCATCGCCGTCCACCAGCACATGCCATTCGATTCCCATACGGCGGGCAAACTTAACCAGCGGTTTTAACCCGGATTGGGCGAATTCAATAACTTTCACCCCTTCAGCATCGAAATGATGACCGCATTGGCGCGCCAGTTCGTTAATCACCCAGGTTTCTGTCTCCCCTTCCACCAGCAACCAGCAGCGGGCAAACAGCGAAGAGGCGCGATTAAAGCGGATATGGAAAGCGATACGCCGCGCATCTTCGGAATTTAAGCCGCCGGGTCCAAGACGCCAGGCTGCAACGCGTGAAGATTCGCGCACCAGCCGACAGACATGCTCAACCGGTGTCATCGACAACAGCTCGCCAGAATTGGTCGTCGTCACCTGTTGCAACGGCAACAAATTCAGCAGTTGCCAGGCAACCGACAACATTATCGGGTGCAGCCGTGTTTCAGGATCTTCCACCAGCAGTAATGGCCGCGCGTCACGATCGAGACGTACAGTTCCTTTCGCCTGCAATAAGGTGGCAAAAAAACTCAGCAGGATCACCCGGTACATACGGCCGCCGGGTTTGTCGATCATGCGGTTGATAATATCCAGGTAGCGCCAGCTAAGTTGTTCATCATGGGAGCGACGCCGCATCAGGCGCTGGTGCGAAGCCCCACTGCTCTGTTCAGCAAAGTAGTGTTCCAGTAGTTGCACCATCGCGGAAAGGCCCTGACGAATCTGCCCGTCCGTCAAATTTTGCGGTCGGGCGACCAGCTCGCGAGAGAGAAAGTCAAGCTGCCGGGCGGTGGTTTCCATTTCGGGTTTATCAGGTATCGTACCGCTGCGGATACGCCGTAAAAATCGCGCATCGCGTAGACGCAGCACCGGCATCAATCGCACCAGATGACGGGCACATTCGTCGATATCGGGAAGATCGAGCAACCCTCCCTTTTCATCCAGAAAACCACGTAATGTCATCACGCTGCCATCCTCAGACAGCTCACCTTCGTGGCGATAAAACAGGCGATGGTACCCATCGTGACTGGGCACCCAGCATTCGGCAAGAGGATGATAGCGTCGCACACGGTAGCGCCCCGGCTCAGATTCACGGAAAGTCAGAATAATGTGCAGATGGTGCTCACGCCCCAGAATATCTCCCGGTGGGAACCAGAAATCTTCGCGAACAAAATGGTAGAGATCGGTTTCCGGTGACAGTAATAGCGTTAACGCATCAAGCAAGCTGGATTTACCCCAGGCGTTCTCGCCAATCAGCACGTTATTCTGCTCAAGTAGCAACGATAAACGATTAATGCCGCGGAATCCGACAATTTCTACACGCTCCAGAATCATTCTTCCCTCCGGCTAATTCCGTCTTTTTCGTTTATGCTTTTCGGGAAGTATAGCGGGGTGAGAAGCGCCAGGATATGCGCTAAGTACAAAATTTTATTGAAAAATATGCAGCACACCGGGCTTTTCTTTACGTTATTACTACGTCTTTTCACGGCTTTACTCAGTTCCCACCTTTCGGTAGTGTGTCCAGCGCTTACTCATATTTGCAAGGATTCGGGCTGTTCATGCTTTCAGGATTGCTAATTATTCTTCTGCCGCTGATCGTCGGCTACCTCATTCCCCTGCGTCATACAGCAGCTCTTAAACTGATCAATAAATTACTGAGCTGGATTGTTTATCTGATCCTGTTTTTTATGGGGATCAGCCTCGCATTCCTCGATAATCTCAGCGCCAATCTGCTGTCGATATTTCACTATTCAGCGGTAAGCATCGTGGTGATCCTGCTGTGCAATGCCATTGCACTGTTATGGCTGGAGCGTACCCTGCCCTGGCAGCACCAGCATCAGCAGGAAAAACTGCCTTCGCGTCTTGCCATGGCGCTGGAATCCCTGCGTCTGTGCGGCGTGGTGGTTGCCGGTTTTGCCATTGGCCTCAGCGGGCTGGCGTTTTTACAGCATGCCACTCAAGCCAGCGAATATACGCTGATCTTCCTGTTATTGCTGGTCGGTATCCAGCTACGTAACAGCGGTATGACGCTAAAGCAGATTGTCCTCAACCGCCGCGGAATGATTATCGCCGTGGTGGTGGTGCTCAGTTCGCTGGTCGGCGGCGCAATCAACGCATTACTGCTTGGCTTGCCGCTCCAGACAGGTCTGGCGATGGCCTCCGGTTTTGGCTGGTATTCGCTGTCCGGGATTTTGCTGACCGAATCTTTTGGCCCGGTCATTGGCAGCGCAACCTTCTTTAATGATCTGGCGCGCGAACTGATCGCCATTATGCTGATCCCCGGCTTAGTACGCCGCAGCCGATCCACGGCGCTCGGTCTGTGCGGCGCAACGTCAATGGATTTTACTCTGCCGGTACTCCAGCGCAGCGGCGGTCTGGAACTGGTGCCTGCGGCCATTGTTCACGGTTTTATCCTCAGCCTGCTGGTGCCATTGCTAATGGCCTTCTTCTCTGCCTGATACCTCTTTGGCGGTAACTTTTTGCCGCCAAAATTGCGCTAAATCAATCTCCCTGTAAATTGCACTGAAAAGCGCTTTTAAGGCTTCGCTCGCCAGCATAATCTTAAACATGCATTTAAAATATAACTTTAACAATGAAGGTGTGACCATGTTTTGTGTGCAATGTGAACAAACCATCCGAACCCCGGCAGGTAATGGCTGTGCCTACGCGCAGGGGATGTGCGGTAAAACCGCCGAAACGTCCGACCTCCAGGATTTGCTGATTGCCGCGTTACAGGGGCTCTCTGCCTGGGCCTGCAAAGCCCGTGACTACGATCTGATCGATCATGAAATCGACAGTTTCGCGCCGCGTGCCTTCTTCTCGACGCTGACCAACGTAAACTTCGACTCCGTACGCATTATCGGTTACGCCCGTGAAGCAATCGCCAAACGTGAAGCGCTGAAAACGCTCTGCCTTTCTATCGACCCGAACGCCAGTGTTGATAACCCGATGGCCGAGCTGCAACTGGTCAGCGACGATCTGGGTGAATTACAGCGTCAGGCAGCAGAATTCACACCAAACAAAGACAAAGCCACTATTGGCGAAAATATCCTTGGCCTGCGCCTGCTCTGCCTGTACGGCCTGAAAGGCGCAGCCGCCTATATGGAACATGCGCACGTACTCGGGCAGTACGACAACGATATTTATGCCCACTACCATAAAATTATGGCCTGGCTGGGTACCTGGCCTGCGGACATGAACGCTCTGCTCGAATGTTCGATGGAAATTGGCCAGATGAACTTCAGCATCATGAGCATCCTCGATGCCGGTGAAACCAGCACTTACGGCCATCCGACGCCGACCCAGGTGAACGTTAAAGCTGTCGCCGGAAAATGCATTTTAATCTCCGGTCACGACCTGAAAGATCTCTATAACCTGCTGCAACAAACCGAAGGCACCGGCGTTAACGTCTATACCCACGGTGAAATGTTGCCAGCACACGGTTATCCTGAACTGCGTAAATTCAAACATCTGGTCGGTAACTACGGTAGCGGCTGGCAGAACCAGCAAGTGGAATTTGCCCGCTTCCCGGGCCCGATCGTGATGACCTCCAACTGCATCATCGATCCGACCGTCGGTTCTTATGACGACCGCATCTGGACCCGCAGCATTGTTGGCTGGCCGGGTGTGAACCATCTCGAAGGCGACGATTTTGCACCGGTGATCCGCCAGGCACAGCAAATGTCCGGTTTCCCGTTCAGCGAAATCGAACACCTGATCACCGTCGGGTTTGGTCGCCAGACCCTGCTTGGCGCGGTGGATTCGCTGATAGACCTGGTGAGCCGCGAAAAACTGCGCCACATCTTCCTCGTCGGCGGCTGCGACGGCGCTCGTGGCGAACGTAATTACTTCACCGATTTTGCCACCCAGGTGCCGGATGACTGCCTGATCCTGACGCTGGCCTGCGGTAAATATCGCTTTAACAAGCTTGACTTCGGCAACATCGAAGGGCTGCCGCGTCTGATCGATGCCGGTCAGTGTAATGACGCCTATTCGGCTATTATTCTGGCGGTGACGCTGGCGGAAAAACTGGGCTGCGGCGTAAATGACCTGCCGCTATCGCTGGTGCTCTCCTGGTTTGAACAGAAAGCGATCGTCATCCTGCTGACCCTGCTGTCGCTGGGCGTCACCAATATCGTTACCGGGCCAACCGCGCCGGGCTTCCTGACGCCGGATCTGCTGGCCGTGCTGAATGAGAAATTTGGCCTGCGCCAGGTCACGACCGTTGAACAGGATATGCAGCAGTTGCTTAGCGCATAAGGAGATAACGATGACCGTGCCAACCCCTCAATGCCCGTGGCGCATGCAGGTTCACCATATCCGTCAGGAAACACCGGATGTCTGGACGCTGTCACTGTTATGCCACGATTACTATCCGTATCGCGCCGGGCAGTATGCGCTGGTAAGCATTCGCAACAGCGCCGACACGCTGCGTGCTTACACCCTTTCATCCACGCCGGGCGTGAGCGAATACATTACGCTGACCGTTCGTCGTATTGATGATGGCGCAGGTTCCCGGTGGCTGACCCAGGAGGTAAAACGCGGCGACTATCTGTGGCTTTCCGATGCACAGGGGGAATTTACCTGTAATAACGAACCGAACGATAAGCTGTTGCTGCTGGCGGCAGGGTGCGGCGTGACACCAATTATGTCGATGCGTCGCTGGCTGACGAAGTATCGACCACAGGCCGATGTGCAGGTGATCTTCAACGTGCGTTCGCCGCAGGATGTAATTTTCGCCGATGAATGGCGTGAATATCCTGTCACACTGGTGGCAGAAAATAACGCCAGCGCCGGTTTTGCCTCTGGCCGTCTGAGCCGCGAACTGCTCAGCCAGGTGCCGGATCTGGCCGCGCGCACGGTAATGACCTGCGGCCCGGTACCATACATGGATTGGGTTGAGAGCGAAGTGAAAGCGCTGGGCGTGACGCGTTTCTTTAAAGAGAAATTCTTTACCCCTGTCGCGCAGGCCGCCACCAGTGGGTTGAAGTTCAGCAAACTCTCGCCGATGAAAACCTTCTACGCGCCGGTGGGCAGCACGCTGCTGGAAGCGCTGGAGAGCAATAAGATGCCAGTGAATGCCGCCTGCCGCGCCGGGGTTTGCGGCTGTTGTAAAACACAGGTGATTTCCGGTGAGTATACCGTCAGTAGCACCATGACGCTGACGGAGCAGGAGATTGCCGCCGGTTATGTGCTGGCCTGCTCCTGCCATCCACAAGGGGATTTGGTGCTGGCATAATGCTTTCTGCGTAAAATAAAACGCCCTTCCTGTGCGGAGGGCGTTTTCCAGGTCTCATTGACCGGGTATCGTCTTGCCGATCCGGTACTCTGTTAACTCTGCACTACTTCCACGCCGGAGCCACGGAATAGCGGCCCGCGCCAATAAAAGCAATCACCAGCGCAGCAATAAAGAAGTAAACAATACTCTCAATCGCCCACGCGCCGGTCGCATCCAGAGTGCCCGTTTTACCGATGCCGGCCAGTAACCACGCCACCACCATGGTAAACGCCAGCACCAGCGCGGAGGGACGGGTAAGAACGCCCAGAATGATCAGGATCGGGCACAGCACTTCGCCAATCAGCACGCCATAAGCAATAAAACCCGGTAACCCTTTTGACACCAGCATGCCCGCAATGCCATCAATACCGCCGATTAATTTGTGCAGCCCGTGAAACAACATCAATCCGCCAACCAACAAACGCAGTAACAGCCGGCCAAGATCTTCATGCGAAAACATATTATTAACTGTATTTAACAATGATTTAACCATTTGAAATGATTCCTGTTTTCATCTAACTTTGTCAGAATATTACAGAGCGTAACTGAAATAAACCCCTGTTTTAAAAAAGGACATCGTTAATCTCATCCCGGCGAGGATCATTGACTAAGCTTGTAAGCAAGATCACAAAAAGGAGCTTTCCATGAAACAGACTGTGGCTGCTTATATTGCTAAAACCCTTGAACAAGCGGGCGTTAAACGGATTTGGGGGGTAACCGGCGATTCTCTTAACGGGCTGAGCGACAGCCTGAATCGCATGGGTACCATTCACTGGATGCCGACGCGTCATGAAGAAGTCGCCGCCTTCGCCGCCGGAGCGGAAGCACAACTGACCGGCGAGCTGGCAGTTTGTGCCGGTTCGTGTGGGCCGGGAAATTTACATCTGATCAACGGCCTTTTCGATTGCCACCGCAACCACGTTCCGGTGCTGGCAATTGCCGCCCACATTCCCTCAAGCGAAATCGGTAGCGGCTACTTTCAGGAAACCCATCCTCAGGAGCTGTTTCGCGAATGTAGCCACTATTGCGAACTGGTTTCCAATCCGGAACAGATCCCGCAGGTGCTGGCGATCGCCATGCGCAAAGCCGTGCTTAATAAAGGTGTGTCCGTCGTTGTACTGCCTGGTGACGTGGCGCTGAAACCCGCGCCGGAAAGCGCCAGCAGCCACTGGTACAGTGCGCCGCAACCGGTGGTCACGCCGACACAAGAAGAGTTACAAAAACTGGCGCAGTTGCTGCGCTACTCCAGCAATATCGCCCTGATGTGCGGCAGCGGTTGTGCCGGCGCGCACAAAGAGCTGTTGGCTTTCGCCGGGAAACTGAATGCGCCCATCGTTCACGCGATGCGTGGTAAAGAACACGTAGAGTACGACAACCCATATGATGTCGGCATGACCGGGCTGATTGGCTTCTCTTCCGGGTTCCACACCATGATGAATGCCGATACCTTAGTGCTGCTCGGCACACAATTTCCCTATCGCGCCTTCTACCCCACCGATGCCAAAATCATCCAGATCGATATCAATCCGGCCAGTATTGGCGCGCACAGTAAAGTGGACATGGCGCTGGTGGGCGATATCAAAGCCACCCTTGCCGCGTTGCTGCCGTTGCTGGAAGAAAAAAACGATCGCCGCTTCCTTGATAAAGCGCTGGCGGATTACCGTGAAGCCCGCAAAGGGCTGGATGATTTAGCGAAGCCGAGCGAGAAATCGATTCACCCACAATATCTGGCACAGCAAATCAGCCATTTTGCCGCTGATGACGCGATTTTCACCTGTGATGTCGGCACGCCAACGGTGTGGGCGGCGCGATATCTCAAAATGAACGGCAAGCGCCGCCTGCTTGGTTCCTTTAACCATGGTTCGATGGCCAACGCCATGCCGCAGGCGCTCGGCGCAAAAGCGACCTACCCGGAAAGGCAGGTCGTGGCGCTCTGCGGCGACGGCGGTTTCAGCATGCTAATGGGCGATTTTCTCTCCGTTGTGCAGATGAAGCTGCCGCTGAAAATTATCGTCTTTAATAATAGCGTGCTCGGCTTTGTGGCGATGGAGATGAAAGCAGGTGGATACTTAACCGACGGTACGGAGTTACAGGACACCAACTTTGCCCGCATCGCCGAGGCTTGCGGCATTACCGGGATCCGCGTGGAGAAATCCGCCGAGGTTGACGAAGCGCTCCAGCGCGCCTTCTCGATCGATGGCCCGGTGCTGGTGGATGTCACTGTTGCCAAAGAAGAACTGGCGATCCCGCCACAAATCAAACTGGAGCAGGCCAAAGGCTTCAGCCTCTATATGATGCGCGCCATTATCAGCGGACGCGGCGATGAAGTCATCGAACTGGCGAAAACCAACTGGCTCAGGTAAAACAGATGCTTGACCTGAGCCAGAGAAAGGAAATGCCGTGATTGATTTACGTAGTGATACCGTAACCCGACCGGGGCGCGCCATGCTCGAAGAGATGATGGCCGCCCCGGTCGGGGACGATGTTTATGGTGATGATCCCACCGTTAACGAACTGCAGCGTTACGCGGCAGAGCTCAGCGGCAAAGAAGCCGCACTCTTTCTGCCGACCGGAACGCAGGCTAACCTGGTAGCGCTGTTAAGCCACTGTGAGCGCGGCGAAGAGTATATTGTCGGCCAGGGGGCACATAACTATCTCTACGAAGCGGGCGGCGCAGCGGTGCTCGGCAGCATTCAGCCGCAGCCAATTGATGCTGCTGCCGACGGGACGCTACCGCTGGACAAAGTCGCGGCAAAAATCAAAGCCGATGACATCCACTTCGCGCGAACCAAACTGCTCAGTCTGGAAAACACCCACAACGGCAAAGTGCTGCCGCGCGACTACCTGAAACAGGCGTGGGAATTTACCCGCGAGCGCGGGCTGTCGCTGCATGTTGATGGCGCCCGTATCTTCAACGCCGTCGTAGAATACGGCTGCGACCTTAACGCGATCGCGCAATATTGCGACTCCTTCACCATCTGCCTGTCGAAAGGCCTCGGCACGCCAGTTGGTTCATTACTGGTGGGCGACAAAGCCTGGATCACCCGCGCCAACCGCTGGCGCAAAATGACCGGCGGCGGCATGCGCCAGTCCGGGATCCTTGCCGCAGCGGGCCTGTATGCGCTGAAGCACAACGTCGCGCGGCTGAAAGAGGATCACGAGAACGCCGCCTGGCTGGCCGCTCAGCTACAGGAGATTGGTGCCGACGTGATGCGCCACGACACCAACATGCTGTTTGTCCGCGTTGGCGAACCGGCCGCAGCGCTGGGCGCGTTTATGCGCGAGCGCGATGTGCTGATCAACGCTTCGCCAGTAGTGCGGCTGGTCACCCATCTTGACGTCAATCGCCAGCAGCTAACCGAGGTGGTTCGCCACTGGCAGGCTTTTTTACAGCGCTAAGGAGCAGATGTGGCGCAGCGGATCCTGGTGCTTGGTGCCAGCGGTTATATCGGGCAGCGGCTGGTGGCCGCGCTCAGTCAGCAAGGCCACCAAGTCAAAGCGGCGGCACGCCAGTTAACGCGCCTGCAAAAGCAGCAGTTGCCCGGCGTGACCTGCCACACTATCGATCTCTATTGGCCGCAGGATCTTCCGGCACTGCTGGCCGATGTCGATACGCTCTACTATCTGGTGCACAGCATGGGCGAAAGCAGCGATTTTGTGGCACATGAACGACAAATCGCCCTGAATGTGCGTGACGCGTTGCGGGAGACCCCGGTCAAACAGGTCATTTTCCTCAGTTCGTTGCAGGCAAAAGGAGCAACGGATTCTGACCATCTACTGGCGCGGCAATATACCGGCGATCTGCTGCGGGCTGCCGGTGTTCCGGTTACCGAATTGCGTGCAGGGATCATTGTTGGCGCGGGTTCGGCGGCCTTTGAAGTAATGCGCGATATGGTATTTAACCTGCCGGTGCTGACGCCGCCGCGCTGGGTGCGTTCGCGTACCACACCGATTGCGCTGGAAAATCTGCTGTATTATCTGCTGGAGTTGTTGCATCACCCGGCGGTGGAACACCGCGTGTTTGAAGCTGCCGGGCCGGAAGTACTGAGCTATCAGCAGCAGTTCGAGCATTTTATGCGCGTCAGCGGCGTACACCGCCCATTGCTCCCTATTCCGCTGCCAACGAGGCTGATCTCGGTCTGGTTTTTACATCTCATCACTTCCGTGCCGCCAACCATCGCAAAGGCGCTGATCCAGGGGTTGAAACACGATCTACTGGCCGATGATCGCGCACTACGCCGTTTGATCCCACAAACGCTGATCCGCTTTGATGATGCGGTGCGCCAGACGTTACAGGAAGAAGAAAAACTGGTGAATTCCGCCGACTGGGGCTACGACCCACAGGCCTTCTCTCGCTGGCGACCGCAATACGGCTACTATCCGAAACAGGCCGGCTATCAGGTAAAAACCGTAGCCAGCCTCAGCGCGCTGTGGGAAGTGGTTAACCGTATCGGCGGCAAAGAGCGCTACTTTTTTGCCAATCTGCTGTGGGAAACACGCGCCGCGCTCGATCGTTTAATCGGCCACCCGCTGCCGCGCGGGCGTCCCGATCGCGCCTGGCTGCAAACCGGTGATGCGGTGGATAGCTGGAAAGTGATCATCGCCGAACCGGAGCAGCAACTGGCATTATTATTTGGCATGAAAGCACCAGGACTGGGGCGGCTGACCTTTACGTTGAGCGACAAAGGCGACCACCGACTGCTGGATGTCCGCGCCTGGTGGCATCCGCACGGTATGCCGGGTTTGTTTTACTGGTTACTGATGTTCCCGGCTCATCTGTTCATCTTTCGTGGCATGGCGCAACAGATCGCCCGTCTGGCAGAAAAAAATAGCGAAAAAGTCTGACGGTTAACGTTTTTCTTTTACTTCTCCCATTGCATCGCGGCGTAATTCACGGAAGAATGCGCGCGATAATTGCTTTTCAACATAGTGGATTGATATGAAGGTACTGGTCACGGGCGCAACCAGCGGTTTAGGCCGAAACGCCGTCGAATATCTGCGTCAAAAAGGGATCAGCGTCAGAGCGACGGGCCGCAATGAAGCGATGGGCAAGTTGCTGAGCAAGATGGGGGCCGAGTTTGTGCATGCGGATTTAACCGAGCTGGTTTCATCGCAGGCTAAAGTCATGCTCGCCGATATCGATACGCTGTGGCACTGCTCCAGTTTCACCTCACCGTGGGGAACGCAGGAAGCGTTTGACCTGGCGAATGTGCGCGCCACGCGCCGTCTGGGTGAATGGGCTGTCGCCTGGGGCATACGCAATTTTATCCATATCTCCTCGCCTTCGCTCTATTTCGATTATCACCACCATCACAATATCCCGGAAGATTTTCGCCCGCCGCGTTTCGCCAACGAATTTGCCCGCAGCAAAGCCGCGGGCGAGCAGGTCATCGATCTGCTGGCGCAGGCGAACCCCAACACCCGCTTTACCATTCTGCGCCCACAAAGCCTGTTTGGTCCGCACGATAAAGTATTTATCCCGCGGCTGGCGCAGATGATGCACCACTACCGCAGCGTGTTACTGCCGCGCGGCGGTGATGCGCTGGTGGACATGACCTACTACGAAAATGCAGTGCATGCGATGTGGCTCGCCAGCCAGCAACAGTGCGACACGTTGCCCTCCGGGCGGGCGTATAACATCACCAACGGCGAGCCGCGCTCGCTGCGCAGTATCGTACAGCGGCTGATTGACGATCTGGCGATCCCCTGCCGTATTCGCTCCGTGCCCTACACCATGCTGGATATGCTGGCCCGCAGCATGGAGCGTTTTGGCGATAAACGCGCGAAAGAACCCGCCTTCACCCACTATGGCGTGTCGAAGCTCAATTTTGATTTCACGCTGGATATCACGCGCGCGCAGGAAGAGCTGGGCTATGCGCCGATCGTGACGCTGGATGAAGGCATCAAACGCACGGCGCACTGGTTAAAAGACCACGGCAAACTGCACCACTGACAAACTCAGAACGGCCCGGATTTAATCTCAGATACCCGCTGGCCGCTCTTATCAATGTAGTACCACTCCCCGCCGCTCAAAGAGATATGCTCGCCTTCACGCTGCGGTTTGCACCCGATGCAGACCAGCGCTTTGCCGCCATCAAACTGCGAAGCGTAATCATAGCGGGCGGCAATGCGGTTGCGGAAACTGTCATCCCAGTAGCCCACTTTACCATTCTGCGTTGAGCGCACCAGCCCCTCTACAAACCAGTCCGGCCCGTTCTCGAAATGAATCACTGGCAAATACTCGTGCGCAGAACGCACATAATAATCCGCATACTGCTCCCCCGCTCCACGGGTATAATCGTGCAGCCCGACCCACGACATGCCATCGACATCATGGGTTTTGGCAAATAGCGCGGGTAAAAATTCCAGTTTGCCGTCTTTTAGTACGGCACACTCATCCAGCGTTTTCACGCTGTCAGTCCGTTTGTCCCAGTAGGAACATGCGTACGGCGGGTTTGGCGCAGCGTGGACAGCAAAAGCCGCCATCAGCAATGCACCTGTCATGATGCGAAACACCATTTACATTGACCTCGTCATAAAAAAACCAGCGGCAATCACCCCTGGCCGTATTTTTCCAGTAATGCCTCGGCAATCGCCTGGCTTTCGGCATCCGCAACGCCGTTCCATAACCCCGGACGAAAATGCATTTGAAACGCCTCGATCACCCGTTTCTGCTGCGCAGGCGTCATTTCCGGTTTCACTTCGTAGCCGTAACGCGCCAGCAAATCGAGCAGCGACGCCGTTTCAACCGGTTGATGGGGAGAACGGCCATTCAGGTAAAATGCCACCCTTGCGGCATCCGGCCAGGCGCCAATCCCCTGAGCGGCCAACGCCTGCCACGGGAATAACGGGCCAGGATCGTCTTTACGCTGCGGCGCGATATCGGCATGCGCCACAACGTTTTGCGGCGCGATGTTGTAGCGCGCGATAATATCTTTTACCAGCGGAATCAATGCACTAATTTGCGCAGGGGCAAAAGGCGCGAAGGTTTTCCCGCTCGCGCTCTGTTGCCAGCCGCGGTTTTCTAACTCAATGCCGATGGAGGTATCGTTGATACGCGTCGCGCCGCGCCAGAAACTCACGCCCGCATGCCAGGCGAGATCCTGCTCCGGAACCAGTTGCCAGATACGCGGTTTACCGTGGTACAGCGGCGGCCTGGCGGGTACCAGATAATGGGCGCTAACCTGCTTGTCGGTGAGCGTCGCCAGCGAGACATCAAAATCATCCGCCGTGTAATGAATCACCAACACCTTGATACGCGGGTAAGCAGCCTGCGCCTGACGCCGCGTATCCAGCTGATAGCCGTTTTTATCGATAATCCCTTTTTCACTCGCACAGCCAGCCAGAAGCAGCGCCAGCATTGCTAATGCATACTTTTTCATCGGCGCGTTTTAACCGCCGTACCGCTGACGCTCACCATTAGCATGCTGCTGTCTTTGCCGACGGTTTCATAATCGATATCAATACCGACCACCGCATCTGCACCGAGCTGCTGCGCCTGTTCACCCAGTTCACAAAAGGCTATTTCCCGCGCTTTACGCAGTTCTTTCTCATAGGCGCCAGAACGTCCGCCGACGATATCGCGGATACCGGCAAAAAAATCGCGGAAAATATTAGCGCCCAGAATCGCTTCGCCCGTCACGACGCCGCAATACTCGATAATCGGCTGCCCTTCGAGAGTCGGCGTAGTTGAAAATTGCATAAAGTTGTCCTTTTAAGTGCGCACGTTACGAGACACATTATCAGATCAATACACTATTCTTGAAAGGTCGTGTCTTCTGAAGAGAAATAAGGAAATCAATATGCGCTATTCAGTTTTGACTCTTGTAATGCCGTGCGCGCTGCTGCTGAGCGCCTGTACCACCGTGACCCCGGCCTATAAAGATATCGGCGTTCATAGCGGGCAGTGTGTGGAAGGCGGTCCTGACAGTGTTGCACAACAATTTTATGACTACCGCATCACCCATCCGGGCAGCGACCTGACCGCATTGCGCCCATACCTGAGCGACGACCTGGCGAAAATGCTGAATAACGCCAGCCGCGATCCGCAAACCGCTGCGCTGCTAAAAACCGATCCCTTCTCCAGCCGCAGCGTTGCAGCCGATCATGCCGTCGTCGCCAGCGCTTCCACCATTCCCAATAGCGATGCGCGGAATATTCCGCTGCGCATAACGTTAAGCCAGGGAAGCCAGAGCTGGCAGGATGAAGTACTGATGATCCGTGAAGGACAGTGCTGGGCGGTGGACGATGTCCGCTACCTGGGCGGCTCGGTACATGCGCCAGCCGGGACGCTGCGCCAGTCGGTGGAACATCGCTAACGGTTATCACAACATGTGGTAACCCCCGTAAATTGTCTGGCATTCCCCGGGGAATGCCGACATTTATGCCTGCTTCCCTCACCGCCCGGTATTTTGTGCTAACTTCATCGCATAACTTGGTTTATTTTTAAGTTTTAACGCACAAATATTGCATAACTATTCTGTCAACGTTACTATTTGCGGCCTCAATTGCTATCAGACTGCTTCGATGAGTATTAAATTAAACAGCATCAATTGCTTTTATGGCGCACACCAGGCGCTCTTCGACATCACGCTGGATTGCCCACAGGGTGAAACTCTGGTGCTGCTCGGCCCAAGCGGTGCGGGTAAAAGTTCGCTGTTGCGCGTACTCAACCTGCTCGAAATGCCGCGTTCCGGCCAGTTAAGCATTGCAGGCAACCATTTTGATTTTGCCAAAACCCCGTCAGATAAAGCGATTCGTGAATTGCGCCAGAACGTGGGTATGGTGTTCCAGCAATATAATCTTTGGCCGCATCTGACCGTGCAACAAAACCTGATTGAAGCGCCGTGCCGCGTGCTCGGTTTAAGCAAAGATCAGGCGCTGGCGCGTGCCGAGAAGCTGCTGGAGCGTTTACGTCTTAAACCCTATAGCGATCGCTATCCGCTGCACCTGTCCGGCGGACAACAGCAGCGTGTCGCCATCGCCCGCGCGCTGATGATGGAGCCGCAGGTTCTGCTGTTTGATGAACCCACCGCCGCACTCGATCCGGAAATCACCGCGCAAATTGTCAGCATTATTCGTGAACTGTCGGAAACTGGCATTACGCAGGTCATCGTGACCCACGAAGTGGAAGTGGCGCGCAAAACCGCCAGCCGCGTGGTGTATATGGAAAACGGTCACATTGTTGAGCAAGGGGATGCAAGCTGCTTTGCCGCGCCGCAGACCGATGCGTTTAAATACTACCTATCTCACTGAAGACTCGGGAATAAAGACAATGAAAAAAGTACTGATTGCCGCACTACTTGCCAGCATCAGCCTTAGCGCTACAGCAGCCCAGACCATTCGTTTTGCCACGGAAGCGAGCTACCCTCCGTTTGAATCCACCGATGCCAACAACAAGATCGTCGGCTTTGATGTGGATCTGGCGAATGCGCTGTGTAAAGAGATCGATGCGACCTGTACCTTTACCAACCAGGCCTTTGACAGCTTGATTCCGAGCCTGAAATTCCGCCGTTTTGACGCGGTGATGGCCGGTATGGATATCACGCCAGAGCGTGAAAAACAGGTTCTGTTTAGCACGCCGTACTACGATAACTCTGCGCTGTTCGTCGGCCAGCAGGGTAAATTCACCAGTATCGATCAGTTGAAAGGCAAACGTGTTGGCGTGCAGAACGGCACCACCCACCAGAAATTCATTAACGATAAACACCCGGAAATCACTACCGTGCCTTACGACAGCTACCAGAATGCGCGTCTGGATCTGCAAAATGGCCGTATTGATGCCGTCTTTGGTGACACCGCAGTAGTAACCGAATGGCTGAAAGCCGATGCCAAACTGGCTGCGGTAGGCGATAAAGTGACGGACAAAGAGTACTTCGGTACCGGTCTGGGTATCGCCGTGCGCCAGGGCAACACTGAATTGCAGCAGAAATTCAACGCTGCGCTGGAAAAAGTGAAGAAAGATGGGACTTACCAGACCATCTACAGCAAATGGTTCCAGAAGTAATCCTTAATGAACGAAATGTTTCCATTAGCAAGCGCCGCCGGGATGACCGTCGGCCTTGCCGTTTGTGCGCTGCTCATCGGCCTGGTGCTGGCGATGATCTTTGCCGTATGGGAGTCCGTTAAGTGGCGTCCCATTGCATGGATCGGTACCGCGCTGGTCACGCTGCTGCGCGGCCTGCCGGAAATCCTCGTGGTGCTGTTTATCTATTTCGGCGCTTCGCAGCTGCTGCTGACGCTCTCTGATGGTTTTACCATCAATCTGGGCGTGGTGCAGATCCCTGTGCAGGTACAGATTGAAAACTTCGATGTCAGCCCGTTCCTGTGCGGCGTGATCGCCCTCTCTCTGCTCTATTCGGCTTATGCTTCGCAAACACTGCGCGGTGCGTTAAAAGCGGTGCCGGACGGTCAGCGCGAATCCGGCCAGGCGCTCGGTCTGTCGAAAGGGGCGATCTTCTTCCGTCTGGTGATGCCGCAAATGTGGCGCCATGCGCTGCCGGGTCTGGGTAACCAGTGGCTGGTGCTGTTGAAAGATACAGCACTGGTGTCGCTGATAAGCGTTAACGATCTGATGCTGCAAACCAAAAGCATTGCTACCCGTACCCAGGAGCCCTTCACCTGGTACATTGTGGCGGCAGCGATTTACCTGGTGATCACCCTGATCAGCCAGTGGATCCTCAAACGCATTGACCTGCGTGCGACGCGCTTTGAACGGAGGCCGGGATAATGCTTGCCTATTTACCAGAGCTGTTTAAAGGCCTGCATACCAGCCTGACGCTGACCGTCGCGTCACTGATTGTGGCGCTGATTTTGTCGCTGCTGTTTACCATCGTACTGACGTTGAAAACACCGGTACTGACGCACATCGTACGCGGCTATATCACGCTGTTTACCGGTACGCCGTTGCTGGTGCAGATATTCCTGATTTACTACGGCCCCGGTCAGTTTCCGTCGTTGCAGAACTATCCGTTTATCTGGCATCTGCTATCGCAGCCGTGGCTGTGCGCGCTGCTGGCACTGTCGCTGAACAGTGCGGCATATACTACACAGCTGTTTTATGGTGCGATCCGCGCGATTCCACAGGGTCAATGGCAATCTTGCAGCGCGCTGGGAATGAGCAAGAAAGACACGTTGGCGATCCTGCTGCCTTACGCCTTTAAACGCGCCCTTTCGTCCTATTCCAACGAAGTGGTGCTGGTGTTTAAAAGTACATCGCTTGCTTACACCATCACGCTGATGGAGGTGATGGGACACGGCCAGTTGCTGTACGGCCGCACCTATGACGTAATGGTGTTTGGCGCTGCCGGGTTGATTTATCTGGTGGTGAACGGTCTGTTAACGCTAATGATGCGTCTGATTGAGCGCAAAGCGCTGGCTTTCGAACGCCGCAGTTAATTGCATAAATAATAATCAAAGGCGAGGTAATGCTTTCATTTCTCGCCTTTTTTATATCCTTAAAAATATATTTAAGCGTTTTTATTGCATACAAATTCAATTAATGGCATCGTGAACACCATGCTGAAGACACGGCAATAACAAGAAGATTGATCGACAGGAGTTCGAAAATGAAAAAACTAATGCTGGCCGCCGCCCTGATCGCGACTTTCGCTGCGAGCGCCTCTGCTGCTGATAAAATCAATTTCGGCGTTTCCGCCACCTACCCGCCGTTTGAATCACTGGACGCCAACAATAAAATCGTCGGTTTTGATATCGACCTGGCAAATGCGCTGTGTAAACAGATGCAGGCAGACTGCACCTTCACCAACCACGCGTTTGACAGCCTGATCCCATCGCTGAAATTCAGAAAATATGATGCGGTGATCTCCGGTATGGATATTACGCCTGAGCGCGCCAAACAGGTCTCTTTCACCGAACCGTACTACGCGAACTCTGCCGTGGTAATTGCGAAAAAAGACGCTTTTAAATCGTTCGACGATTTGAAAGGCAAACGCATCGGTATGGAAAACGGCACCACACATCAGAAATATTTGCAGGATAAACAACCGGAAGTAAAAACCGTAGCTTATGACAGCTACCAGAACGCGATTATTGACCTGAAAAATGGCCGTATCGACGGTGTGTTTGGTGATACCGCCGTGGTTAATGAGTGGCTGAAAACCAACCCGCAGCTTGGCGTTGCAACACCGAAAGTGACCGATCCGCAATATTTCGGTACCGGTCTCGGCATCGCTGTTCGCCCGGAAAACAAGGCGCTACTGGAAAAACTGAATACTGCCCTGAAAGCGATCAAAGCTGACGGTACGTACCAGAAAATCAGCAACCAGTGGTTCCCGCAGTAAGTACTGCCTTGCCCGGTAGCGTTGCACTTACCGGGCGATAAAAAAGTCGCTTATGCGACTTTTTTTGTCCCTGCCTCGCGGCGAGCAATAAAATCCGCCGCCAATTCAATCCGACTCAGTTCTTCCTGGGCTCGCATATCGTTCTCAACCTCCCATAAATCAACGGCCGCTTGCAGGTTGAGCCAGAACTCAGCGGACGTATCAAACGCTTTGGCGAGACGAAAGGCCATCTCAGTCGTCAGCCGTCGGTTGTTATTAACCAACGCACTGACCTTCCCGTTAACCCATCTGAAAATTAACCGGCACTGTGCACAAGTGCTTTTATATTTTAACCAACAGCGTCAGTACCTCGTAATGCGCGGTATGCGGAAACATATCAAACAGTTGCACGCGTTCGATGCGATAGCCCGGAAGCTGGCGAATATCTTTCGCCATCGATTGTGCATTGCAGCTTGAATAGACGATAAAAGGTGGCGCCATACGGCTTAAGTAGCCACATAATTCCGCCCCGATGCCGCGTCGCGGTGGGTTAACCAGCACCAGATCCGGCACATCCTGTTGCGCAGTGGCGAACTGTGTGGAATCGAGCGCCTGAAAATGCAGGTTGTGCAGCCCCAGCACTTGTGCCGACTGCGTTGCGCAGGCGATCGCTTCCGGGGAGATCTCAATGCCGGTCAACCGCATTTCAGGTGTAGCGCAGTGCAGGCCAAAACCGCCGACGCCGCAGAACAGATCCCACATATGTGTGACCGGTAAAGCGCGCACCCAGTTACGGGCAGTGGAGTACAGCGTACTGGCGACGACCGGGTTGGTCTGGAAGAAGCTTTGCGGGCGGATCCACAGCGGCACACCATTGAAATTTTCCGCCAGCGCCTGCTGTTCGGTGAGAAAGATCTCTGTCTCCCCTTCCATGATCGCCATATGCACTGGCTGGATATTTACCGAAATGACCTTTAGCTGCGGTAATTGCGCCAGCAGCCACGGCAGCGCGGCACGCAGTTGCGCCAACTTAGTTTCAGAACGCAATACAAAACGCAGCATCATGCCGCCATCCTGCTGGCTTTCGGTCAGCAGCAGGTATTTCAGTTCGCCGCGCTTACGCGCCACGTTGTAAGGCGTTAACCCCGCGCGGGCAATAAAGGGTTTAAGCGCAGCAAAAACCGGGGCAAAAGAGTCAGGATAGAGCGGGCACTCAGTGAGATCTTCCGGCGTACCGTCGCGATGCAGCATACCGAGCAACGGTTTTTCTACGCTGCCGCTGACTACCATTTTGGCTTTATTGCGAAACCCCTGCTCCGGGCCGCTCACCGGCGTGCGCCACTCTGCTACCGGCAACCCCGCCAGCAGGTGATGGAGGTAGTCCATCTTGGCGGTAAGCTGGGTGGCAAGCGGTTGTTCGATCCACTGACAAGAGCGACAGCGACCAGCATCGTAGAGAGCGCACTGCATAATAAAGCCTTTCGTTTTGCGGGGCCGGGATTGTACCACCGTTATTGTAGGCGGAAAAAGCGTCGGCTGGGCGTGGGGATAAACAGCAGGAATAACACCAGCATATCTGGCAGTTTTTGCAGCATCAGCGAACGGAAAATCTCCCGGCGCGACCCACCGGCAATACTGAACAGCTCCGGATAACCATAGCCGAGTGAGGCGGCCCACAAATAGCCGGTGGCGATAAGCTGCGTCAGAAGATAGATCCAGCGCGCCCAGTTGCGTCCTTTCACCACCGAAAACGCGCAGAGGATCTCGATAAACACCAGCAACAGGCTGCCGAGAAAAATCAGCGTCAGCGCCCAGGTCTGCGTGCTGCGCTGGACAAAATCGATAATACCGCGCCCGCCCAGTACATTGAGCACCATCAGCACATCGACACAGCGAATGGTGATGATGGCAATAGCCGCCACCTGCACCATCGCGGGTACATTCAGTTTCGCGTGATGTGTGGTTTTCTTAAAGAAGCCCAATCCTGTGATTTCCCTGTGAAAAAATGCCGCGACAAGCGCGGCATCAGCGACACAATTTCCCGATTCTAATGAGAATGATCTTGTCTTGCACGCTGGATATCACGAATCCGCTGCTTTTCCGTGCGCGCCATCAGATACCAGGCGATTAAACCAACAATCCCGACCACGCCGAGGATCAGCGTCGCCAGCGCGTTGATTTCCGGGTTTACCCCCATACGTACGCTGGAGAAGACCAGCATCGGCAGCGTCGTCGCGCCCGGCCCGGAGACAAAGCTGGCGATCACCAGATCATCCAGCGACAGCGTAAAGGCCAGCAGCCAGCCGGAAATCACCGCTGGCATGATCATCGGCAGCGTAATGACAAAGAAGACCTTCAGCGGCGTTGCGCCCAGGTCCATCGCTGCCTCTTCAATCGAGCGATCAAGTTCACGCAGGCGTGAGGAGATCACCACCGCCACATAAGCAGTACAGAACGTGACGTGCGCCAGCCAGATGGTTAACATCCCGCGATCCGAAGGCCAACCAATCGCATGCCCGAGCGCCACAAACAGCAGCAGCAGCGACAGACCGGTAATCACATCCGGCATCACCAGCGGCGCAGTGATCATAAAAGCGAAACCATTGGAGCCACGGAAACGGCCAAAACGCACCATCACCACAGCGGCTATGGTGCCGAGAATCGCCGCCATTGTTGCGGCACAGGCGGCAATGGTCAGGCTTAAGCCCACCGCACTCATCATCGCATCATCGTGGAACAGTTCACCGTACCAGCGCGTTGACCAGCCCGCCCATACCGTTACCAGCTTCGAACTGTTGAACGAGTAGATCACCAGCATCAGCATCGGCGCATACAGGAATGAGAACCCAAGCACCAGGATCAGGATGCGCCACGGCGATCGCACTACCGGTAAGTTGTTCATGCATGATCCCCCGCCTGTTTCTGCTGATGTTTGTGGAACCACATGATCGGTACAATCAGCAACAACAGCATGATCACCGCTACCGCAGAGGCCACCGGCCAGTCGCGGTTATTAAAGAACTCCTGCCACAGCACGCGCCCAATCATGATGCTGTCCGGGCCGCCAAGCAGTTCCGGGATCACAAACTCACCTACCGCCGGGATAAACACCAGCATCGACCCGGCGATAATCCCACCTTTGGTCAGCGGCACAATCACGCTGAAGAAGGTTTTCAGCGGCCGTGCGCCGAGATCCAGCGAGGCTTCCACCAGCGAATAGTCGATACGCGTCAACGCGGTATAAATCGGCAGCACCATAAACGGCAGGTAAGCATAAACAATGCCAATATAGACCGCCAGGTTGGTGTGCAGAATGTTCAGCGGCTGATCGATAACGCCCAACCACATCAGAACGTTATTCAGCACACCATTGCTCTTCAAAATGCCCATCCACGCATACACGCGGATCAGGAACGACGTCCACGACGGCAGGATCACCAACAACAGTAGTATATTGCGCGTTGACGGCTTACTGTGCGCCACCGCCCAGGCAAGCGGATAGCCAAGCAGCAGACAGCACAGCGTGGAAATCGCCGCCACTTCCAGCGATTGCAGGTACGCCTCTATGTAGAGTGGATCGTCGGTCAGTTGCAGGAAGTTGCCGATATTCAACGTGACCGTAAGCTGGCTGTCGGCCCACTCAATCAGATCGGTATACGGCGGGATCTGGCGCGCCATTTCTGCAAGGCTGATTTTGAAGACAATCAAAAACGGCAGCAGAAACAGCAAAATAAGCCAGATATAGGGCAGTGCAATCACCAGCTTGCGCCCGTGGCGCATCTGCATACGCGCCAGCCACAGTGTTAAACCGCCCGCTTTTTCAACGCGGGCCGGCGGCTCCAGTGTACTCATCACCGCTCCTTAAACCGTCAGAACCACACAACTATCGGCATCCCAACAAAGACGAACTTCGTCGCCCCAGGTGGGTGCGCCTTTACGGTAGCGATGCGCGTTTTGCAACTGGGCGCTAATCATCTGCCCGCTTTGCACACGCACATGATAAATAGAAAGATCGCCAAGGTAGGCAATATGCACAACTTCGCCGACGGCAAAGTTGTAGCCATCGGCTGGTGGCTCGTCGCAGAGCATGATTTTTTCCGGTCGCAGCGCCACGTACACAGGCACGTTGTCCACCACTGAAGCATCCGGATCAACCTTCAGCGGATGCACCAACCCCGGAGACTCGATCACCAGGCCATCATCCTGACGCGCTTTCAGTAACCCTTCGAAGACATTGACCGAGCCGATAAATTCAGCGCTGTAGCGGGTGGTCGGATGCTCATAAATCTCTTCCGGCTCACCAATCTGCACGAATTTACCGCGGTTCATGATGGCGATACGGCCAGCCATGGTCATCGCCTCTTCCTGATCGTGCGTCACCATTACGCAGGTCACGCCAACACGCTCGAGGATATCCACCACTTCCAGTTGCATGCGGTCACGCAGTTTTTTATCCAGCGCCCCCATCGGTTCATCCAGCAACAGCAATTTCGGGCGTTTCGCCAGGCTGCGCGCCAGCGCCACACGCTGACGTTGCCCGCCGGAAAGCTGATGCGGCTTACGTTTGGCGAACTCGCTCATATGCACCAGATTGAGCATCTCCGCCACGCGGCTGGCAATTTCCGCTTTCGGCAACTTGTCCTGTTTTAGACCGAACGCGATGTTCTGTTCAACCGTCATATGCGGGAACAGGGCATAAGACTGAAACATCATATTAATGGGGCGCAGATACGGCGGCACATGCGCCAGATCGACGCCGTCGAGCATAATTTGCCCCTGCGTTGGCTGCTCAAAACCGGCCAGCATACGTAGTAAGGTCGATTTGCCGCAGCCGGACGCGCCGAGCAGAGCAAAAATTTCGCCTTTGTAGATAGTGAGGCTGACATCATCAACGGCATGCTGGCCGTCAAACGATTTGGTCAGATTACGAATTTCAAGCAGCGGTGTCAGATCCTTGCGGCTCTTCGCCTGTGGGCGGGGAATAGCATCGTTCAATCCAGTGATCTCCGGCATAAACATCACCCTGTTTCAACAGGTTGACTTACAAATGGCTGAACAGAGGCGCAGTACCTCTGTCCAGCTTTGGGGCAATTGCACCATACTGGTGCACTCAAATCACCGGTCAGGTAATTGATTTACTTGCCGCTTTTAACTTTAGTCCATGCGCGGGTTCTTACGCGGTCAATCTTCGGATCCTGGACTTTCAGCGTAAACAGCTTGGCGAAGACATCCGGCGGCGGGAAGATTGCCGGGTTGTTACGCACTTCTTCGCTGATCAGTGGAACAGAGGCTTTGTTGCCGTTCGCGTAGAACACGTGATCGCTGATATGGGCAATCACATCCGGGCGCATCAGATAGTTAAGGAACTGATAAGCTTCATCTTTATTTTTCGCATCGGCTGGCATCGCGAAGACGTCAAAGAATGCCAGCGCGCCTTCTTTCGGAATGGTGTAGGTCACGTTGACGCCATTTTTCGCTTCTTTCGCGCGGTTAGCGGCCTGCCATACGTCCCCTGCCCAACCAATCGCCACGCAGATGTCGCCATTAGCCAGATCGTTGATGTATTGCGAAGAGTGGAAATAACGGATATTCGGACGCAGCTTCAGCAGCAAATCCGTTGCCGGACCGGTGTAATCATCCGCTTTGGTACTGTTCGGATCTTTGCCGAGGTAGTTCAGCACGGTAGCAAAAATTTCTTCCGGCGCATCGAGGAAAGAGACGCCGCAGCTTTTCAGTTTTTCCAGATTTTCCGGCTTCAGTACCAGATCCCAACTGTTCACCGGCGCATCTTTGCCCAGTACGGCTTTAACTTTATCGACGTTATAACCAATACCGGTGGTCGCCCACAGGTACGGCATGGCGTATTTGTTGTCCGGATCATGCTTAGCAACCATCTTCAGCACGTCTGGATCGAGGTTTTTCCAGTTTGGCAGCTTGCTCTTATCCAGCGGCTGGAATACTCCGGCGGCCAGTTGGCGCTCAAGGAAACTTGCCGACGGCACCACCAGATCGAAGCCGGTGCTGCCCGCCATCAGTTTGCCTTCCAGCACTTCGTTGGAGTCAAACACGTCATAAACGACTTTAATACCGGTTTCTTTTTCGAAATTTGCGACGGTGTCCGGCGCAATATAATCAGACCAGTTATATACATGCAGCGTCTTTTGCTCGGCTGCGAGCGTGCTGGCAGAGACAGCCATCAACGCACCCGCGACAAGACCTGATACCCATTTTTTGCTCAAGGCGGTCATATCTCATTCCTTCTGGAAAAGCCCGTTAACATACGAACCAAATGTACGCATTTTAAGGTATGCAAGAATCATGCATATTTTGTCATTCTGCACAGACTCGGAGGAGAAAACTCTTCCGGCAGACACCGCATGCTGTTATTTACCCTAAATAATTCGACTTACTCCAGTAAGTGACTGGGGTGAGCGACAAATCTGCCGGGAGCAGATTTGAACGCTGTAAGCAGCGGCCCCGAAGGGGTAAGGCTCAGGGATGAGCTGAATAAAAAAGTCAACGCACATGCAACTTGAAGTATGACGGGTATAAACAGCGCAAGAATAACTGTAGCCAGGGTTTGAGGCTATAGGTCAAATTAAAAAACGCGGTTTATCAATTTTTTATGCAGGATATGTCTATGGGATAAGCCTTCACCGCCGGAATTGCAGTGAATAGTTCTTTAAAGAAAGGTTAAAAGCAAAATAAAAATATTTATTTTGCAGCCGCGCTGGCAGCGACTGCATGAATTGCGACAAAGAATTAGTGGAGAAAATTGCGCGTTGCGTCACCCGCGACGAACTCTTCCTCGCCTTCTGTCGCAAGAAACAGCATCTGGTGCGCGTTGGCTTCCATAATCACCATGGAAATCTGCTCCTCACTCTGGCGCATAAACCAGGCGAACTGCTCGAAGGTCACACCCGGCCCAACGCATAAGGACTGACACACCACCAGCTTCGGCAGATTATCATCCTGAATATCGAGAAACGCTTTTACAGTCAACGAACTGGCGTTAATGGCAGAGAGATCCGCTGACAGCGCCAGCAGCGCCGAAGGTTTAACTTCCGCCATCGCCGTAAACAGCATGATGTCATTAACCAGGTCGAGCTTCGCATCGAACACGCCATCAAAATTTTGCATATGCGGCAGGTGCAGCGCCTGACAGTTATCACACTCAAAAAAAGTGATGCCCAGTTCGTCGAGCCAGTGACGAAGCGTGTCCAGACCAGGAACGACGAGTGAATCCATAACGTAATGCTCTCTTACTGAAAAATTGCCCATAGCTTACGCAAAAAGCACGCCAGGTACCATTAATAGCGCAGGAAAATGCCCTAGCCGCCTGTTTTCAGGCAAAATCCAGGCGTTGCCTGACGCTCAATCCACTCGATCATTCGCCCGGCAATATCAATGCCGGTGGCCTTTTCGATGCCTTCCAACCCCGGCGACGCGTTCACTTCCATCACCAGCGGCCCTCGATTCGCGCGCAGAATATCCACACCCGCGACATCCAGCCCCAGAGTATGCGCGGCAGCCAGCGCGATTTCGCGTTCGCGCGGCGTGATGTTAGCGATGGTCGCCTGCCCGCCCCGGTGCAGGTTAGAGCGAAAATCCCCCTCTTTCGCCCGGCGTTCAATGGCCGCAACCACTTCATTGCCGACGACAAAACAGCGGACATCGCAGCCTTTGGCTTCGGCGATAAACTCCTGCACCAGGATATGCGCATTCAGGCCGCGAAACGCGTCAATCACGCTTTCTGCCGCCTGCCGAGTTTCCGCCAGCACCACGCCAATTCCCTGCGTGCCTTCCACCAGCTTTACCACCAACGGCGCGCCTCCGACCATATCGATCAGATCGCTGGTGTCATCCGGCGAATGCGCGATGCCGGTCACCGGTAAATCGATCCCCTGGCGCGCCAACAGTTGCAGCGAGCGCAGTTTATCTCTGGCGCGAGTAATGGCGACGGATTCATTAAGCGGATAGCTGCCCAGAATTTCAAACTGGCGCAGCGCAGCCGTACCATAAAAGGTAATGGCGGAGCCAATGCGTGGGATCACCGCATCAAAATACGGGAGCTGACGGCCTTTATAGTGAATGGACGATGCCGCAGGGCTGATATTCATGTAACAGGAGAGAGGATCGAAAATTTCGACCAGATGGCCGCGCTGCGCAGCCGCTTCGCGCAGGCGTTTACATGAATAGAGCGTTCCGTCCCGGGACAATATGGCAATTCTCACCCTGTACCTCGCTAAAAAAGAGCCGTTAAAGCCCGCGTATCATACACGCAGAGAAGTGCAGGATGAACGGGAATTAGCGTGTTGCCCATCCCTGTTTATGCAAATAATCGAGAATAAAGGGACGATTCTCTTTAATCAGCGTGCGACGGATATGATCGCTCCAGGTATCGCGGCGCGTAT
Source organism: Pseudomonadota bacterium (assembly GCA_018261615.1). GTDB lineage: Bacteria > Pseudomonadota > Gammaproteobacteria > Enterobacterales > Enterobacteriaceae > Kosakonia. Next base: position 46,855 of record JAGTSE010000029.1, on the reverse strand, counting down.
TGCTGCCACGCGTCAGATAGTAGTTGGCGATCTCATCGTCATATTGCGCCAGTACCTCGCGATCCAGCGGCTGATAATGGTTTTCATGCACCAGCAGCGACGTCGGCATACGCGGTTTTAAACCCGGGTCGTCCGCCGGCCAGCCAAGACACAGGCCAAACAACGGCAGCACATGTTTTGGTACCTGTAACAGTTCACCCACCGCTTCGATATTATTACGAATACCGCCGATATAAACACCGCCGAGCCCCAGAGATTCCGCAGCCGTAAAGGCGTTTTGCGCCATCAGCGCGGTATCCACCACACCCAGCAGCAGTTGTTCTGCAAGGCCGGGTTTCGCTTCCGGGCTGATCTCAAAGTTACGATGGAAATCCGCGCAGAACACCCAGAACTCAGCCGCCTGAGCGACATGCTGCTGCCCACCGGTCAATGTCACCAGTTGCTCACGCATCGCCATATCGGTTATGCGAATGATTGAGCTGCATTGTAAAAAGCTGGAGCTGGAGGTCGCCTGCGCGCTGGCGATAATTGCCTCACGCTGTTCCTGTGTGACAGGTTGATCGGTAAAGTGGCGAATGGAACGATGGGCGCACAGCAAGTCAATCGTTGGTGTCATGATCAATAATCCCCGTATAAACAAGACCCCCGAGTATAGGACAGAGACGGAGGATTGCAGTAAGCCGAAATTGTCCTGAAAGGTTGCAGAGATTAATGCAACAGGCAGAACCTACTTTCCATCTGACCTGGGGTTGTTCATGATAGCGACCATTAACCTTCAGGTTTAAGGAGAGAGTATGTTTGCTGTAATTTTTGGCCGCCCAGGCTGCCCGTACTGCGTGCGCGCAAAAGAGCTGGCAGAAAAACTGACCACTGAACGTGATGATTTCAACTATCGCTATGTCGATATTCACGCGGAAGGGATCACGAAAGCCGATCTGGAAAAAACCGTCGGTAAGCCGGTTGAAACCGTACCGCAGATTTTCCTCGACCAGCAACACATTGGCGGCTGCACTGATTTTGAAGCTTACGCCAAACAGCATTTCGGCCTGTTTGCATAACGATCGACTAGCGCCCCCACCTCCGGGGCGTTTAGTGCCTGAACATTCTGCCTACAAACAGACACACCAGACCGCCGATCCCACACCAGAACAACGCGCTGAACAGCCAGGCCAGCTCCTGCCAGACCGATCGCGACGGTTGCAGAAACAGATGAATCAGTAGATAGCAGAACGGTAGCGCCAGCAGCGCCCCCAGCAGCGCATTAACCACTCTGCGACGGCGAGCAACAAGGCCGCTGGCAATCCCGGGCAATATAAAAAACAACAAACCTGTTTCGGGTTTACCAGAACCTGGCAAATCCCCTTCCATGCTAACGACCAAAGAAAGGCATACCGCAATAAAGAGTAAAAAACTACAAATAACACCGAGCCGACGTCGCCTGAGTTTCAAACAATCCTCCTGACTCTCTATCACACACCAGTTCGTTCAAAAGAATGTCTGGACAGATAAAGGGGAACGGCAATCCATATCTGAAATGGCCTGACCGTAAAGACGCGATTCTCACTAGCCGTTGTAATCTAATCCGATTAAACTATCGCCCTGTTTTTGTTTTGCGAAGAATGTCTGGTGCGACACCGCTTTTTTATGCCAGCACACGATCAAAACATTAGCTCAAATAACCATTACTTTCAACAAGTTACAAGTAAACAAGAAGTTAGCCTCCGTGAATATAAACGTCGCAGATTTGTTAAACGGGAATTACATACTGTTATTGTTTGTCGTACTGGCACTCGGCCTGTGTCTTGGTAAATTACGTCTGGGTTCGGTACAACTCGGTAATTCCATTGGCGTTTTAGTCGTTTCGTTATTATTAGGTCAACAGCATTTCAGCATAAACACGGATGCATTAAATCTTGGCTTTATGCTGTTTATTTTTTGTGTGGGCGTTGAAGCTGGCCCCAACTTTTTTTCGATTTTTTTTCGCGACGGCAAAAATTATCTGATGCTCGCGCTGGTATTAGTTGGCAGCGCGCTATTAATCGCCTTAGGTCTGGGAAAATTGTTCGGCTGGGATATTGGCCTCACTGCCGGGATGCTGGCAGGTTCAATGACCTCAACCCCCGTTCTGGTTGGCGCAGGCGATACGCTGCGCCATACGTCGATGGAGAGCGGCCATCTTGCCAAAGCGCTGGATAACCTCAGCCTTGGCTACGCATTAACCTACCTGATTGGTCTGGTCAGCCTGATTTTCGGTGCGCGTTATTTGCCGAAGCTGCAACACCAGGATCTGCAAACCAGTGCCCAACAGATCGCGCGCGAACGCGGCCTTGATACCGATGCCCATCGCAAAGTTTATCTGCCGGTGATCCGCGCTTACCGCGTCGGGCCGGAGCTGGTGTCCTGGGCAGACGGCAAAAACCTGCGCGAGCTGGGAATCTATCGCCAGACCGGTTGTTATATTGAGCGTATTCGCCGCAACGGCATTCTCGCCAGCCCGGACGGTGACGCGGTGCTGCAAATGGGCGATGAGATCTCGCTGGTCGGTTACCCGGACGCGCATGCGCGCCTCGATCCAAGTTTCCGCAACGGTAAAGAGGTGTTCGATCGCGATCTGCTGGATATGCGCATCGTGACGGAAGAGGTGGTGGTGAAAAATCACAATGTGGTTGGCCGCCGTCTCGCACAGCTGAAACTGACCGATCACGGTTGTTTTCTTAACCGCGTGATCCGTAGTCAGATTGAAATGCCGATCGACGACAATATCGTGCTCAATAAAGGCGACGTGCTGCAAATCAGCGGCGATGCCCGCCGGGTGAAAACCATTGCCGACCGTATCGGCTTTATCTCGATTCACAGCCAGGTTACCGATCTGCTCGCCTTCTGCGCCTTCTTTATTGTCGGCCTGATGATCGGCATGATCACCTTCCAGTTCAGTTCGTTCAGTTTTGGCGTTGGTAATGCTGCAGGTCTGCTGTTTGCCGGTATCATGCTTGGCTTCCTGCGTGCGAACCACCCGACGTTCGGCTATATCCCTCAAGGTGCGCTGATGATGGTGAAAGAGTTTGGTCTGATGGTGTTTATGGCCGGTGTGGGCTTAAGCGCCGGTAGCGGCATTAGCCATGGCCTGGGTGCCATCGGGGGACAGATGCTGATCGCCGGGTTGATCGTAAGCCTCGTTCCGGTGCTGATCTGTTTCCTGTTCGGCGCATATGTGCTGAAAATGAACCGCGCCCTGCTCTTTGGTGCGATGATGGGTGCACGTACCTGCGCGCCCGCTATGGAGATCATCAGCGATACCGCGCGCAGCAATATCCCGGCACTGGGCTACGCCGGAACCTACGCGATCGCCAACGTGTTGTTAACCCTGGCGGGGACGCTGATTATCATCATCTGGCCGGGGCTCGGATAACGCTGAAGCTGAAAAATATTTCCGTTATGCGCAGAACTTTTTTCTGGGGCGTCAGTCATAACTAGTGCCACTGCTTTTCTTTGATGTCCCCATTTTGTGGAGCCCATCAACCCCGCCATTTTGGTTCAAGGTTGATGGGTTTTTTGTTGCCTTGAAAAATAACCATTTAAAAACATTATCTTACTGACATCTTTAAAGCTATATGGCGGCACTTTTATTTTTGGATGACAACTGAAGACACGCCGCAACCCTGGATATGATGAAAGCTAATCCCTCATCCGGGCGACCCAATATGTAATCACATACCCGACGATCAACGAACCCGCCATTCCGACAAACTTAAGCCATCCGCTCTCAAACCAGTAAAGTGAACCCATTGCAAAAAGCACTGACAGAAACGTAATAGTTCCCTCAAGTGCATGTGAAGTCATTTTAACCAGAAATGATTTTACAGAGTTCATCCTCTACTCCCTTGCAAGTGAAAGGATGACCTTTAATAAACATCAGGTAGGGCTCCATCTCTTTCTCAACTAAAAAATAAATCATATCAAGGTGTTCACGCTGAACAGCCATATAAACAGTAGGGTACTCATCCCTCATTCTGCGCGATGCTCTGGCCGCCTCCTCGATCAAGCCCTGAATCATAATAAGGTTCAGACTGGCAGAGGATGCGAACCTGATGAAATGCTGGTATGCCTTTTCGACCATAACCTTACGAATGATGATCGCTGCTGCCATTTGGGCAATCGCTATCTGTCCGCCAACTTTTCCCGCTACAGCACCACTACCATAAAGCAACTTATTATTAATGGCCTCTTTTCCCTTTGCTCCCAGCTTTTGATAAAAATCATTAATAATTATCGTGACAAGCCGCCTTAACGGCGTTTCAGGATTACCCATCCCCTTTATCATTCTGAAAAACCGTTCGTTCTCTTCCTCGTTGCGGTATTTATCCCTGCGGTTGACAATTCCTGCACCTTCCCATGTTCTAACCACCCCCAGACCAAAGCCTCTTGGCAAGCTGGACAAACTATCGGCAATACCATTAGCTATCTGCGAAATATCCATACAATTCCTTTGCGTTAACGATTTGCAATGCAAAGAATAATCAACCGATTATTGATTTTCCAGTTAGCATTTTTCAGATGCTCCATATTAGGACATTACCCTACTGCTCAAAGTCATTAGGCCGAGTTGTCGGTTTTTGGGATGAGCAGCAGATATTTAACATTGTGCTTTTGGATCCGCTTCACAATATTCAAGCAACACAGTCTCACAACTATCGTGTTGATTATTGTGCACGACTTGAAACCCCTTATTCGCTATTGCTCGGCAGAGTAGATGACATCAAACACACATGCCGTTGCTCTGACCCTGCATGTAGTTTCAAACAACGTATTGAACAATTTGAAGAAATTCTAGTGCAAACTAACATACTCATACACTATGTCAGCGATATGGGCTGGGCGGAAATGCAACAATTCATGGAAGGTGGCTTTATTAATGACCCTACGGATGTTTTCTCATAGGGACTAATAACTCTCAAGAATAATTAAAGTAAGGCATCCGACAAGTGGCGACAACGGCCGTCATCGCCACTTTTAATCACCTACATATCTTATTGATTTAAATACAATCCATTGCTTTTATTAACTCATTTACATAAATGTTTTTTGTTGTCGGGAATCGCTTACAGGTTGCTGTCTTTACCGCTTGCCGCTTTGCCCTCACCGTTAACGGGTGCGCCCAACGTCTGTTTGAACCATTCGACTACCGTTTTGATCACTACAGGCTGGAACCAGGAAATATCGCCATGCTCCGCGCCGTTGACCAGGATGTATTTCACCTTGTCATGTTTCTCTTTTAACGCATTGTAAAGCTGTGCGCTCTGCTCCGGCGATACCAGCGTATCGGCGCTGCCGTGCATAATAAGAAACGGTGGCTCATTACCGCTGATATGCCCCACCGGGCTGGCATTCAGCGCTTTTTGTTTATCGCTGTCGATGGTCGCGCCGGGGAAATTCCTGAAAGCCGCGCCGTTCACTAACAGCGATTCGGTGACCGCCGGGGATCGATGCACCTGTTGGATCTCTTGCGGGAATCCTTCGCCGATATTCAGCAAGTTTGAAATGCCATATAACGTTGCAACCGCCTGCACTGCTGACGATTGATTGGTGTTATCGCCGGTATCGAAGGTTTTTATGTTGTTGGTTGTGCCGAGCATCTGGGCCATCCAGCCACCAGCAGAATCCCCCAACACACCGATTCGTTGCGGATCGATGTTGTACTCTTTCGCATGTGCGCGCAAATAGCGCACTGCGGCTTTACCATCTTCCAGCGGCGCAGGGAAAGTATTCGGCACAACACGATACTCCGCTGCGGCGACAACAAACCCCGCTTCCGCCAGCGCCATACGCATTTCAATAAATTTGTCGTAATCGGCAGAAGTAAAACCGCCACCGGGGAAGTAGACAATGGCTGGTTTCAGCGCGCTGGTGCGCGGAACCAGGAGTGACATATTTAATTGGCGAACGGAACGTACATTGCGAATCTGGCTGTAAACGATATTGCTCAGTAAATCGATCTGCCCGCGGGATTTTTCAACGTTAATGACCTCCGCACCTGGCGTATTGCCCGCCAGCTCATGGGTGGCAGCCCATGCCGAACCTGAAATACTCGCCATCAGAAACCACCCCGCTATAGTGAATCGACCTCGCATTATGCACCTCTCCATTCTCATTAAAAAAATAGGCGAGTGCGGGCAAAGTGGAAATGGTCGTCACAGACATTACCAGCGATGTTTTTAACGTCAAACTCAATAAGTGGATGAAACACATCTGAATTTTAGATGAATATATGCAGACCCTTTTACAGAGAAATCGCCCAGTGGATTGTATTTCATCGCACTATTCTGCTTTATTACCGGACGACAACTAACAGAGACCTCCTCAGATGAGCAATGCCTGGTACAACCAAAACCCGTTTGAAGTACGACTGGAGTGGGGTTTAGCGGCGGCGGAACATCTGGCGCACGAAGCGGATTGCGTGGTGATTGTCGATGTGATGTCGTTTTCCACCTGCGTCAGCCTGGCAAATGATAACGATGCACTGATCTATCCATGGCCGTGGAAAGATGACAGCGCGCTGCGTTATGCACAGGAGAAAGGTGCCGATGTCGCCAGTTTCGAACGCACGTTCAGTGGCGATCGCTATACGCTCTCACCGACCTCATTGCATGATATTCCCGCCGGGCACCGGCTGGTGCTGCCCTCGCCGAACGGTTCGACGATCTCCTTCAAAGCACGCGACTGCGGCGCGGCAGTATTTAGCGGCTGCTTCCGCAACCGGAGCGCTACCGCACAGGCCTGCGCCGGTTTTCAACGCATTTTGCTGATCCCAGCCGGAGAGCGCTGGCCGGATGGTAGCCTGCGCCCGGCGGTAGAAGATTATCTGGCGGCGGGCGCGATTATTGCCGCCCTCGACAAGCGCCATCTGTCCCCGGAAGCCCATGCCGCAGCGGCGGCATTTGGTGAAAGCAGTCTCGCTGATTTGCATCACTGTGCCTCCGCGAGAGAGCTTCAGGAGCGGGGTTTTGCTCGCGATGTCGCGCTGTGCCTGGCGCTGGATGTCAGCCGCCGCGCCTGCCGGTTGCAGGATAACGAATTCCGCTCAGAGCCCGGCGATACGGCCAATCATTAGGCGGATCTCTTCGCGGCTCAGCGGCTGCCTGTCGGTCACAAAGTGCAGCGTCATCCCTTCGATAAGGCATCCAGCGCGCGCGCCGTGACCGGATCAAACCAGCGTTCAAGGGTTGTCTGGCTGGATTGCATCCAGTTTTGCATCACGCTTTTCAGCACTGGCTGGCGGCTCATAAACGCATAGAGCTGGTACATCAGTTCCATATTGCGCGCGGTGGTCACCTGTGCGCCGTAGATCAGGTCTGTAAGTGCATCACAGGCCCGCGCCGGGCTGTCGACACCATCAAAAAAAGTAGCGTACTGGGCTGACATCTGCCCGGTAAAGCGGCTGAATGCCTCTTCAAGCAGCGCGTCAATGCCGGAAAAATAGTAAGTCATCGAGCCGAGCGGGACATCCGCACAACTGGCGATTTTGCGGTGGGTTACCGCCTGGATGCCGTGTGCGCCGATAGTGTCCAGCGTCGCTTCAAGAATGCGGTCGCGCCGCTGCGGGTCATTCGGTCGTCGTGCCATAGCGCCTCTCACTGATTTATGTACAAATGTACACTCCCTTGCTAGTGTTATCTCACCTTTTCATTCTCCGACGCGAAGTGATGACCGAGACTGCCTCCCGCAACGCCTTGCGCAACCGTCTGTGGGCACTGTTTACTTTCTTTTTCCTGCCCGGATTATTGATGGCTTCCTGGGCAACACGTACGCCAGCAATCCGCGATATTTTATCTGTCTCGACAGCGGAAATGGGCGGCGTGCTGTTTGGCCTGTCGATCGGTTCCATGAGCGGTATTCTCTCTTCCGCGTGGCTGGTTAAACGCTTCGGCGCACGCAAAGTGATCCGCGCCAGCATGTCCTTTTCCGTGCTCGGCATGATTATCCTCAGCCTCGCGTTGTGGGTCGCTTCACCGCTGCTGTTTGCCATCGGGCTGGCCGTGTTCGGCGGCAGCCTCGGCGCGGGCGAAGTCGCGATGAATATTGAAGGCGCAGAGGTCGAACATAAAATGAATAAAACCGTGCTGCCGATGATGCACGGTTTTTACAGCTTCGGCACGCTGGTCGGCGCAGGGATCGGCATGACGTTAACCGCGCTCGGCCTCACTGCCAATGTGCATATTCTGTTGGCGGCGCTGGCGGCTATTGTGCCGATTATCGTGGCGATTGCCGTTATTCCGGATGGCACCGGTAAAAACTCCGCAGAAGAGAACGCACAGAGGAAGAAGGGAAGACCTTTCTGGCGCGATAGCCAATTGTTGCTGATTGGCGTGGTGGTACTGGCGATGGCGTTTGCAGAAGGCTCCGCCAACGACTGGTTGCCGCTGCTGATGGTGGACGGTCACGGTTTTAGCCCCACTTCCGGCTCACTGATCTACGCCGGTTTCACCCTTGGTATGACCGTTGGCCGTTTTACCGGCGGTTGGTTTATCGATCGCTATAGCCGCGTGACTGTGGTTCGTGCCAGCGCACTAATGGGTGCGCTGGGGATTGGTTTGATTATCTTTGTCGACAGCGCCTGGGTGGCAGGCGTGTCGGTGATTTTGTGGGGGCTTGGCGCGTCTCTGGGCTTCCCGCTGACCATCTCAGCCGCCAGCGATACCGGCCCGGATGCCCCTACCCGCGTTAGCGTGGTAGCGACTACCGGTTACCTGGCTTTCCTCGTCGGCCCGCCGCTGCTCGGTTTTCTCGGCGAGCACTACGGCCTGCGCAACGCCATGCTGGTGGTACTCAGTCTGATGCTGATTGCCGCGCTGATCGCGCGCGCCGTGGCAAAACCGGCCCCGCAAGCACAAGCGGAAACCTGTTAACCGCAAGGCGGCGCGCAAACGCTCTGCCGCCTTAACCGCCCAGCGAATTCCCCACGCGTTTATCGCGCAGAAACGCCACCACCAAGCCGATCCACAACGCGCCGTTTACCAGGTTGAAAAGGCTGAACAGACCGTTGCCACCGGCCAGCCAGGCATGTTTGCTGATTTCGATACCCACGGTAAAGATGAACATCTGCAACATGCCCATCGCCGCCGACACCGTGCCCTTACTCATCTCGCTGGCGAACAGCGTCAGGCGCACCAGCCCGGCATTCGCCAGCCCGATGCCAAAAGCGTAGAGGCTCAACCCGGCAGTCATCCATAAATAAGCATGTGATGACACCAGCGTCGCAACTGCCGCCAGCAGCAACCCGGCAGCAATCGGCCAGCCGCCCATAATGATCAGCGCCCGTACGGTGCGCCGCGATGTCAGATGCGCCAGAACCAGGTTACCGAGAATCAACGCGCCGAAAATCGGCACCTGCAACAGGCCGTACTGATAGCTGCTGAGTTGTTCACCGCTAATGATGATAATCGGCGACTGGGCGATCCACGCCAGTAACGGCAGGCTGACAAACCCCGTCGCCAGTGCGCCAGCGACAAAACGCAGGTTTTTCATGACTTCAGCATAATCGCGCCACAACGCCTTCAGCGAGAGTGGCTCGCCAAGACGGGTAGCCGTTTCCGGCATCGCTTTTTGCAGACCAAAGAAGGAGAACGCCGCCAGCAGTGCGAACAGCACAAACATCCCCTGCCACGGCGCGGCATGCACCCAGGCTGCGCCTACCAGAGGGCCAAGCAGCGGCGCAATCAGCGCCACATTGGCCATCAACGCCGTGATTTTGATACACACGGCCTCTTCAAAGGATTCCTGAATCGCGGCGTAGCCCACCGCGCCAATAAAGCACAGGCTGATGCCCTGTAAAAAACGCAGCAGCGTGAATTGTTCGATATTTTGCGCCAGCAGCGTGGCAAGGCAGGTCACAATGAACCACACCACGCCGGTCAGCATCACCGGACGGCGGCCAATGCGATCCGACAGCGGCCCCAGTAACCACTGTAAAAACATGCCGCCCGCCAGGTAAGCGGTCATGGACGTTGGCACCCATTCGATCCCGGCGTTGTATTGCTCCACCACCGCCAGCATGCCGGGTTGGATCATGTCATTGCCGATATAAGTCGAGAATTCGTAAAGCACCAGGCAGATGGGAAATAGTAGCGCCCGTCGTCCCAGACGTTGGCCAGATAAGGAATCGTTTTGCATGCTGTCTCTTCATCTATGAAAAATCGCGCAGAGTGTAATAAAAGCCGTCCAGCGGTGATAGCGAATTTGCAGCCATTGCCTAAATTTAGCGCTTTTCGGCCAATTAAGGTTTTCTTAACCTCCTGGACGTAGTGTGCGCAATTATTACAGTTTTGTTTAAGAATCGTCTAACTCTCCGGGGTGTAAGATAAAACCCCTTTACCGTTTCCGTTTGCCGACGCGCTTTTAAGGTGGGCACTTTCGTGCAAATGTGGTCGTTTAATCAAAGAGTAACAAACCTATGTTAGAGAGCCTCAACCACACGCTGTTCTACTGGATTAACGCAACGCCCGACTCCCCACGCTGGTTAATTGTGCTGGCCGAATTTAGCGCCAGCGATCTCATCAGTATTGTACCGCTACTGGCGGTAGGTCTTTGGCTGTGGGGCCCACATCATCAGGTTAACGCCCAGCGTCAACTGGTGATGAAAGTGTCGATGGCGATAGTAGTTAGCATGTGCATCTCACTGTTATTAGGCCACTTATTGCCGCACGATCGTCCTTTTGCCGATCATGTCGGCTATAACTTTCTGCCACATGCCCCGGACAGTTCTTTCCCGAGCGACCACGGTACGGTCATCTTTACTTTTGCCGTGGCTTTCCTCGCCTGGCACCGCCTGTGGTCGGGCACCGTGCTAATGGCGGTTGGTCTGGCGATCGCCTGGTCGCGCGTCTATCTTGGCGTCCACTGGCCGCTGGATATGTTCGGCGCGCTGTTAGTCGGCATCAGCGGTTGCCTGAGCGCGCAAATTCTGTGGCAAGCTTTTGGTCCGGCGCTCTATCGTATCATTCAGCAGATTTATCGGTTCTGCTTTGCAACGCTGATTCGCCGTGGCTGGGTACGTGACTAAGCCCGGCACCAAAGGTAAGATGAACGCCCTGCTCAATGCAGGGCTTTCTTTTATTCAGGGGAAATATGGAAACAAGACGTGACGAACGGATTAGCCAGCTACTGACGGCGCTCAGGCACAGTGACAAGCTGCATCTGAAAGAGGCGGCAACGCTGCTTGGCGTTTCAGAGATGACCATTCGCCGCGATCTCAGCGCCAACAGCGCTCCAGTGGTTCTGCTGGGCGGTTATATCGTGCTGGAACCGCGCGCAGCCAGCCACTATCTGTTAAGCGATCAAAAAACCCGGCTGGTCGAAGAGAAACGCCGCGCCGCAAAGCAGGCTGCCGCACTGTTGCGCGCGCATCAGATGGCCTTCTTCGATTGCGGCACCACCATGCCATGGGTGATTGACGCCATTTCTGACGATTTACCGTTTATCGGCGTTTGCTACTCCCTGAATACTTTTCTGGCTTTACAGGAAAAACCGCAGTGCCGCGCAATCTTATGCGGCGGCGAATTTCATGCCAGCAATGCTATTTTCAAGCCACTGAATTTTAATGAGACGCTGAAAAATCTGTGCCCGGACATCGCCTTCTATTCGGCGGCAGGCGTGCATGCGCAACAGGGTGCGACCTGTTTTAATCTCGAAGAGTTGCCGGTGAAACACTGGGCAATGGAGAGTGCGCAATATCATGTACTGGTAGTGGATCACAGCAAATTCGGTAAAGTGCGCCCGGCCTGCATGAGCGCGCTCAGCCAGTTTGACGTGATTGCCAGCGACTGCCGTCCGGATGACAGCATGGTGCAGTTCGCCAAACAGCAGCAAATCACCTTGATGTACTGATTGATGTACAGGCCGTGCCCGCCGGGGCACGGCCAGTTAATGTCAGGAGAACCAGCCGCCAAACCACTGGTGGAATTTCAGCAGAACAAAATCCCACATCCGGCCGATAAACCCGGCCTCTTGCACCGCTTCCATTACCACCAGCGGACGCTGTTCGATGGTTTTACCGTTCAGTTGAAAATCGATCGTGCCCACCACCTGGCCTTTGCTCAGCGGCGCTTGTAGTTCCGGCTGCGTCAGTGTGTAGCTCGCTTTCAAATTATTAAGCTGCCCTTTCGGGATAGTGATCGAGCCCGCCTCACCCGCGCCGAGCTTCGCTTCGCTGCTATCGCCAAACCAGACGCGCTGAGTGACAAAAGTGGCATCGGGTTTGATTGGCGTTACGGTATCGAAGAAGCGGAAACCCCAGTTGAGTAGTTTCTCGGATTCATTAAAGCGAATGCGGTCGGTTTTCGCGCCCAGCACCACCGAGATCAGGCGCATACCGCCCTGCGTCGCGGAAGCCACCAGGTTGTAACCAGCGCCGTCGGTGGTGCCGGTTTTCATGCCGTCCACGTTCATACTGGTGTTCCACAGCAGCCGGTTACGGTTCGGCTGGTGGATCTTATTAAAGGTGAACTCTTTTTCCTTGTGAATGGCGTACTCATCGGGCACATCATGAATTAAGGCTTTCCCGAGGAGCGCCATATCGCGCGCGGTACTGAACTGGCCCGGCGCATCCAGACCGTGTACAGTTTTAAAGGTAGTATTGGTCAACCCCAGTTTCTGCGAATAGCTGTTCATCAGGCTGACGAATGAATCCTGGCTCCCGGCGACATAGTCGGCAATGGCGATGCTGGCATCGTTGCCGGACTGAATAATAACCCCTTTATTCAAATCCGCGACCGACACCTGATCGCCCGGTTTCAGAAACATCAGCGAAGAGCCGCGCAGTACCGGGTTGCCGGTCGCCCATGCATCTTTACCGATGGTTACCGTATCGGTGAGATGAATTTTTCCGGCTTTCAGCGCCTGACCAACCACATAGCTGGTCATCAGTTTGGTGAGGCTGGCGGGATCGAGTTTATCGTCGGCATTACCTTCAGCCAACACTTTGCCGCTGGCGTAATCCATCAGGATCCATGCGCGTGCGTCAACCGGCGGCGCGGCCGGGTTTTGTTCAACCGCATAGAGCGAAGGAGAAAAGAGAATTAACAGCGCGGAGCCCGCAGCCAGGCCGCGAAGGGATAAAGAGAAATGCGTCATATATGGCCACCCGAGTATCCATTCAATCAAACGTCACAACACGTACCGCAACAAACGGTGAGTAATAGCGCACAAACGGAGCGAAAAAAACCGTCGGTGAGTAAAGTTATTAAAGTTTATGCAATAACAGGGTGTTGCGCTCACTTTGTGCGATCTTTTTCTAAGTCGTTGCCAGAACGTTAACTTTCCCCCACCATGAATCCCCAGACCGAGATCCACTTCAAAGGGGGTAAAATGATAACGCTATGGGGCAGGAATAACTCAACTAACGTCAAAAAAGTTCGCTGGCTGCTGGAAGAGCTGGAGTTACCATACGAACACATTCTGGCGGGAGGGCAATTTGGCCTGAATCACGATGCCGAATATCTGGCGATGAACCCTAACGGGCTGGTACCGCTGCTGCGCGACGATGAAACCGGCGTTGTGCTGTGGGAATCAAACACCATCGTGCGCTATCTTGCTGCTCAATACGGTCAGCGACGCTTGTGGATCGAAGCTCCCGCTGCGCGCGCAGTAGGAGAAAAGTGGATGGACTGGACGATTAGCAGCCTGGCACCGAAATTTGCCCAGGTAATGATTGGGCTGGTGCGCACACCGCCAGAGCAGCGCGATAACGCTGCGATTGCTGCAGCAATACAGGCGCTTGAAGGAATGTTGGATATTCTTGATAACGCGCTGGCAAAACAGACCTGGTTTTCCGGCGAAACCTTTGGCTGCGCCGATATCGCCGTTGGTCCATTTATCTACAACCTGTTTGCTATTCCAGGCTTAAGCTGGGCGCCGCGTGCCAATTTGCAACGCTGGTACGCACAACTGTGCGAGCGCCCGGGGTTCCGCACAACCGTGATGATTCCGGTAACCTGATACCCGACGTTACCGGGCAGGGAAGCCCGGTAAACGCGCGCCCTACTCCTCGCCGCCTTCCTCATCTGCAAACAGCGCTTCATCTTCTTTGAACAGGTTGCTCTCCTCCCACTCGATTTCCTCGCTGGCGTAATGAACCGGATCAACGCAGCAGCACGCCTCCAGCACTTCTTCGGCTTGATCCAGCAACGCGATCGCATCCTGCCAGCAGACCGTGATGTCAACATCGGCAAGCTCGCCATTATCAATTGCCTCGAGTTTCGTCATCGCAAACTCAATATCATGTAAACTCTTCAGCACCAGATTCACTTCTTCGCCGAGCCCCATATCGGAAATAGCAGCAGCATGATCATCACTCAATGCGTCATCGAATTCATCGCCCGCGTTATCTGACAGCGCAGATGTTCTGGCAACGGCCAAAAATAACTGCGAACGTTTTTTGAGAAAACTTGCCCGTTCTAACGAAAGACCCAACTGTTCAGTAACTACAATATCCATCATCTCAACCTCATAAAGTGATATACAAAACTCATGGTGCCAGCTGAATATTTTTGCTGCACCCAATATGAAAGAGTGCTGAAAAGAGAGCAGCATTGCTGAGAAACAAATGTTATGCAGTTTTTAAACGTTTGCATCTCAACATGTTGATCATTTCAAATTTAAACGCACGTTGATGTGCAGAAAAATAATCGTTATATCCCCTGGCGAACAGGGTGAAGCCGGGCGCTTATCCTGCCTGCGACATCGTTGCCGAAACTGTAATACTTTTCTTTCATGATATCGTCCTCACGCATCATCAAAAATACCTTGCGAAATAAGTTATCACCCTTGATATTGATATATTTGATGCTGCTTTGCTGGTTTCCAAGCGTTGACAACTTCGGGAAGAAAGATACATTATCAGAATTTTTCACCATATATCTGATGGTTTCCAGATCGTTTGAAATACTGCGCGCATGATTGAGAATCTCCTCACTACCTGGCTCAAGATGTAAATGTTCTGGCATCGACTTGGTCATAATGAGTTTATGCTTCTTCAAATCTTTGAGTTCAATAGTTTCATAGCTGGATAACGGATGGCTGATATTCACCCCCAAAACAAATTGCTCTTCATAAAGTGGGGCCTTGAGAAAACGATCGTTATCAATCGGGCCAATCAGCAAACCCAACTGCAATTGCCCTTTATCCAGCATGCTCAATAAATTATCTTCATTGACCTCATGTAGCTTAATTTCATTATCGGGAAACCTCTCTTTAAAGACGCTAAATAAATCCTCATAAATGTAAGAACCCAGCGTCGGGATAATGCCGATATTAATAACACCAACCGGTTGGAAACGTAACCAGCGTGCCATTTCCTGAAGATTATGAACTTCACGGAGAATATTTTCGATCACCGGTAATAGATGCAGTCCGATTGGCGACAGGCTAAAACCTTTCCCTTTGCGGTGCAGCAGAGAAACACCTAACTCTTCCTCCAGCTTCTTGATTTGTATGCTGAGGGTCGGTTGTGAAACATCGCACGCCTCGGCAGCTTTCTGGAAATTCATATGCTGCACCAACGATACGAAATATTCCAAATCCTGGGTTCTCATATTGTCAACTCTCCCGTGTGTAGAAAAAATAAAGAAAAACACTACAAAGCATAAGGTATCTTGTGTATCCAGCGACACGAACAGTCTGCCGATGGCATTTAAGTAATTTTTATACATAATTTAATTTAAAGACTGCAAAAGCATTTTCTATCAACTATTTGTATTATGTACTCGTATAAATTTATACATATTAGACATCGCAGGTAGAGATAAAAACTTTAATCGGTAATTTATATCATCAAAAACACAATAGAATATGACGATGTAAAAAAAATAAAATTTGCTTTTAGTGGTACTTTTGTGACTACTATTTCACCTATTTTATAACCATCGTATTAATGAACAGCAAGAGTGGAGAAAACTCACCCGCCGATTTGTTTTAAGCGGAAAATTCTGATAGCAGAACGCATATTCAAATATCACACTAACAGCATCAACCTGTGAAGAAAAGCTAATTTATAGCGCGTCCTCAGCCGCTCTCATAAAAAAAATAAAGCATAATCGTTACTTAGTTAATCATTAAGCAATACTACAATAAATTGAACGCTGGCTAATTAATATTTCACCTTTTAAGTTAAATTATAATTAAAAATCCCTATAGGAGATCTGCAAATAGAATTATCCGTTATCAGAATTAGCATATTAAAATCCCCTATTAGCTATAAAATCATTATGTTGAGAAATGATATTTATAAAATAAAAATATTCTCTACTTAAATTTAAAGTTTTATTAATCCCATCCGATATGATTGAAGCCCGGCAATATTATCAGGGCAACACCAATAGATTAATTCTATATTCCTGGAGAAATAAAATGGCTGTTATTAATACCAACACCTTGTCTTTAACGACCCAAAATAACCTGAGCAAATCTCAATCTTCATTGGGTACCTCCATTGAGCGCCTGTCATCCGGTCTGCGTATTAATAGCGCAAAAGATGATGCTGCTGGCCAGGCAATTGCAAACCGCTTTACATCAAATATTAATGGTCTATCTGTTGCCGCGCGTAACGCCAATGATGGGATCTCACTGGCGCAAACCACTGAAGGCGCACTGAGCGAAGTCAACAACAACCTGCAACGCATTCGTGACCTGACTGTACAGGCGCAAAACGGTTCAAACTCCGCGTCTGACGTTGACTCCATTCAGGCAGAAGTCAATCAACGCATGGAAGAGATCAACCGCATCACCACACAGACCGACTTCAACGGTCTGAAAGTGCTGAACACCGGTTCCGGCGACAGCGTGTATAACTTCCAGGTTGGCGCGAAAGATGGTGAAACAATCAGCATTACCGTCAGCAGCAGCGATGCCTTCAACCTCTACAGCACCACCGGCGCAACGGCGTCCACCACCGGGCAAATTGTCAACGGCAGCGCGCGTACCACTGACGCACACGGCTTCGATGTGTTGCAGGGCGTGGTTGATGCTACTGGCGGCACAAACGGTAAACCGCTGGCGGATCTGGATATTGCCATCAAAGCGGTGGACAGCGAGCGCAGCCTGCTGGGTGCTTCCCAAAACCGTTTTGAATCCACTATATCCAACCTGAATAACACCACCAACAACCTTTCTGCCGCGCGCAGCCGTATTCAGGATTCCGATTACGCGACGGAAGTTTCCAACATGTCACGCGCACAGATCCTGCAACAGGCTGGCAGCTCCGTACTGGCGCAGGCGAACCAGGTTCCGCAAACCATGTTATCGCTTCTGCGTTAAGCAAGCTAAGGTCCGTTACCCTCCTTCATAGCGGATCGTTTTAAACGTTATTTCAGGTAATAAATCCCCGCTTTGCCATGAGGGCGGGTGATTCAGCATAACTGTCTATTGAGAAATATTTTTATCCCGCAATGTTAGATGGCATTGCGGGATCTTTTTCGCCTGTTATATTCTTCCCCTGTGCACAGAGTTATTTCGCTATTTCCCGGTGAAAACGCGGTATTAATTATGCAAGATAATAACTATGTTACGGCGTTCTATAATGCCTGCCTTTTATATTTATTAAAATAAACCCCTGCTTTTTTTCTCTTTTTATAGCGGTTGGCTATCTGGCGCCTTTTATTTAAGTGTGCGGATAAATTGCCGATAACTGAATATCTGAGAAAAGATGGCGTAAAGGAGAGGTAATAATGAATGTGCATACTGTTCCGCATACGGCAACCGATATTTATGAATTGATTGCCCGCATTGGCAATGTGACCCGGATGTTAAGAACCAGCCTGAGTGAGCTGGGGCATGATATTACTATTGCTGAAATCGCCCATTCTATTCCCGATGCGCGCAGCCGTTTGCAATATGTTGTCGATTTGACGGCGCAGGCTTCAGGTAAAACGCTTAATTTAATTGAGCAGACGCAGCCGTTGCAGGAGCGGCTCCGCAAAGAAGCCAGCCAGCTACTGTCGCAATGGGATGGTGTTAAAGAGAACGATGGCATTGACGGTATGATGGCGCTTGCCCGCGCAACGCGCGGCTGGCTTGGCGCGGTGCCTCTTTGTACCGATGCTACCAAAAACTATCTGCGTGATATTATGCTGGCGCAGGATTTTCCGGATACCACCGCGCGCATTATTGTGCGCATGGTGGCGCTGCTGGAGAATTTAGAAAAACAATTCATCGAGGTCTTATTAGACAGCGTACCGAAGGAAAACCGGGCGGTGTCGACGCACGAGAAAGAACACGCCGCACATTTTCCTGAGACCTCCACACAGGATGATATTGATAGACAGGATGTCTCTCAGTAATCCCCAGCAGCTTACTTCAGTAAGTGACTGGGGTGAGCGACAAATCTGCCGGGAGCAGATTTGAACGCTGTAAGCAGCAGCCCCGAAGGGGTAAGGCTCAGGGATGAGCCGAATAAAAAAGCTAACGCACATGCAGCTTGAAGTATGACGGGTATAAAAGCTGTTTTACTTGCTGTTATTTGTTATGGATGCAATGGTTCATTGCATCCTTTTTTATTATATGCAGGATAAAAGGGAATGAATCCCCTTCTTCACGAAGCCGGACGCACTTTCCACAGCTCGCCGTCCGCTGAATCCGTCAGCACGTAAAGGTAGCCATCCGGCCCCACACGCACATCGCGGATACGCTGTTTACGGTCGGCAAGAATGCGACTATCTCCCGTAACATTGTCGCCATTAACGCTCATCACGATGACATCTTCATCTTTGAGCGCGCCAATAAAGAGTTTATTTTTCCACTGCGGGAACGTGTCGGCGTTATAGAATGCCATGCCACTTATCGCCGGAGATTTCGACCAGTAGAAGATCGGCTGTTCGGTGCCAGGCACAATCTGCCCTTTCGCCTCGGGGATTTTCAGCCCGCTATAGTTAATACCCCAGAAAGAAACAGCAGCAACAGGGGAAGACGGCGCATCGGGATCTCCTTTATTCAGCAGCTTCGCAGAGTAAAGGGTAGACCGGGGCGCAGACATGAAACGCAGGTTTACAGAATTTATACATTCGGCATGAAAGAAAACGGGCAGACAAGAAGGGGGAGTTCCCTCCCCCTTGAGCTTAAGCCTCTTCGAGCGGTGAATGCTCGTTAAGGTAGAGAATAGCGTGATCAAGCACCTTCAGTGAACGTTCGAGTTTGTCGGCATTCACAGAGATATACGTTGGGCAATCCTGTCGCCCGCTCATCAGGCAAACCGCCGCTGAAGAGAGAGCCTCTTCGGCGCGGTACAACGCACCCCGCGACTCGCGATCAGGCATTTTATTCAGCCATTCCCCTTTGTCACGAATCTCAAGCGCCAGGGCAAACAGACGTTCACGCAGACGATCGTTTTCGCTGACCGACATATAACCTTTTACCTTCCTCATCTGGGTGTAGGCCGCAAGGTCCGTTCTGACAGCAGTCAACTTCGTCAACAGACGACGAACAAGTTCATCAACGCTCATACATATTTCCTCCCTTGTCAGCCAATGGGACAAGATAATAGTATGGCTGCTATTTGCACAAAATCATGCACTCGGTCAATAATTAATCGATACTGACAATCATTTACAAAGTGAAAGCCAGCCAGGCGCGCCATCCGCCGTAAGACGTGACCTCCTGTGCTCCCTGCAAACCATAATTTTCACAAATAAATCCGCTCAACCAGCGGCCATCTTCCAGCTCCACTTTACCCAGCCCAAGCGGCGCCGGAATACCGGCAAGGAAAGAGCCAACTTCGCTGTGCGGCAGTTCCCACACTTCTACGGCAATCGCCGCACCCTGCTGCTCGTCACGCACCATAGCTGGCCGTTTACCGTCTGCCAGAGCATATAACCGATAACGCGGCGCGCTACGGGTGGCGCGAAGTAGAGTCGCGCCCCGCTGACGCAACTGACCATTAAGCGCCAGCCCATCCAGATGTGCGCCACACACCACCAGCGCCAGCCGATCGTGGCTCGCGGCATTTGCCGGTACGGCAGCCGCCATTTTCCGCCCGCCGGGTAAGGCCAGTGATGCGTTGCGCTGCATCGCATCGGCAAGGCTCAGCAGATACTGATCGGTAAACGCACGGCCAAACAGCGTAACGCCGGAAGGCAAGCCGTTGGCCATCATACCGTTCGGCACCGCAACAGCAGCGTAATCCAGCAGATTCATAAAATTGGTGTAGTAAACGAGATCGGCATTGCGTTTTACCGGTTCATCGGCCAGCCCCGACAGCGTCACCGGGCGCGGGTAAGTCGGCGTCAGCACGCAGTCCAGATCGGTGAGCAGCGCGTCACACTGCGCTTTGTAGGCCTGTAAGCGGTATTGCGCGTTAAACGCCGCCACCGCATCCGTAGATGGCGCGTTGCTCAGTACCGCTTTGATCACTGGCAGCACCGCATCAGGCTGTTTTTCAATCAGCGGCCCGACGACGTGGTAGCGCTCCGCCACCCACGGCCCTTCATACAACAGGCTCCCAGCTCAATCAGTTGTGCGACAATGGTCGCATTCTGTTCTGCGGTATAGGCAAATGCCGGGCAGGCCGCGGTGGTAGGAATGCCTGCCAGATCGATATTGTCTTTGATGGCGAACGGCACGCCATACAGCGGCAGCGACTCAGGCAGCACGTTATCCAGCGCCGCCAGGTACGGCTCCAGTTCCGCCGCGCTGAGAAGATATATAAAGGTGTTGAATTCCGGGTTCAGCGCCAGCGCTCGCGCCCGCAGCGTCGCTATCACGTCACGCGGCGTTAAATGGCCATCGCGGTAAGCCTGCGCCAGTACATCAAGGCGTAAATCAAATGGCTGCATCATACTGTTTTCTCCAGAACCACCACACACTGACCTGCGCGCACCGAACTGCCCGGCTGCACGCGCACCTGGCTTACCATGCCGTCATGGGCGGCAAGCAGCGGGATCTCCATCTTCATCGATTCCAGTACTACCAGCACATCGCCCGCACGAACCTGGCTGCCCGGTGTGACATTCACCTGCCACAAATTGCCGGAGATCGGGCTGTCGATGCCTTGTTGCCCCGGTTGTAACGGCGCATCTTCGCCCTCTTCTGCCAGCGTTTCGCTGCTGTCAAAATGCGCCTGACCGCTGGCAATCCAGCGATCGCGTTCGGCAGCGAAAGCGCCCTGCTGATGCGCACGGAAAGCATCAATACTTTGCGCTTCATCGGCGAGAAACTGCTGATACTCCGCCAGCTTCAGCGTGGTGTGCTCAATGCGCAACGGATAACGCCCGAGCGGGAAGTCGCGACGAATAGTTAACAATTCATCGGCAGAAACCGGATAAAAACGGATTTGGTCGAAGAAGCGTAGCAGCCACGGCTTACCGGCAAAATCCGCCACTGTATGGTAGCGATTCCACATTTGCAGTGTCCGTCCGACAAACTGATAGCCACCCGGCCCTTCCATGCCATACACGCACAGGTACGCGCCACCAATGCCAACCGAGTTTTCCGCCGTCCAGGTGCGCGCCGGGTTGTACTTGGTAGTGACCAGCCGGTGGCGCGGATCGAGCGGTGTCGCCACTGGCGCGCCAAGGTAGACATCACCCAGCCCCATCACCAGATAGCTGGCGTCAAACACCGTTTTGTAGACTTCATCAATATTCGCCAGATCGTTAATGCGGCGGATAAACTCCAGGTTGCTCGGACACCACGGCGCATCGCGGCGCACGGTGGTCATATATTTGTCGATGGCTTTCTGGCACGCCGGGTCGTCCCACGAGAGCGGTAGCCAGACAATGCGCGACGGTACATCCAGATCCTGGCGCTCACACACGCCCTGCCATAGCCCGGCCACCGTCTCCAGCAGTTGCTCCAGCCCCAGCGCTTCCGGCTGGTAGTGAATTTGCAGCGAGCGAATGCCCGGCGTCAGATCGATAACCCCCGACAGCGCCAGTGCTTCCAGCGCCTGCATTAAGGCATGGGCGCGAAAGCGCAGCACCAGATCCAGCTCAGGTTCGCCGATCTCCAGCAACAGATGCGTATCGCCGGAAAGCCGTGCCACCAGGCGCTTATCCGCCTCGCCGCAGTTCAGAACGATCGGCGAAGCCAGCGCCACGGGTTGCCACGGCACCACCTGCGGCTCAAGGCTGGCGATTTGCGCTTCCTGCGCCTGCGCCAGACGGCGCGCAGTGGTGACATCAACCGGGATAAAACGCACTCTATCGCCCGCTTTCAGTTGGCCAATGGCCGATAGATCCGCATCAATAATGGTCACCGGGCAGACAAAACCGCCAAGGCTTGGGCCGTCCGGGCCGAGAATCACCGGCATGTCGCCGGTAAAATCCACCGCGCCGATGGCATACGGGTTGTCGTGAATATTGGAGGGATGCAGACCGGCTTCGCCGCCGCTGTCGCGCACCCACTCCGGTTTCGGGCCGATCAGGCGTACGCCGGTGCGACTGGAGTTGAAATGCACTTCCCAGTCGGTCGCTAAAAAGGTCGCCATATACGCCGGGGTAAAGTACTCCGGCGCACCGTGCGGGCCATAAATCACCCGCAACTCACGCACCGGGGAAAGCGGCGTATACAGCGTCTGCGGCAATACCGTTTCGTCGCACGGTGCCGTTAACGGTGCCAGATGCAGCACGTCGCCGGTACGCAGCGCGCGCCCGGCATGGCCGCCAAACTGCCCCAGCGTGAAGGTGCTCTTGCTGCCCAGGTACTCCGGTACCTGGAAGCCCCCGCGCAGGCAGAGGTAACTGCGTACACCGTCACCACTGATGTCGCCGATGTGCAGCGTCATCCCCGCCCGCAGCGTGAAGATACGGTTCATCGCCAGCGGCTCGCCGTCGAGCGTCAGCGCAATATCCGCCCCGGTGACAACCACCTGCGCATCACAGTTAAATTTCAGCGTCGGGCCACTCAGAGTGATCTCCAGCGCCGCCGCGTGGTCATCATTGCCCAGCAGACGGTTGCCGAGACGCAGCGCGCGGCTATCCATCGGTCCGGATGGCGGCACGCCCACCGCCCAGTACCCTACGCGACCGGGATAATCCTGCACGGTGGTTTGCGTCCCGGCACTCAGCACCTCCAGCGTGTGCGCCTGATACGTCAGCCCTTCGAGGCAGCGCGTCCAGGGTTCACCGCAGGCGAACGGGGCAAAAGTTAAGATCTGCTGTAAATAGGTGCGGTTGGTCTCCACGCCGTATAAACGGGTTGTGCCCAGCGCGTCGTGCAGCGCATTCACCGCAGTCTCACGCGTTGGTTGCCAGACGATAATTTTCGCCAGCATCGGGTCGAAGAAGGGCGGCACTTCACAGCCAGATTCCACCCAACTATCGATGCGCAATGCCCGGCGATCGTCCGCCGGAAAAGCCACGTCAGTCAGTAAACCGGGTGATGGCTGGAACTGGCGGCCAGGATCTTCCGCATAAACCCGCGCCTGAATCGCGTGGCCGCTGGGCGTCAGGCTGTCGCGAAGCTGCGCCAGTGGCGGCAGTTCCCCGGCGGCGAGCGCAATCATCCAGCCCACCAGATCGACGCCCCATACCTGCTCGGTCACGCCGTGCTCCACCTGCAAACGGGTGTTCACTTCAAGGAAGTAAAACCGTTTGGCTTCGCTGTCGTAGACAAACTCCACCGTGCCCGCGCTGCGGTAGTTGACCGCTTTGCCGAGCGTAATGGCCGCGTTGCACAGCACCGCTTCCATGCCCGCTGGCAGGTTTGGCGCGGGCGTCTCTTCCAGCACTTTCTGGTTGCGACGTTGCACGGAACAATCGCGCACGCCAAGGGCAATCACCTCTCCTGCGCCATCGCCGAAGATCTGCACTTCCAGATGGCGGGCGCGGGCGATGTACTTCTCAATAAATACGCCCGCGTCGCTGAAGTTGTTTTTCCCCAGCCGCACTACCGCGTCAAATGCGTCGTGTAATTCGGCCGCTGTCATGCAGACGCGCATCCCAATGCCACCGCCTCCTGCCGTGCTTTTCAGCATCACCGGGTAACCGACGATTTCTGCGGCGCGCAGCGCTTCATCCACATCCGCCAGCAGTTCAGTACCTTCCAGCATTGGCACGCCCTGTTTTTTCGCCAGTGCACGAGCAGTATGTTTCAGGCCGAATACGCGCAGTTGCGCAGGCGTCGGGCCAACAAAGGCAATGCCTGCCGCTTCACAGGCTTCGGCAAACGCCGCGTTTTCAGAGAGGAAACCATAGCCGGGATGAATAGCCTGAGCCCCGCTCTCGGTGGCAGCAGCAATGATTTTTTCTGTCACCAGATAGGTAGCTGCTGCCGGGCCATCGCCGAGGCTAATCGCTTCGTCGGCCTCGCGGATATGCAGGCTGCTTATATCGGCATCGGAATAGACGGCAACACCGCCAATCTGCATCGTGCGCAAGGTGCGCAGGATACGGCAGGCAATCGCCCCGCGGTTGGCGATCAGGAGTTTCGTAAACATAGGTCAGACTCAATCGTGGCAGGTCGTCCCGCCGAACATTGGCTCACCGCATGGTCGTCCATGGGGAAAATGCGATTACAGCAGGATGCGTCCGGCGCGTACCGCACAGAGGTGGTAAAGTGCCAGGCGCAGGCGCTGCCAGCGATTTGTCGTCAGTTCCATACCAGCACCTCCGCAGGCGTCGGGTTCCATCCATTGCACGGGTTGTTGAGTTGCGGGCAGTTGGAGATCAGCACAATGACATCGCACTCGGCGCGCAGTTCGACATATTTCCCCGGCGCGGAGATGCCATCTTCAAACGTCAGCCCACCCTGTGGTGTCACCGGCACGTTCATAAAGAAGTTGATGTTTGCGCCAATGTCGCGCTTTTGCAGGCGACCATCGTGCAGGCAGGCGCAGAGGAAGTTATCTCGGCAACTGTGCATGTGCCGTTTATCGAGCGCATAACGCACGGTGTTGCTCTCCTGCGCGCAGGCGCCGCCGAGAGTGTCGTGGCGACCGCAGGTATCAGCGACAATGGTCAGCAGCGGGTTGCCAAGGTTGGAGTACAGCACGCTGCCGCTGGTGAGATAGGCGTTGTTCTGCCGACGCAGCGTGCGCTGGGCGTCGTAGCGTTCGCGCGGGTTCTGCGCGTTGTAGAACAGTGTATCAATGGCCTGGTTTCCTTCCAGATCCAGCAGACGCAGCGTCTGGCCTTTTTTCACTTCAAACAGATACGGTTCACCCGCCGGGATCACATGGCGGAAAACGGCATACTGGGCTTGTTTTTCGCTGGCAACAGTCATCGTACGGCTCCTTACAGGGCGAAAAGTTGGGTATTGGTGAAGGCGCGGCTGTTTTCCGGGCGCGTCAGGAGAGCATTGATCATCGCCTGCTCATCCTCGGCCTGCCGCCAGCTCAGTTGTATCGGGCGTGGCGCATACTCGCGGGAAGGGTCCATCGGATGTTGTAGCGCAGTCAGCACCACCAGCACGTCCATCGGCGCAAACAGTTCAACATAGCTTCCTGGCTGAGAATGACCGCTGTGGAACGTGAACTGGCCGTTGTCATCAACCGACACTTTGCTGAAGAAGTTAACCACCATCAGCAGATCTTCAAGGTTGAGATCCCACTTGCCCATCTCCACCAGCAGGTTATCCGCACCGTTACGGAAGAAGCCGTTGCGCAGTTCCTGGTAACGCCCCTGGCCGTACTTTTCCGCCACCTCGGCCGCGTTCAGCACGCCGCCAAAAGGATCGTGCCAGCCGCTGGTATCGGCGGTGATGCCCGCCAGTACACGCCCCATATCCGAGTAGAAACAGTGCCCGGCCGTCAGGCGCGCGGTGTGCTGGCCTTTCAGGGTATCCGGCAAATTCAGGCGCTCACTTTTTTCATGGGCGTTAAGCATCATCAGGCTGACGTTTGCGCCGCCTTCGATGTCAGTCATACGCAGGATCTGTCCGCGTTTGAGAATAAAGGAGAGATGGCCGCCACCAGGCAGGATCTCGTCGCGAAGAACAGAAGTTGGGTTCACAGGATTATCTCCTTAATGTGTAGACGTTATCGGGCTTCGCGCCGCTCATCGCGGAGAGCCGCGTTTCGTTGAGCGGGATGTCATAGGTGATGCGCGCACCGAAGGCATTGGGTGCCTGCGGATCAATACGCACCTTGTCGAACACCAGCAGGCGGGTGCCGAGGTTGAAGCCTTCCGAAAGATCGTGGGTTACCATAAAGACCGTCATGCGGGTTTCACTCCACAGTTGCAGCAGCAACGCATGCATCTCTTTACGGATACCGGGGTCAAGCGCGCCAAATGGTTCATCCAGCAGTAGGACGCGCGGTTGCATAATAAAAGCCTGAGCGATGGCTAAACGCTGTTGCATACCGCCGGAGAGCTGCGCCGGATATTTCTTCAGCGCGTGGCCAAGACCAACTTTTTCCAGCAATTCTTTAGCCTGCTCGCGGGCAGCGTGTTTTTTCGCGCCAAAGAGACGCCCAAAGAACGGGGATTGCGGAAGTTCGAGGCCAATGGTAACGTTATCCAGCACCGTGAGATGCGGGAACACCGAGTAGCGCTGAAATACCACGCCACGGCTGCTATCCGGTTCGGCGATCAGCGGTTTACCCTCCAGCGTGATGACACCACGGCTCGGTTTTTCCTGGCCCAGCAGCAGACGCAGAAAGGTTGATTTGCCGCAGCCGGACGCGCCGACCATCGAGCAAAACTCCCCCTCTTTCACCTGCAAGTTCAGGCGCTCCAGCACCACATGGTCGCCGTACTCCTGCCAGATATTGTCGATAGTGATAAAGCTCATGCCTTCCCTCCTTCCGCCCAGGGAAAACAGGTTTTGTGTAACTGACGCAGCGCCAGATCCATCAGCCATGCCAGCAACGTGATCCACAGGACGTACGGGATAATGACGTCCATCGCCATATAGCGACGCACAAGGAAAATGCGGTAGCCCAGCCCGGCAGTTGAGGAAATTGCCTCTGCCGAGATGAGAAACAGCCACGCCGAACCCAGCAGCAGACGCAGCGACATCAGCAGGCGCGACAGCAACTGCGGCAACACCACCCGCAGTACCAGCGTCCAGCTATTGGCGCCAAGGGTTTGCGCTTTGATCAGGATCTCCGCCGGGATTTCGCAGGCGCGCTGCTCCAGATCGCGGGCCAGCACCGGCGTGATGCCAATAACAATCAGCATCACTTTCGACAGCTCATCGAGGCCGAAAACGATAAACAGCACCGGCAAAATCGCCAGCGGCGGGATCATCGACAGCACCGTCATCAGCGGCGACAAGGACGCTCGCCACAGCGGGAAAACGCCGGAGGTAATGCCAATGCACAGGCCAATCATCGAGGCGATGCCGAGTCCCACCAGCAAGCGACTAAGACTCACCAGCGTGTCCATCCAGAACAGGTATTCGCCGCTGCGTTTATCCGGGGTAAACGCCATCCGTGAAAATGCGTCCAGCATCTGTTGCAGGCCAGGCAGCAGTTTGTCCTGCGGGTTGGCCTCCAGCCGTACTGCCGAGCCCATAAAATAAGCGGCCAGCAGCAGGACGAAAGGCAGCAGGATCAGTAGCGTCCGCATGCCGGGGGTGGGATGGCGATTAATTTGTCGCATGGCGAACTCCGTCAGTTATCACAGCGTGCCGGCAGCAGCCATCTTCACGAAGCTGTCGTCAAAGCGCAGTTTCACGTTATTCGCATCGCCCTGCGTAACATTGCCGGGGAAGGTCATACCGATAAAATCCGCGCTCTGCGCACCATCGCCGAGCAGGCCTTTCTCAAAGGAGAATGACGCAACGCGCTGCATGGTTTTCGCCAGCTCCGCTGACGTCACAAAAGCAATGTTGTCCGCCGGGGTATAGAACAGGTGGGTGGTTTTCAGTTGCGCTTTGTAACCGGCCAGATCGGTGCCGGAAGCGGCGGCCATCGAATTAAGCACTGTGGCGTCCTGCGCTTTCATCAGGCCCATCATTTCGTACCATGCGCCGGTGAGCGCCTTACCCAGCGCCGGGTTATCTTTCAGGGTGGCGCTGTTGACCACCATCATGTCGATCAACTCGCCCGGCACCTGCGAGGAGCTAAAGACTTCGGTGGTTTTCGGCGTGGCTTTAATCACGGAAAGCTGCGGGTTCCAGGCGACAGCAGCCTGTACGTTTGGCGTGCCAAACGCCGAGACAATATCTGCATCGGAGGTGTTCACCACGGTGACGTCTTTCTCCGCCAGCCCGGCTTTTTCCAGCCCGCGCACCAGCAGATAATGAGAAACGGAGAGTTCTGGCAGGTAGACTTTCATCCCTTTCAAATCTTTGAGGGTTTTGCCCTCGCCTTTCATTACGACGCCGTCGTTGCCTTCGGAGTAACTGCCGAGGATCAGCGCCGTACTGTCAACACCGCCCGCCGCCGGAATGGTCAGCGCGTCCATATTGGTCATGGTGCAGCCATCAAACTGGCCAGCGGTGTACTGGTTGATGGATTCGATATAGTCGTTCAGTTGCACGATATTGATCTTGATACCGTATTTGCTGGCCCACTTATCAATGATTTTGCTACTGCTGATGGTGCCCCACGGCATCCATCCGGCGTAGATAGTCCAGCAGACGTTGAACTCTTTTTTCACAGCGGCGAAGGTGGGGAGACTGACCAGCATCGCCAGCGACAACACAAGAGAACGGAACAATGGAGATTTCTTCATTCTTGACCTCTGATTGGCACAAAGTTAGGGGGCAGCGCGACACCCATTGGTGCTGCTGTCTCCCGGGTTTTTGTCCCGCCGTGTAACCTCGCAGAGGTCGCCAGCTCTTGGACCAGTCATTCACCGAAGTGAACCGGAACCCTAGCCAGCTATTTTCAAATTGTGTGTTGCACTGCCCTCTCGCTTTTGCAAGCGCTGTGCCAGGTTGTTTTTGCTTTATCGTCATAATGTTAGCGATTTTTAGCGTTACGCTATCCCTGTTTTGGTGAGCCACAACAAGGCACTGCACCACACTGGTGCTACGGCGCAAGTGGCGGGAATGTATTTAGCTAGTGTATTGTTTTTAAACGATTAATTACGCAGACGGGTGTCGTGCTGGGGCTGTCGGTGAACCGCTGGAAAATGACGCTGTTTGAACATCCGGAGGTTTCATCTATCGACGCATGGTTTGCGCGGCTGAACCAGCGCCCGGCATTTTTGCGCCATGGTAATAATGGGATGGTGTAGCCGGGTTGCAGGCCACTTTTGCGATTTGCTAACAACCTCATTGCCCCACCCACTAGCAATGCTGGATGATCTGCCGGAGCCCACTGGCTCCGGCAGTTTAACTCAGAGAAACAGGTCGAGCTCCACCACCCCGTCATCGGTACGTAGCCAGCGCGGCATTTTCAGCGTATCGGCAAAGAAACTGATCAGTGTCGACAGCAAATCGCCCACGACACGTTGCTGACTGCTCGCCAGTGATCCGCTCATCAATAACTGCGTTAGCAACTGGCAGTAGCGACACAACTGATCGCTTTCGGCCTCAAACACCGGGGATCGTGTAGGAAAATGATCAACCGTCAGACTGGCTTTGATAAGGTCGGGAACAGGTTCCTGCAACGTGGATTGCAACAGCGCGAGGCAGGCAGAGAGCCGCCCGCAGAGCGCCATTTTATGCGCCGGATCGTCGCACTCCACTATCACCTCGGTAAAACGTTCGCAGTTATCCGCAAGCTCGGTGAAATCGGTAGCGTAATGAAAAGGGACAGTCAGTAATGCCAGCGGAAAGGTTGAGGTTGTAGCCATAAGAATTGCCTTCTGTATGTGGTATATATCCACCACCGGAGAGGCTAATCTCGCGGGTGGCGGAACCGGACGGAGTTAGCCTTACCGGCCATACAGAAACCGGCGCGTCTTGCGACGCCCCCGTTCGGCCCACCATTGTGATGCAGCCAGACGCGCGACACTTCTACTGCGTGTCGCCTGTATGGTCTTCAGGAGGCTAATCCCGACGCCTGATTTTGCAGGCGCGCTGTAACCATAAGGAGAGTCATTACACGCGACAAGGGATTATAGCTAACTTTCTGAACTAATTGCTATTGTTGGAATCGTGCTCGCAAAATTATGCAACAGGGTGGTTGTAAACGGGGGTTAATGCCGCAACAGTGCGGCATACTTAATTAACGTTATTAACGTTCAGGCTGACTGGCCGGGTTCTGATAAATATCCGGTCGGGCAATCGACCAGGCATAATTTGGTCTATTGATTGGCTGATAGCCAAACTTTTCGTACAGCCAGGGCGCGGTGCTGGTAAACAGCATAATGCGGCGTAATTTCTCAAACACCGGATGCGCATGCCAACAGGCGATCAGCCAGCGCCCAAGATCCCGGCCCTGGTATTCTTCCAGCACATACACATCACAGAGATACGCAAAGGTGGCGTAATCGGTAATCAGGCGGGCAAAACCGATCTGCGCGCCGTCATGGAAAAGGCCAAAATTGAGGCTGTTTTGCACCGATAATGCCACCGTCTCTCTGTCAATGCCCGCAGCCCAGGTCGATCGCGTCAGATAGCGGTGAATTTCCGTAATATCCTGTTTTTCTACGTCAGTAGTGATCAGAAAACCGTCTTTATGCCACTCTTGTACCATCTTCCTCGACCTCACCAGGTGAAAAACCCATCATGGCATGAAATTTATCCACCAGAGAAGTGGCTAACACAATGTCAGCAGAAGAGCATCGTCAATTTTTAATGCGATGCGGGCAGCAGCTCCCCGGACAATTGCGATACATTCGCGGTCACGCCGGAAAGAACCGCCAGGGCGGCCCGCCGAAATAAGCCAACCGCCGCCTTACAGGTTTTTGCTCATATTGACACCGGTGACACGAAAACCTGTGGTCTCATAAACATGGCGGGCACGGCTGTTGTCGCCCGCCACCCGAAGCCTGACCTGTGCGATATTTTTCTCACGAAGTTCGTTTTCAAGCGCCGCCAAAGCCAGTTTCCCCAGCCCCTTACCCTGACAGGAAGCAAAAATATGAAAATCATAGATAAATGCGGTGTGCGATTTGAAATCGGGTTTATACCACAGATAGCCAACAGGCTTTTCATCACTGCCGGACTGGATAAACAAGCTTAATAAAACCTGGCCCGGCGAATTTACACCTGCCGGCAGATCTTCCGCAATTTCTCGTTTTGCCCGGGCAAGTGCGTCCGCACTGGAAAGCCCATAGTTTACGGCAATTTCGGCGGCATAATCCGGAATAAAATAGGCAAGATAAGCCGGATACTCTTCCCCACTCATTGGTCTGAGTAAAATCATTGATTAATTCCTTGTGCCATAGTCGGGTTTAATAATGACACATAGAGTAGGTGATGTATGAAATAATCATATTAAGAGCCTATCCCTGGCTCTAAGCTAAATAACAGTTATCCCCTAATGCTCATAAAAATTATTACTGGTAAGTCAAAGTAAAAGTCGCGACACTGTTCGCGAAACCAGACTTAATAGTGCTTAATGTCTGGTAATAGCGAGCCTGTAGCGGGATGGTCATCGTCGTGCCGGCTTCACCAATAAACAGCTTAGAACCCAATGTCAGTGGATTGCTTTTATAAAGCAACTGAATAGCAACCCCTGTAGCAGCCCCTGCTACATTGTTCAGCTTAAGCAGCCCTTTTGCCGCATCTTGAATATTGCCGTCAATCTGTAAACTGACCAGCGTATTTGCTGTACAGGCTAACTCAATATCTACGTTTTTCGTAAAACTGCTGGCGGGCGAGCTGCCCGTAACGCTGAATTCGCTCTTTTTAACGTCACCCATCGCTACACTGATATTGCTTTTACTGACGGAGCATCCCGTTGACTGCACAGTAAAACTGTAAAATCCAAAAGTTGACTCCGGAGATTGCCAGGAGGACTGATTGTTTCTCAGTACCAGTGCCCCTGTTGTTTTTCCGATCACCGTACCGGTTGAAGTGACCGTGCCAGTTTTATAAAAAATAATCCCCGTCGTGGCGGTGAACCCCCCATTAATCATCCCCCCTGCGCTACACAGCAACCGTGTATTAACATCACCACCGATCGTATCGGTACCATCAACATGCTTACCAAAAGCGCTACCATTACAGCCTTGAGCAATTGCGTAGACCGAATAACCAATCCCCGGAATGTTAGTGCTGTATACCCGACGACCGCTGATCATCATTTGATAATTTCCATATGCTTTAACGCCAAACTCCTGATAAGTCAGTTCTGGAGTATTATTTTCACATGAAAACGGTGTGATATTTGGTATCGACGCCCCCAGAATATCACCAACGGACGCATCACGGGCCACGGTGATAGTTGGGATCGATCTAAGATTAGTCGGCATCGGCGTTGAGCAGGTATATGCCGCCGCCATTTTTGAAAACAACATCAGTAATGAAAAACTAAAAAAAAGAATAGTACGCATAATTTCTCCAGTCAGTGACAATTAACCGTCACGCCAGGGACAGAGAGAGAATTTACCGTTAACCGGTAAGGAGCGCTGCACTGCCCATCTTTCCATTTCACCTGTACCGTTCCCTGCTCAGGCACGCCAGACAGCCATACTCTTCGCTGATCATCCACAATGCCTGTCACCGTACGCTTTTTATTCTGCACGCTAGCAGTAGCCCCAAAGGGAATACTGGCGCCCTGCAAGGTAAACATCACCTTTTTACCGGATGCCGTCGGAAAATCTGCCAGCACCAGCGCTCCGTTTGTTGGTACGACGGTACGCGTATCGACCAGTACATCGACATCCTCTCCCTGTGATGTGGTATCCAGCGTTAATCGGGTCCGTTGATATGGGCTTATATAAGGTACGACGGCGTAACCCTGGCTGTTGGTATATAAGCCTGAGTTATTGAACAGTCTCAGGTTAGCGGCATCTTCGGCCCGTACCAGCGCTGTTGTATCGCCTAAAGGTTGCGTTAAGGTCAACCCGTAAGGATGAAGAACAACACCACCCTGAGTACCGTAGGTAAACTGCTGGTTCTGTCGAGAATAGTTGTATCCTGCCAGGTATTCCCCTGTTCGTCCCCGGTAATTCATGGCAACGTTTCCCATAGTATCCGCATGCTGGCTGTTGTAACCTTGCTGCGCACTCCAGGAAAGATTCTTATCGGCAAGAGCCGTCCCCGACAAACCAGCCATCATCGTAGTATCTCCACGTTTATTACTGGTACTTGACATACTAAACCAGCTATCAGGCAGGAACCTGCTCAGTGGAATTTGTACGGACAGCGAGAACGTCTGCTCACTGCTGTTTAAATGTGATTTCGAATAGCCATAGTTAAAGGAATAATTGATCCCGTTATAGGTGCTGCTGTACCCCGCATTAATTGTGCGTTCTTTATCGCTCCCCCAGTAACGCTGCTCATAAGCCGACAGATAGAGGCTGCCATAATCTCCGAGGCTCTGGTTGACGTTGGCCTGCGTCCGGCTGCGTTTCGTGTGGGTGCCGCGCCAGTTTTTGTACGCTTGCTTTTCATCTTCTGTCAGATACTCTGCTGGAGTGCTGTCATAGTAATCGCCATTGGCTTCGTTAAAATCATGGTAACCCGCAGTCGAGTAGCGATAGCCAAGGAGGGTAAACGTTGTGCCGCTGGCGACCAGATCTTTTGAATACTGAAAACGGAAAGCCCCCCCGGTGTCGGTATTATTGGCAAACTGACTACGGGAGAATGTGCCATCCAGCGATACAGATCCTAAGTCCCCAAGACCTTTTCCTAACCCTAAGGCCACAGATGCGTAGTTATCGGAGAAAATGCCACCGCCATAAACCGTTGAGGTCCACGGAAGACCATATATGCCCGTTCCCTGAATAAAAGAGGGTTCTTTGTCAGCATTATCGCCTGAATGATATTTTCCGGCTGCCAGTGCATATTTAAAGTGCCCCTCACGCTGCATTAAAGGCACAGCAGAAAATGGTTGCGTCGACCGTCGTTCTGTTCCATCCGACTCGCGAATGATGATCTCCAGTTCACCAGATGAGGACGTAGGATATAAATCATCAATCACAAAGGGGCCGGGTGGTACATATGACTGCCAGATAGTGCTCCCGTTCTGACGTATGGTGACTTGCGCATTGCTGCGTGCTATTCCCCTGACTATTGGTGCAAATCCACGCTGACTTTCGGGCAGCATATTGTCATCGGAATAGAGTTGCAGACCGCGAAAGGCAAAGCTGTCAAATACATCCGATCGTGATTGTCCTTCCCCCACCACAAACTGGCTTTTCAGCATTTTAATATCACGCTGCAAAGAGGTATTGATATTGTCCCACTTACTGGCACGAGGACTTCTGGTATAAGCACTGTAATTGCGTAGCCGCCAGGCCCCCAGATTAGCCCCACTTCTCAGGTTCAGATAATCACTGTTGGTTGTTGACGAAGCACTGACATTGTGTGT
This sequence comes from Pseudomonadota bacterium, assembly GCA_018261615.1. Lineage (GTDB taxonomy): Bacteria > Pseudomonadota > Gammaproteobacteria > Enterobacterales > Enterobacteriaceae > Kosakonia. The sequence continues at coordinate 12,558 of JAGTSE010000029.1, read as the reverse complement.
GGTTGCACCTGAATAGCTGTAATTTAAGAACAGCATATTCAACCCATCATCCCATTCACTTTCAGAAATGTAGCCCTGCGGATTACTGGCCACATATTGTTGGGGAACACTAATGTTGAGACGCCTCTGAGAAAAATCAAAATCCGTGTAACTTCCCGGTAATAGTTTTTCAATCGCAGTTATTTTACTGTTTATATTAGCCTGCATAAATTCAGGTGTTGCATGTGTAGCAACCCCCCATTGCAGTAGATCCCCGACGGTTATTACTGGGCTCAGTTTCGTATTCTGTAATGTAAACGTAATGTCTCGCTCATCGACATAACGTCCGTTAAAGTAAACAGATACAGTATAAATACCAGGAATCAGTCCTCCCTCCCGGTTGAATTGTGAAAGATCGACATGCTGAGACAGATTACCTCGGACCTCAATTGAATCGGGAGGGAAATAATCTTCCGCGCGGGCATTAGCTGTAAAGAGGTTAATTAAAATTGCTGTAACAGCCAAAGAATACTCTGGCTTCAGAGTTTTTCCATTATAATTATATTGTCTCATAGGAATATCTTTAAAATTACTGTAATGTGATTTCATGCTCAGCTGTCGAACTGCCAAAATCATTTATTGCACGCCATCGTATTTTACTTCCAGGCGAAGCATTCTGGCCCAGTGATACTTCCTGCCCCGGCAAGGCCATCGGTGTGTTTTTTATCTCTTTACCGTTCACTTTTACGTCGTAAAATGAAACACTGTACGGTGTTGGATTAGAGACAACAAGCGCGCCATTCTTACGAGAAAAAATCAGTTTTTGCCATGCAGTTGCAGGATCCCCACTTAGCCCCGTCGGTCGATAAATAAGTTTCATCTTGGATTTCACCGCAATAAGCAGTTCATTGTTAACGCTACTGTTCATAGAAGGAATACTTTTAATATTAAGCCAGTAAACTGACTCCTTATCCTGAGGCAGTTGATTGTGATTTAAAACAACACGAACTGAATTTTGTGCATGAGGCTCCAGGCGAAAGAGCGGAGGTGTTGTTATAAAAGTTTCATCATTATCATCTCCATCCTCTTTCTTATTCACCCATGACTGAATAAGAAAGGGTTTGTCGTCAGGGTTACTAACACTGATGGATGCCTGCTTGCTGCCACCATCAAAAATAACGCGGGTGCCGCCGATCTCCACGCCGGCTGAAGCAAACATGGGTAATAAAAAGATAAATGATAAAAACGTATTTCGGGAAAACCGGAACATTTGTCAATCCTGTATTGAGCAACACAGGGCCGTCACCAGCCCTGTGGTATTAAATTATTACGGATAGGTGATAGTGAAGGATGCTGTTGCGTTGGCACTACCTGCAATAACAGAATCACCTGTAGCCATGTATTTTGCGACGTATGCCAAAACATTTTCGCCAGCGTTTGACAGCGTCTTGGCAGCTGAAGCGGTGCTAACCGGGATCAGTGTGCTGCTGTCATCTTCATAAATAGCCACCCCAACGCCCTCTGCAGTTTCCCCGGTGTTAAGGCGAAGAATCGAGGCGTTCCCTGGTGCGGTCGGGCCATCGAAACGTACTTTCGCGGTCGTATCCGGGCAAGCAGTCAGTGAAATAGTGAAGCGTGTCGGTGCTGCCGTTGATCCAGCACCCTGAAACGAGGTTTTTGACACCGTACCCATAGTCACGGTCTGATTAGCGGAAGAAGCATCTATAGTACAGGCTGTGTCTGTAATGTTTCCGTTAAAATTAATCGTTCCGTCAGCTGCACTAGCATATTGCGTCGAAAATAATGCTGCGACAGTGGCGATTAATAAAATCTTTTTCATGATATGTCCTTTAATAAAAATGAATATCCGATTAGTTGGATAACCTGAGTCAGAATAAAATAAGTGCAATGCTTTACATTTAGTTTCTTAGACAGCCATTCCCAAATAAAGGGTTTGACTGATTCCCCTGGTGTGAGCGATAGCAGATACTCTTTGCCAAGCATTCGCGATGCCTATTATGCAAAATTCAACTTAGGTGTATATAAGTAATACCTTAAAACCATTTACTCCCTGTGTATGGTCAGGATTTTTAACAGCAACAATGTCAAGAACACAAAAATAAGGATTTACTTATATGAAGTTCTTCCCGGAGTTTATATCATAATGAAATGTCAAAGATTAAATATGATATTCTTTTATTCTCATCTCGTAAGGCCCCACATCTGCCAAAGACATTGCTGTGTTTATTTGCAATGGCGTTACTGTGCTGCATTGCTGTTGCATCTATTTCTTATCTTTATTACACCCTGACCAGTACGGTCTCAGACTATCGTCGTCAGATGAATGCTGCGGCTTATAGCGCACAGTATTTCTTTGATGAACGGGAGTCCATGCTGCAATCCATGGCGGCAGCCATAATACCTTTACCACAAGGATTTCCGGCTGAAAAAGCACAAGAAGTCCTTTCATTTCCGGAAATCACCATTCACCCGCTACGTGGGAGCGGAAGTCAAAAAAAACATGGCGTAATGGTGACTGATAAAGACCAGGCTGAATTTGAACGAAGCAAAACTCAGTTGATTTATACATCGGGCAGGACAGGCAAAACAACGGCAATATTCTCCGCACAAGATAACGTGCCCAAAATAACACCGGAAAGCGAACGCGAAATCGTGTCGTTTCTGTCAGAACAAAAATGGTTGACGGGGGAAGATGGCGCGTTGCCTATAGCCTGGTTTAACCCTACGGGGGATAAGGATGACAGACTCTATCTTTATACACCCGTGGATCTCACAGATTCAACGTCAGGCTGGCTGGGGCTAACCTTTCACGACCTGACTTCCAGCATCGATTTGTCTTCACTACAGGGGGGGAAATACGACCTCATTGATCCTCAAGGGGTACTGGCTTTACATCATGGAAACCATATAACTGGTCAGAATTACTGGGTTGGCAGGTTCATTGCCGATACGTTTGGCGTAGCCGGTGGACGATTGTTTCCGGAGTATCTGATATTACGTAAATCAGTAGGTCACGGTGGCTGGAGCCTGGTCTACTATGTGCCCGTTTCTCAGCTAATTAAAACGAATCTACCTGTTTTTCAGGCCGTAGTATTTACGGCTTTAATGCTCGTAATATTTGTTGTGGTAAGTATCTGTTATCTGTCACGACGGGTTTTGCAACCGGCACTTAGCCAGTATTCCGCACTGATCGATAGCGAAGCGCTGAATCGAAAACTGATAGCGACAGCCCCGGTGGGGTTAGCTCTGGTACGTAAAAAAGACGCAGAACTCCTTTTTTGCAACGAGCTGGCGCAAGTGTGGATAAAAAGCGACAGGGCGTGGTTTACCAGGATCTCAGAGGATAATGGATCCACCACCTCTCACGAAATTGTTCTGCAAGACAAACGCACAATTCAGCTGAGTTGTACGCCGACATTTTGGGGGGGAAAGGATGCCATTCTCTGTGTACTGAGTGATATTTCCCGGTTAAAAGATACCGAACGCTCTCTGGTCGAAGCTAAAAGTATAGCGGAATCAGCAAACCAGGCGAAAACCCTTTTCCTCACAACAATGAGCCACGAAATCCGTACTCCACTGTATGGGATCCTGGGAACACTTGAGTTGTTCGCACTAAGTGGACTAAGTGGGCAACAGCACGAGTATATGAAAACGCTGTTGCATTCATCCTCAAGCTTGTTACGCATTGTTAATGATAGCCTGGATCTGTCCAGTATTGAGGCCGGTCAGTTAACGCTGGAGAGTATGCCCTTCTCGCCTATGGAGCTTGCGGAGTTGGTGGTTGAAACGTATGCAGCAAAAGCCGAGAACAAAGGCCTGCAGATCTACGCCATCTCTGATACCAGCGTCCCTCACCTGTTGATGGGCGATGCTACCCGTGTACGCCAGATACTGGATAACCTTGTTAATAACGCGGTCAAATTTACGCTTTCAGGCCATGTCGTGTTGAGGGTTAACGTCTCACAGCATGTTGACGATAACGTCCGTGTGGCATTTCAGGTGGTGGACAGCGGTATTGGTATTCCACAGGAACATTTGCCCCGGTTGTTTGACCCCTATTTTCGTCCGACAAATAAACTTTCCTCACAAGAGTCTGGCTCTGGTCTGGGATTGTCTATCTGTTCGCGCCTGGCTCAACTTATGCAGGGCAAGCTATGGGCAATCAGTGAACGTAACCTGGGCAGCCGTTTTACTTTTGAGGTCACATTGCCCCTGGCCAGTGATAGCAACATGCCGCCTTTACCTAATCTGCTGCCGGAGCCTGTTTACGTTGATGGCGCAGTTCCTGAAATTGTCTACAACCTTTGCGAATGGTTGCGCTACTGGGGGGCTCAGGCCCTGCCTTTTCGCAGCGTGACAGCCAGTGATTGCGCAAGGGGAATACTGATTCAGGCATGGCCACCGCTTGTTCATACATCTAACTGGCGAGGTAAGCGGGTCATCGCGTTGCCACCAACTTTGGCCCATGAACGCAAAAGTGAACATGACGCTGTTATTACTGGGGCATACAGCGTGACTGCAATAGGTCGCGTAGTGCAGTCAATGCAGAACAGCATGATTCCCGAGGATTCGGTAATAACTCCGTTCGTTGCAGACAAGTTTGGTTTACATCTGCTCATCATTGATGACAGCCCGATAAGTCACATGATTTTACGCGAGCAACTTGAGCTATTGGGGTGTGTGGTTACCCTTGCCAGCAGTGGTCGTGAAGCTGTTGATTTTTCTGATGTTCTAACATTTAACGCCGTGATAACAGATTTGTGCATGCCTGATCTGGACGGATATGAAGTCGCCCGCAGGCTCAGGAAACAGGGATATGCAGGGCAGATAATCGGCCTGACTGGTAATGCCTACCAGGAGGAGAAAGAAAGGGGATATGCAGCGGGGATGGACTGCCTGCTGCGTAAGCCTTTATCGCTATCACAGTTACGTGCGTTGTTGCGCACAATGAACACAAGCAGGAGCTGACGTTATGCCGTCGAATTACAAAGTACTGGTTCTGGATGAGCAGCCGCATAACACAAAACATATCCACGGGATGTTGCAAGCAACTGGCCTCTTTGATGTCCACATTGCCAGCACTGCATCCAGGGCCCTGTCCCTGCTGGAAAATCACCATTTCCATCTGGCAATCGTTGATATGGATTCCCCTGTAATGGATGTACTTCAGTTTATTAGCGAAATCAGTGAACGGCAGATGAACACAATGTTGATGCTGGTCAGCTCACATTCTCGAAGCCTTATGAACAGCGTCAGTCTGGTGGCTAAAGAACATGGGCTGGCCGTTATTGGTACCTTGCAGAAACCTTACAGTGATGAGGCATTGCGACTCCTCCTGCAGCAAATCAAGTGCACGGTGGCTGAAAACCCATCGATAAACGATGGCAATATGAGCACTCAGCGTATTTTCAATCATCAAATGGTTGAGAATGGCCTTAAGATGGGAGAGATAAAGGCCTGGTTCCAGCCAAAAATTGATTTAGCCAGTGGTAAAATTGTCGGTGCCGAAGCCCTGACTCGTTGGGACCATCCAGAATACGGTTTTATGATGGCGGGCTCGTTTCTCGACGTTATACGCCGCTACGCGCTTCAGAAAACGCTATTATTCAGAATGTTGAATGATGCGCTTGATGCACATTTGCTATGGCAACGCAGTGGATACACTGTGCAGGTATCTGTCAATCTTCCAGTTCCGTTGCTTGACGATCCTCAGCTTTCCGAGGATTTGTTTCAGCAGGTAGGCGCCCATGGGGTTGAGCCGAAAAACGTATGCTTTGAACTGCTGGAAGATGAGGCGAGTTTAGAACCTGTAAATTATTATATGAGCACCAGCAAGTTGCGTTTAAAAGGTTTCAGCCTTGCCCAGGACGATTTCGGACGTGGCTATAGCTCAATGTATAATCTGATTTCCACCCCGTTTACAGAACTGAAGATCGATATGTCCCTTGTGAAGGGTGTTGCCGATGATGAGATCCGAAAAACAGCGCTGATCACGTCGGTACAACTGGGAAGACAATTGGGCCTGACTGTAACCGCAGAAGGCGTTGAGAATACGCGTGACTTGCAATTTCTTCGCCATATCGGATGTGACTGTGCTCAGGGCTTTTTGTTCTCTGCGGCCATAAGCGCGGAGGAATTTGGGCAACTGCTGATTTCTGAAAGCAATGATGTGTATTCGTTATCTTCGTCCGCTTAACAGGTGAGTACTGGCCATGCAGATGACCCCATTCAGCAAAATCACGCACAGCTCGCGTAGACAGCACTGGGTGCTTTTTACCTTAATACCGATAGTGATCCTGCTGGCTGTCGGCATGTACTGGGGCATGCAGCGTGCCATAGAACAAGAGCAACGTAGATTTACGTTAGATTTTTCGACACTGCTTGGTTACATCAACGAACAGGAAAGGTTCTTACGCCAGTTGCAAAAGCAAAACGAGCAACTGGCAACCCTGCCTTTCCTGCGGATTGCCAGTTTTCATGAAGTCTCATTCCCGGATGACTGGAATAGCCGGTTGTTCGAAGGCCGGGAATCAGCCGTAGACATGCCATTTTCTCTTGCCTGTCAGGGCCAGAGGGACTGTCTCAATGTGCCAGGTTCTCTCTTCGCCATAGGAAGTTACCTCTCCGATTTCTACTCCTCGTTCTGGGCCTCTTCCTATTTCCCGGCGGCCGCTGTTTTCTTTGTTAATGAAGGAGACAGCGTCAGTATTGGTGTTCCTGCCGTGAATGCAAATGCGGGTTACGAGCCGATTAATGTGCAAACATATCGCGCAGTTACCGATGCGGTACGTCAAAGACTGCAAAGTAATCCCTATCAGGCTTGTCAAAAAACAGGTGGCCCTGATGATGTTGTCTGGTTTCGAACCGACTCACTTTCTGAGGGTATTATTGGTCTTATTCCGGCGGGTTTTCCCTCCGGTATCTGGAGCAGTTCATCCCTTCATCCCACTTGTATCTTCGCTGCGACGCTGCTGAATCGCTCTCGGATCGGAGTGCTGGAGCGGACCGTAAATCCAGCACCAAAGCATCTGTTCTGGTTACATTACAAGGGCAATGCCTGGCTAGCCCATAAAGAACACGGCCTGTTGATAGGCGACGGTGAACTGCCACAACTTCAGCGTCCGGGGTTGCATTACACCCTTCATGGATTGGTGTTAAAAGTGACCGATCAGACGGAAAGCTGGACAGGTATCTATCGGATAAACTATTCGAGTTTTTTCAGGGATAATCTCTGGTTACCGTTCAGTACCCTGTTGATGTTATTACTCGGTTCTCTGGGATACATGTTCTATATGCGCTGGTATAACCGCCATGTGATACAGCCCGCACAGGAGGCTCAGCGCGAAATACTGGAAAGCGACGCCTTCAACCGAACGCTAATCCAGACTGCCCCTGTGGCATTGTGTCTTATTGCCCGTGACAATGGGCATCTGGTATTCGCTAATGCTCTGGCCCTGAACTGGTTGGGGGGAACCCTGGGAGAACCATTACAAAAAACAGAAGCCGTGTCGAACCTACTCAACACGCTTCAGCACGCTGTTCAGGCTGGCTCGATTGAGCGGCTTGCAATTTCCAAAGAGAGAACGCTTTATGTTGCTTATGCCCCTACACGCTATATGCAACAGGACGTCACCCTCTGTGCATTTACGGATGTGAGCTCATATGCCGAAATAGAACGCAACCTGAGCCGGGCCAGGAAAGCAGCGGATGAAGCTAATGAAGCAAAATCAACATTTCTGGCCACGATGAGTCACGAAATCCGTACACCACTTTATGGTGTGCTCGGTACACTGGAACTGCTTTCCCTGACGCAACTGAACCATCAGCAACGTCAGTATGTGGACCGCATTGAGGATGCCTCGCAAATACTATTGCAGATTATCAGCGATATTCTGGACATCAGTAAGATTGAGGCCGGGCAGCTCCAGTTGGAGCAGAGTGAATTCAACCCACGCGAGTTAGTACAAAGTTGCACCGGGACATATGCGGGGATGGCTTACCGCAAAGGGCTGCTGCTTTTTTCAGTCATCGCGACGGATATTCCCGTGAAGCTCAAAGGTGACCCAACACGGCTGCGCCAGATCCTAAGTAACCTCATCAGTAATGCCATCAAATTTACTGATACAGGGTTTGTCATTGTACGCCTCAGTCAGTTAAACAGCGGTCCTTCAGACACGCGCTTATTATTTGAAGTATGTGACAGCGGTGTGGGCATCAGTAAGTCCCGTCAGGAGAAGCTTTTTACGCCGTTCTATCTTGCTGACGCTGAGCACAATATTTCAGGAGGGGCAGGCTTGGGGCTCTCTATCTGCGCACGTCTGGCCGAGTTGATGAACACCACAATCCAGGTCAGAAGCGAATCCATGATGGGGAGTAAGTTTTTCTTCGAGCTGGAGCTCGAAACTGTGCCGCAAGGGGATCTGGTCACCCCTGTACTTCATCAGGCAAAAGTCTATGTCCGTACGCCTCATCCGGAGCTAACCGAAAATATTTGTGCCTGGTTAACCCACTGGGGTGCGCAGGCAATGGCAATGGAGGAGTTACAAGAAATAGCTGATCCAGATGCAGTAATGCTGGATGTCATACGAAGACCACATTCCCACACTATTGACTGGGAAGGACAGTATCTTCAACTCTCTTTATCCGGAGAGAGCGGAACATCAGGAATAGATGCATACAGTATAAGCAGTATCGGGTTTGGGATTGACCGTCTGCTACACGACCAAACACCTACTACCGCAGATGAATCAGCGTTGCCGTTTTTTCATCTGCGAGTTTTGATAGCGGAAGATAATCTGCTGAACCGAATCACACTACAGGAACAACTGGAAAGCTTAGGTTGCGAAGTTACGCTTGCAGAAGATGGCGAAGAAGCGTTAGCACTATGGGATATTACCCCACATGACATGGTGTTAACTGATGTAAATATGCCCTATATGAACGGCTATGAACTGGCTCGTAAACTCCGGTCAGAAGGCGTCAGCTTACCGATTATTGGTGTGACAGCTAATGCTATGAGGGATGAAGAACAACGATGTCTTGAAGCGGGTATGGACGCCTGGCTGGTTAAACCAATTGAATTACGTGAGCTGATTTCACTTTTACGACAGCACCTTCCAAATGGACCCACTGCTCCCCTGAGTGACGCTTATGAGATAGAGTCCAGGGAGCCCAATGTACTTGATAAACATAAGCGGCTTTTTTTGCAAAATATGTGGGATGACTGGCACGCATTAGCCTCCGGAATCGCCCAGAAAAATGCGGAAGAGATCATTATGATCCTGCACCGTATGCGTGGTGCCCTCGTCCTGGCGCAGCAGCGGGAACTGGCGGCACGGATAGAACAGCTTGAACTGCAAATGCAAGCATCCGGCCTGGATAAAGACTGTATGGCTGAGGTGATTACGATAGCAGACGTTATCGACACCCTGCTCATTCATATCGAAACAAATTAACCATAATGAGAAAAGAAATGGAAACACTACATGTTGTTCTGCTGGACGATCACCAAGTAGTTCTGGCTGGAATGAAGGACTTTCTGGATCAGATACCTGGTGTGTGCGTTGACGCCACTTTTTCCACATCTGTCGGATTAATAGAACATGTTCGTAAGAATAAGCCTGACGTTATTATTACCGATTACAACATGCCAAAGGATGAGGTCCACAATGATGGTCTGAAATTAATTGCATATCTTTTACGTACGTTCCCAGAGGTCAAAATACTGGTATTGACCATGATTACAAATCAGATGATTGTCTCGGCACTCTACGACACGGGGGTCACGGGTGTCATTCTCAAACAAGACCCATTGAGCGAAGTATTGTCGGCGCTTCTCGCTGTGCGCGCTAATACCAGATATTACCCCTCGTCATTTCAACGAGACATGCTGCGTGCTGAACGCGAGACTTTTCTGCGTGAACGCGTAAATAGCCTGTCACCCAGGGAGTATGAGGTGTTGCGCTATTACGTTGCTGGCGAATCGCTTTCCCACATTGCAGAAAAACTACATCGCAGTGCCAAAACGGTCAGTCTTCAAAAGAACTCGGCAATGCGCAAACTGAATGCCAAATCAAATCAAGAACTAATCCGATTTTGCGTAGAAAATCATATTTTTGAAATTTGAATAATGCGGTAATAATTACATCCGAATGAACAGTAGTATTAGTAGTGGACTTATTCCTCTCTGGTACGGGATCACTTCTGAAAGTGACCCTGACCCGAAATCCTGCGCCATTCAGAAACAGAATTCCGGCATGATACATACTCCCCTGAACGGAGGTGGTGCCTTTGGTATACAGGATAAATTCTGGTTGTCCATCTGCGTAATACGTATATGGTTCTTTTTAATCAACTGGGGTTCAAAGGTATTTTCACGGTCACGTGGTCGGCCAGTTCAGCGGTTGAGCGCCGTTTCGACGGTAAGCTTCGTCAGCATCCGGGAAAACTGGTTAAGGTCAGCTTCAGTTTTAAGACCTTTATCCAGTTCTGCCGCAAGGGCTTTAAGTTTCTTTTCGTCTATAATTTGCCTATCTCCGTTGTTGGAATGAATATATCAAAAACAGGCAATTACACAATTTTAATTACATTCTCTCAATAACTGTTAACCATCCACCTTTGAATTCATTACTTCTTTATTCTGCCAAAAAGATTAACAATATAATTGTATCTTAAAAGAAGATACGATTCACTGTTATAATGACTAAACTGCATATTATAAAAATCATCGACATTTGAAAAGACATTTGAAAACATCGTTGCTGGCGAGATGTCATCATATCCGTTACTACCATCATTCCAAAAGTATTCCATGCCACTCTTATACGGCAATGCTTTATCATTTTTAATTTTGAAATAGAATACTTCTTGTATTTTACTCAATGATAAGACTTTATTCATCTCATCCAGTTCGTTACCCGAAGGCTCGTGATGCTCTTTAGCTTTAAACCCAGCCTCTAAATCAATTTTTATTTTTTCTTTGTAACTTTCTAGATCTTTATTGACGCAGGTAAATTTAACCACATCAACGCCTAATGACTCCCATTTTGTTGACTCACATAAACTCCAGTTAGATAAAACATCATTAAACGTTTTACCATCAAAAAAATTATCCGTTTGTTCTTTTACAATCGTTATATTATGATCATCATCGCAGCCTGAAAGTATGAAAGCAAAAAACAGCAATGCAATATTTTTCAAATTCATTGAGTCAACTCCATGTAGAAATGTAGTGATCATCGGCAAATATTAGAAATACTTTAAAGAAATTAGCTTGTTAGCCTGTTTCTCATTGAGTTACACGCCATCATAATGTTAGTCATGTCTTATGCGCTGGCGGTCTCTTGTAACGCTGCATTAAATCTCATCTTTAAAGACGCCTGCGCCGTTGCAGATTCCTTTACCGTTTGATGTACAAGTAGAAAACAATACCTTATCTTTTTTGTTTGCTCCGGAATGAGTGCTCTGTCAAACGGCTACCCTGCTTCCAGTTGTAAAGTTAGAAATGTCCGCCCTGCGACACAACAGCCGATATCAAAATGAGTACAAGGCACATTTGAACCTACTATGTGTCTGTTAAACCTGTGGCGATTCATCCGGTAATCCCCCCAGATTTACTCACTGTCAGCCGTATCGAAACTTTTGCTGTACGGGCAATGCTTCGACTTGGTGACGTAGGTAAAAGGTGATCATAATGCTTTCAGGGTTGGGTGTGTTGCGTTGTGGTCACTGTGGCGGCTCGATGTCGTTCTTTAAGCACTTTTTTGGGAAACGGTAGTTTTCCAGAATTAGAGAAACAGTTTCGGCTGGAATGCTGTAAAGTTCATCAGTATGATTATTTGCACAATCAGCGATTGAGAAAACACTTCTGGGAGATAAGGGACGAGACGATATGAAAGTGACTGATGAGGCTTTGTTACGTTCAGGGTTTACGCAGCCCGAATTGCAGAAGATAAAAAGCAATATTGAAAAATATGGAGGAACGCCTGGAGAGGCCATAAATGACCTCGCCAGGCGATTTGTTACCTTGGCGGGAGTGGTGGCTGTGTGTGCCTTAATCCTACTGCTACTTATCGTCTTCAGCTCACCTGACAGAGCAGTTGCATGGGGGCTGGCGATGATCTTTGGGGTTGCCATTATGTCCTTCGCACAGCCGCCGGTAATTTCTTATAAATCCTGGCGTTACCGAAAAACCATCAAGGATTAACTGGTTCCATTTTCTGTTGTCAATAGATCGAAAATCACTTTTGCTTTAACACCATAACCGACAATCTTCATTGTTAGCTTAGGAGTGCTCATTGTGCTGACTTTGCGATAGTAATCGTGTGGAAGCCAGCGGAATAATCTCCAGGCTCCAGTTTTTCGAGCTAGTCCTACAATGCTGTACACACTGGCACCAAGAGTAACACCATTATAGAGAGCCAAGCCCGTGTTAGGATTAAATCCCATAAACTGGGCCGTAGAGCCTGTACATAGATTTGTGTAATTGCCTGATTTTGATATGTTCAATTCACCATCAAATGAAGGTTAATGTATGGACGAAAAACAGTTGCAAGCTCT
>JAGTSE010000028.1 GCA_018261615.1 Pseudomonadota bacterium | reverse complement strand
GGTCTGGCAGAACACGAAACTGGCATCAGGCAGGCAAGGTGATGCTGAATCCAGAGCGGGAAAAACAGGCAGCCTAAATCAACCGGGGGTGCCAACTATATTGACACTTACCGTTTTTGTGCGGCGGAGTAGCGTGGTTTGCGCTGAATACTCTTTACAGTGCCGTCACCTGCCTTCCAGGCTTCTATCCAGCGTCTGAGATGACGTTCGGTGGGATAACCCAGCTCACGAACAACGGCTACAATTTTTTTGCCGTATTTAAAGTACAGCTCGATTGCACGAAGGCGGTCCGCTTCGGAATACATAATTTATCTCCTGAGAGTCCAGGAAATCGTCCGCACCCCCAAAGCGGTCATTAGGCAGTGTTGTTGACAGCTCATCTGGATGTTTTTTTCGCACCGGCGGCTGCTTTCAGAGTACGGATATTACTGCCATCAAGCGCAATAACATCCCAGTCGATTAATTCTTTCTCATCCAGAATTTGGAGCAACTTATTGAAAATAATACTCATTACTCCAGCCTTAGACCACCGGTTAAACCGGTTATAAATCGTTTTCCAGTGACCATAACGCTCGGGTAAATCTCTCCATGGTACGCCTGAACAAAGTACCCAGAAAATACCGTTCATGACGTGTCTGTGTGAAAAGTAGGGTCGGCCACCTTGCGAGGCGCTTCTTTCAGGCGGTAATAGAGGGAAAATCAGAGCCCACGCCTCATCAGGGAAATCGTAACGAGCCACATTAAAGGACTTTTTGTAGTTAAAACAGACGTCAGATTGTACAAAAAATAGTTACGGGACACACCCTAATGTTGCAACAATTTTTGTGCGTCTTAATGCGTTCATAATACCACCTTAAACCATTGCAACTTTTAATAATCGCCCGATATTTTCACACGTGCGCTCCATGTTTATCGGCCCATTTTTTAACAACGCATCAATTGAACTAGCGTTTGGAATAATCCCAAAAATGGCATCTATACCTTCATCATGTAAAGTATCAACACCAGCACCAATACAACCAGAAACCGCAATAACGGGAATATTATTCTCTTTAGCGACTTGAGCAACGCCAAATGGAGTTTTACCAAATTTGGTTTGAAAATCAATGCGTCCCTCACCGGTAAAACAGAGATCTGCATTAGCTAATTTCTCTCTTAAGCCAGTATATTCAACAACGATATCAACACCTCGTTTTAACTGACATTTAGTGAACGCCATCAGCCCAGCCCCCATACCACCGGCTGCTCCGGCACCAGGGATATCTGCAACATTACGAGATAATTGATTACTAATCATGTTTGCATAATGAGATAGATTTCTATCTAACGTTTCTACCATTTCTGGTGTAGCGCCTTTCTGTGGGCCAAAAACAGCTGATGCACCATGTTCGCCACACAAAGGATTTGTTACGTCACACGCAACAATTAATTCAACATCATTTAATCTGTTATCAAAACATGACATATCAATGACGTTTATTTTATTTAACTCGCCGCCACCAAGGCCAATTTCAAAACCACAATCATCATAAAACCTAACACCCAAGGCCATTGCCATACCAGCACCACCATCATTTGTGGCACTTCCGCCAACCCCTAGAATGATTTTTTTAATACCTTGATCCAAACAGTCTTTAATTAATTGACCTGTACCATAGGTTGTCGTTTTCAATGGATTTTTGGTTTCAGCATTAACAAAATGAATACCACTAGCAGCAGCCATTTCAATAACACCAATTTGCCCACAACCCATAATGCCGTAACTAGCTTGTACAGGTTGACCTAATGGTCCTGTGACAATAACCGTTCTAATGCTTCCATTAGTAGCATCAACTAAAGATTGAACCGTTCCCTCTCCACCATCAGCCATAGGCACATGAATATAATTCGCATCAGGGAAAATCTTTTTAAGACCAGACTCCATAGCCAAGCATACTTCTTTTGCTGTCATACTTTCTTTAAAAGAGTCTGGGGCAAGAACAAATGTTTTTTTTGATTTCATGATTAGATGACCTACTATTACTTAAGAATAAACCCATATAGAATTGTTGCTAAAAGAGTCATCGAGCCACCGACTATTACTTCATACGGGAATATAGACATACGTTGCTTAATTGGCATATTCATACTATTCGCTGTTACATGGAAATAAGTCCCGTGAGGTAAAGAGTCTATTACGGTTGCACCTGTATGGACCATAACCGCCGCAGCAACCGATGAAATACCAACATGAGAGATCGCATTACCGAATGTGCCAGTAGCAAGAATTACACCCGTTGATGTTGACGCTGTTGCACCAGCCATTAATATTCCTGAAATTGGCGCCAAGAAAGTACCTGAAATTCCAGCTACTTCTATGATATGAACAACCTGTGCTGACAAATCAGATGCAGCAATTAATCCGGCAATGGATCCGGCTCCAATTAATATCAAAACTGTTGGAGTCATACGTTCTAAACCAATTGAGGAATAAGCAATAATTTTATTTTTCATTCCCATAGCAAACAACCCAATAATTCCTGCCAGTGGCAATACATACATTGCATCCAATTTGATTTTTGCCAATTCTGGAATATGAAGAATTGAGCCAATAGGATTAACCATTAATAAAATAATTGCAACTATAGGCGCTATAATTGCTTTATTTAATGGTGGCAATTCTTTTTTTACTTCATGAGATCCGATTTGAACCACTTCGTGATCAGAGACTTGCGTTCCTTTATGCTTAATAATGCTAGAGATTATAATCGTAACAACTAAGCCAACAGATGCCGCTGAATAACCCGCAATCATTACATCACTTAAATTAATATGAAATCCATTAGCTGCTGCAATTGCATTTGGATTAGGAGAAATAATATTTCCTGCTTTTCCACCGCCAGACAATGCGAGTAATAATGCAATTTTTGATATTCCCATTTTATTGCCAACAGATAATGCAATTGGTGCAACAATAAGAACTGCTACCGGAATAAAAACCCCTATAGAGGTTATAATCATAGTAGCTAAAGCCAATGCAATTATTGCTTTGCTCCCACCAAATTTTTTAACTACCGTATCTGCAATCGTTTCTGCTGCTCCTGATTCCATCATTACGCCAGCTAAAATCCCAGCAGCTAGAACACGGATTACGGTTCCCATGACACTTTGAGTTCCGGTCGTAAGCATTGTTACAATTTGAGGTAAATCGGCACCTCCGATTATTGCGCCACAAATTGAACCAAAGAATAAAGAATAAACTGGATTAAATTTTTTAAGTATCAGCACTATTGCCAGAAATAATCCAAACAATGCACTGTACCAAGCTAATGGAGCGATAGCTGGCATAATTAAATTCCTTTATTAACTGTTGATGCGTTGTAATTATGTGGAATGGCAATGACGATCCTACTTAGCTGTTGGGGTTTCCAAACAAGATAACCAATGCCATTCACAATAGAATAAATTGTATCAATTAATAGCTATTAAAAAATGTGAAAACACCTAAATCGGTTTTCATATAAATCTATATATTTATAAAAATGCACAAACAACAAAGACTATGATCACACATATTGAATACAAAAGATCCAATTGAGGTCATTTTTCACAGTGGTAATTTTTAAAACCCTCTTTCAAAGGAAGGCATCACGGAATCGTTCTTAACATACCGATGGACATAAATGATTCAACTCGGTAAGTGTCAAGATAGTTGGCACCCCTGGTTAATTTAAGCTACCTGTTTTTCCCGCTCCGGATTCAGTGTTACCCTGTCGGCATGGGTTGAATCACTCGTCCGGTTACTTCCGGTTAAACACGTAGCCACTCTGACCGGACTGCACTGGCATACCATTAAAAACATCGATCGCCGGAGACTGCTACGGGAGGTCTGTGAGCCGCAACGGCATAGTCTGCGTCACCTGATGATGGATGAATTTGCCCTGTTCAAAGGACACCGTTACGCCACTGTCGTGGCGGACGCCGATACGCAGCAGGTACTGTGGGTGGGAGAAGGTCGCAGCAGAGCGGCCCTCCGCCCCTTCTTCACCTGGCTGGGGCCAGAGGGATGTACCGCCATTGAGTCCGTAGCCATGGACATGGACACGGCATTCGATCTGGAGGTCAGGGAGCACTGCCCACAGGCGAAGGTGGTCTATGACCTGTTCCATGTGGTCGCAAAGTTCGGGCGCGAGGTTATTGACCGTGTTAGGGTCGATCAGGCAAACCAGTTGCGTGATAACCCGAAGTCCCGGCAGGTCATCAAACGGAGTCGCTGGTTACTGCTGCGCAATCCGGAAAATCTGCCGGAAGGACATGACGTCAGGCTGTCAGAGTTGCTGACAGGCTCAGCCTTAGAAAAACTCGTTATCGACTTCTCTCTACGTAATCCTCATCTCGGTCAGGCACAGGTATCACGTCAGATGAACGATCGTTACTCAGCAGATATTAGTCCCAATGGCGTCCGTTACATCTGGTTGCGTGAGAATATGAATACGATGGCTCTTAGGTTAGCCAAAGTGGAATCGCTATCTAATACTGCAAAAGACTTTGCCTGAATCGAAGGGTGTTGATAGTGTGATAACGACAAAATCGCCTGGTAATTATACCGTCAGTATCCCTTGGTAATCACACTAATACACATTTTCATCCCTTGTAAGGGCAGATAGGCTATGTCAGGGAGTCATTATTACTCAACCTTATTATAAACGCGGGCTACGTAATGCCCTCTGCCATCACCATGCCCCAGATCCATTGACGCAAGAGCCTCCGCCTCTTGTTTACTGAAACCGTTTCTTATATGAAAATTCAAGACATCAACAGAGTAAGCATAACGCAGACTATGAGGTGCATATTTACCTGTTAATCCGGACTCACGAACCACATTTCGATATCGTTCGATAGCTGTATGTAATGAGGGCTTGTCGATTAACTTTCCATTATTTTCTTTCAGGTACCGGAGCCCATCATTGATTGCGGCCAGCGTTGCCTCTCGATCTAATACTGTCGTATCTCTTGGACGTCCTCCCTTAGTTCCAAATACCACTCGTACTTTTCCTTCATTGTTGATTAAAGCCTTTTGCCAGGTTCTTAATGATTTAGCGGACTGTACAGTTTCCTCTGTTCTTAAACCAAGTAATCGGGATAACCTCATTGCATACGCAACGCCTTTATCCTTTTGTTCCACACTCGTTAATACTTGCTGGAAATAAGTCTCGGGAATCGCAACTTTTGTCCCATCCCTGCTGGTTGCTGAAATACCCAATGCCTGATTACTCAGTTTCTCGTGAGCTGGATTTGCCATGAATGTTTTTCCTGCAACCCGCAATAAAGCCCGGATAGCCGACATTTCATTCTGAAGAGTACGCTTAGAAATCTCTTCGGAAAGACGACTTTTCATATACAACTCAATATGTCCCGTTTTGATGTTCTTAATATCCCTGACCTGAACGTTAAGTTTTAATAAACGTTCAGCAAATCTGTCAGCAATTTTCATACGGTCAGAAACAGTTTTGAAACTCCCCCCCGCCTGTTTGGCGAGCGTTTTAAGATTCTTATTCAGTTTTGCCATATTTAACTCTCCATTTAAACAGGTGTCAGTGCTTTTCCGTCTGTGTGAACGGAAAAGCACTGACACCGGCTGCACCACAGCTACAGACGATGAATTTCACCCCGACGGCACGGTTTATGGTTGCGCTTCCTGCGTCTCGACAGATATCTGTGCATCGGGGCGGCGAAATGTTGAGTTATTGCGAAGCTCCCCAGGTCTCTGACCTGTTCGCGGTTTTCACCGGGCTGATGTTAATCAGTCTGCTTCCACACACCAGTTGGTTGACTGGTGTCGCCATTTGGTACTCGTTTCACTCGAACGCAAGTGACGCCGCGCTCCTCTGCTCTCAATGCAGTCGTGGAAGATGCCCAAATGTTCCAAATGGTCATACCCACGCTGCAAAGTTTGCAACCGGAATTCAGCGTCTGAACGAAAGAGGAAACGTTGGCGAGAACCGCCATTGAGATGAAAAGGCCATAAACAGGCATTGTAAGTAAGAGGACCTTCGTCGCTGTACGACCTCCGTTTTCAAAGGTTAAACGGAGTTACCGCCCGAAGGCTCCGTCTCTCAGGTCATGACGGTTTTGGCATGCAATCACCCGAAGGCGCCCCTCTCAGATTGCAGGGACATTGGCATGTTGCTTTACGCAACGTTACAACGATGCAGATAGTAGATCGACTTGCGATCCATTTACAAGTATTCCGTGTTTCCGGATTTGATTCTTCCCCTGAAAATCGTGGTATGCTTCGGTATCTCCGGACGAAATCAGACTGTTCATTTCAGGTAATTAATATGTTCAGAACGTCACCAGCAAACACACTTTCTCTTATAAACGATATTACCCACACACGTCTTATCAATTATAAAAATATTTTTTCCGTGTCTGATGAATCTGAACTCCACGGTATTTATAGCTGGAATGAAGAGATTGCAGCAAAATTGATGTATCTGATTGGGATGATTGAAGTGACGCTCAGAAATCGGATACATGGGAGTATCAGTAAATTAATTTATAACAATCAGGGAGTTTATTGCACCACTATTCCTTTCGGAAACTCTACGTCATGCAGCTGGTATGATTACTTCAAACTCAATCAAAATCCAAAACTGAAGGCTGCTTTTAAAAAAGAACTCACGGACACTCAGGGTAATATATTGATACCGCCCCCCTCTCCACATAAAGTCATTTCATCCATTGAAAATGGAAAGTGGTTTTATGTTATGAAGGTTAAGAAAACACTGAATAACCATAAAATTGAATGGCACAAAGTATTCCCCGATGTTTTTGTGAATTACATGACATCCCTGTCTGGTACAGATAGTCATGCCGATAAAAAGAGAAATACAGTTCTTAATCGTCTCAAGGCTTTTAATAAAATACGTAACCGGTGTGCTCATTTTGAACCTGTCTGGAAATTCGGCCCCTTACTTTCTGAGGAAGATGGGAGTGTGGTAAAACCTGAGCCTACAGATGCACAACAGTGTCTTTCCCGCTTAAAACTGGAATACAGGAAAATGACTGAGTTACTTAACTGGTTATCACCCGATATGTCTGCCTATTATGAAAGTACCCGCACACATCAGGAATTGACCTTTCTCATCAGCCAGGAAGGGCTTAATAACTTTAGAGAGAGTGAGAAAGTTAAAAAAATGAATCTCGCCAAGCTCAGTCGTATTCATAACATCAAACGACACTTGCTGAAAAAGGAATCAGTTTTATTGCAGTATAAAGGGAAAGTTGTCGGGCGTTTTCATCCTTGGTAGATGCGAAAAAGCCACCCTTTAGAGGTGGCTTTTTCATTACTTCCTTTGCATCTCCGATGCATCTCACATACGCGCCTTCGGTAAAGAGACTGTCATGGCAACGAGACGTCTACGGGGGTCATATTACCCGCCACCGCCTTTCATGTCAACTTCACGCCGTATAGCAGAATGAGTCAGATCTGTTGACCTATTCACTGAGGGGTCAGAATTGCACATTAAACGTGCTCTTGATTGCTCAAAAATTTGCCAGTCCTTTTGAAATTTAGTAACCTGGTACCAATGTTATGAGTGGCCGTAAAAGTCGGCATATGAGACATCCTTAGCGCAAGGAACCCTGTTATGAGTGACAAAGGATTCGATGCCGACGACCTGAGCATCACCCTGGCCCGGTTCGCCGGTAAACGTCGTGACATCGTTTATGACGAAGCAAAGCTGAAACGTAAAGCGCCAGAACCTGTTGCATTCTCCAGTGCGACGCACGATTGTGGCTCTGCTGTCCTTAAAGGAGTGGCAACTATCCTGACTGAAACCCCTCAGCAAAAAAAACGTAATGATGAATGGGCAGAGTTAAAAAGGAAGGAAGAAGAAGATAGGTACAATTCATACTATTACTATAAATAATAAAACTGCATGAATATTCATATTTCATGCAGTTTGGAATCATCATGTAGTGTTACTTTAAGCCACCTTTAATACCCCCTTGTATTTTATCTGTAACAAATCCTTGTGCATCTCGGCCCGCTTTAGCTCCAGCATCTTGAGGTGGAGATCCTGCCTTTTCCAACCCTGTTTGGACAATAGTTCCTAAATTTATCCCAACCCAACTTAGCATCCCAACCCAGAACGTTGGGAATACCAAGTACATCATTCCCAGTACCAGATTCATGATCCAGCCGTCGTTGGTTGAGCTCATGAAGTTAGCGAACGGCACAGAACTGTTGGCAAGCCCCTGCTGGGCCATATTGTCGTAGAGGATGGTGATCAGACGGTCATCGAGCCAGCCGGCCAGCTCCCACCAGAAGGTAATGAACTGCAGCGCAAACAGCGCAAATGATATCGTCACCACCGTTTTCGGTTCATAGGCACTGAACATCATCAGCACCGGGATCACCGTGATAATCATCATCTGCAGCAGCGCCTGAATCATCGGAAGCGCCTGTTTCAGCGCATCAAATCCCGGCAGCGCTTCCGCCTGCTTGAGGCCAAGCCCGATGGTGGAGGTCAGTCGGGTCACATTACCGGCCACTCCGCTCACGTTATCAGAACTGCCCACTGCATACGTCGTTCCATCTCCGGAGAGGCCGGCATTACGCGGGCTGACAAGCCAGCGCAGGGCAACCTCTTCCCACTGAGCACCCGGAAAGGATCGCTGCATTTCCTTACGGGTGTTGTCGCCAAAGCTGGCCAGCACCCGTTTACGCAGCCCGGAAGAACCATCTGACCACCACGTTTTACAGGTGGGATAGCCTCCCTGCCCGGTATCCGGATAACCGCTGTCGCGCGTGCTGTCATACGGCCACTGGCTCCGCGGTGTGGAGGCGGTGTAATAATCGTAATAGCCGGACGTATTCAGAAAATAGTCGCTGCCAATCCAGCCCACCGAGTTGATGGTGGCATCGCTGAGCTGGCTGTTGCTGTTCTTGAGACGAAAGTACGCTCTGGAGTAACACTGGTTAGCAAAATCCTGTACCTCCTGAAGCAGTACCGGGTCACGCAGCTTCGTGTTCTGCACGTCAAACCGCATCTGGCGCAGCTCCGTACCGCACGGGATGGATGCAATCATCGCCTGTGTGGTGCCTTTCGACATCATGTGCAGCAGATACCACCAGATGGGCACCTCGGCCGTGCGGCCGTCAAAGTCGTTCACCAGTCCGCTGTAACCGGAGTTCTGTGGCGCGGGTACACTGACACCGCACTGTTTTGCCCGGGAACTGTCGAATTTAATGGTACTGATATCCACCGGCAGCAGCGGAATGCAGCAGAACAACATCACCACAAACGACACGTAAAGTGCATGCTCGATACGGGGCAGTGCCAGCAACCCTTTGTTGCCTTCGTCCGCCCCTTCCTCCCGGACCTTCAGCCACACACCCATCACCTTAAAGACCAGCGGCAGGGCGAACAGCCCCGTGCTGCCGAGGATGGTCCACATGGCGTTGTTCATCACCCAGCCGAACAGGATGAGAAAATACTCCAGAAAACTGTTCGCAGTCATTGTCCCCTCCTCACGCCGCACCTGCCCAGGCCACGCACTCCGTGGCCGCAATAAACAGCACGCCGAGCAGTTCCGTGCGCGGCAGGCGAGTCCGGACCTCCGGCCAGCGCGCCAGCATCTGCGGCCGGACCTTCATCCGCCAGACTACCGCGATGCCGGCATACATGAGCAGCCGCCAGGTAAACAGTGCCCAGCGGCTGTCATGCAACCAGCGACGGGTCAGGTGGCCATCCGGGTCATACGCCATAAACACAGAGGCCAGTGCGAACATGGCCATGGTTATAAGCAGTAAGGCGGCAATCATCAGGACAATGCGGCCCGTACGACCGCGGAGAAAAGAGCGCTTCATATCACTGTGCTCCTGAGGATTGCGTCTGGTTCATCTGGCTGAAGCCCTGGTCCTGGTTGCCGGCTTTCTGCTGCAGCTGGTTATCCTGGTTACGGGCACCCTGACGTTCCAGCGTGGTGAGCAGGCTGTTGTTACTGATGGCCTTACGCAGCTCCATCTCGTTACGCAGGGCATTCAGTTCCCGGTCCAGTGCATCGATGCGGCGGTCACCCTCGGTAATCGCTTCAGGCTGCTCGGCGGCATTCGGTTCAGACTCACCGGTGGTCAGCATGCGGCGCATGGTGAGCGCGGTCTCGACGGTGTCGGCCATCGCCAGCTCACCCGCCAGACGCTGCACCAGAGCGGCTTTATCGGGGTCATCGCGCAGCGACTGAATGACGCCGCGTGTCACCACCAGACTGCCGGTTTTGAGCGCCCCCAGATTATCCGCAGTGGGCTGGAGCTGACCGCCGACCAGCTTATCCAGTTGTTCCAGGTTGGTTTTCGTAGCATCTTCCAGCACCGGCGAGAAACCGGTGCCGGCAACGGTGCTGCCGGGCTGATTGTCCGTGCCACCACTGGTACATTCACTGGTCTCACGGCAGGTACGGATGGAGCGGTCACCCAGCACTTTCACCACCGCAGTTGCCGCATCATCCGACGACTTCCAGCGCTGGCAGACCGTGCCGTTGCAACTGGCGGAACCCACGCTACTGTTGCTGGTCACCGGCAGGCTGTTCATCATGTTATAACCGGCTTTCGCCAGGTCACGGGTCGGCTGAATGGCCTGCTGGCCTTTGCCTCCGCGCTTCTGGCCTCCGACCCAGGTAACACCTTCTTCACCGGTGGCCTTCTGCAGCTGCTGGTCGCTGGAGACTGCATCCCCGCCGCTCGAAGCCACGATATCCTTGTACTCTTCGGAGACGGCCGCCTGCTGCCACTTGCTGCCCAGCGTGTAATCGGTGAGTTTTTTCGACATATTCTGGCAGTTCAACAGGGCCTTATCGTAACTGAGCCCCGCCTGCAGCACGCCGTTGGTCAGCATTTCATACAGCCCCGGGTTGGCACGCTGAATGGCCATCGCCGGCATGCTCATGACCGCACCGGTGGCGCCCTGAATCACGTTGCCCATCAGATCCTTAAACCCACTGGTGATACCGTTGAGCTGATTTCCCACGGTCGTTTTCAGGTCGAAGTTGCCGCACATCAGATCGCTGCTCCAGCCTCCGTTCAGCCCGAGTCGCGACATATTGCTGCGGCTCGGCGGCGGAGAAATCACTGAGCCGCCACCGATGGAATAAAAAAGGCCGTCATTGATGGCGCCACTGACCGAGGCTCCGTCGGACGAAAGCGATGTATTCACGGCCAGTGCCGGCAGGGAAAGAGCGGCAAAAAGCGCCAGTGTCGCCAGAAGGCGGCGCAGCCGCTGCGGATACTGCTGTTTCATCTGCATAATCCTCATGAGAAATCGGTGCTGTAAAGGAAGGTCTGGCCACGTCGTTTGCAGCAGCTGTAAGGTTGCCACAGTGCCCAGGCATAGTTGCCGTCTTCAGCAGTCTGTCCGCCGGGGTCGGGGAACACCGCGCAGCTCTGCGACAACTGCGGAGAGAGTCGCTGCCACTTGTGATTTTTCGTGCCGGTATTCTCCTGCACCGGCTCAGGTGGCCAGTACCCCGGCGATCGCTGGCCGGTGAGAGGACTGTAGACATGCAGCTGTCCCTGGCGGGTGATGATGTCGGCCACGCGCTGCACCACAACGGCCGCCGATTTGTAGCTGTCGGTCTGAGTGACAAAGCCACTGCGGGGGTAGACATTGCCCCACATATTGCCGCTGGTCGTGCTGCCGATTTCACGCTGTCCCGGGATTAATGCCTCCGGGTAGAGCAATTCCGGCACGCCGGTGCGCCAGGCCAGCGCATCGAGGCTGCTCGTGAAGTACGGCATAAACGGCGTGGCGGCACTGTCACAGGAATAACCCGGGACCATCCCGCCGATGAGCCTGGTGGCCGGATGGCCGTATGCGTCACCATAGTAAAAATGCAGGTTCTGCTTACGTTCGCCTGGTGCCTTCATCTCCTGACGGCCACCGCCGGTGGCCACACCTGCAGCGCCACCGAGCAGCGTGCTTTCGGTGCTGTCGGCCATGCTGCTGACAGCCGACATCTCGGTCCACGGATTGCCACCCGGTCTGAGGTAGGCCGAGACCACGGCCTCCGGGATGAAATGCGTGACCTTCACGGAGGTTTTGACCGAACAGCCGAACGGCGTACAGAGAAGCCAGTAACAGATACCGCTGATACGCCAGCTTATACAGTCCGGACTGGCAGCACTGGAGAGCAGCCCTGCGGTGTTGACGCTGGCCAGCGTCCCCGTGCAGGTCAGCAACGTGGCCAGCGCCAGCCGGCGCGGACGGGAGAGCATCATGTTCATTGTCCTCTCTCCTGCCATGCAGTCAGTTGCTGCGTGGCCACACCGACGTCGGTGGTACCGTAGACCACCCACTTATCGTCAAACACCACGGCGGGATATTTCTCAACCCCCAGTGACCAGGCGCGCGTGAGACCGGCATAGGTTCCGGCAAGGTCCTGCTGACGCTGCTGAAAAGCGGGCGAGCTGATGACAGAGCGGGCCTGCTGTTCAGCCTGCGCCGGGTCAGCTGGCAGTGGCCCGAACAGCTGCGCCTGCAGTCGGTCAGGGGCATCGAGCAGAACGATGGTCACGTCAGTACCGTCGTTGCCCATGACCGGGTGAGTGCTGTCGGTATAAATGACGGTGCCGGCACGGACGCCGGCGGTAAGGAAAAATGCTGCGAGGCAGCAGACAGGTAATTTCATGGAGAACACTCCCTGAGTGAGTAACCCGCTCAGGGTGCGGTCAGTTGATGGACAGGTCAGTATTTAACTCATACCCGGAAAATGAAAATTAAACCGGATGTCAGGCTTCATTCTCCTTCCGCCAGTGAAGGTAATCCTTTTCCCGCATGAAACCCGCTGCGGCGGCGTTACGTTCAACCATCCAGCGGGTCTCCCCCTCGCGCACAAAGGGCAGCCAGTCCGCCGGGATCGCTCTTTCAGGTGACTGATCGAAGTCCTGGTTATACAGGTCATCAGCCTCACTGTACGACGGGGTATGTCTGGCATACCACTGGTCACTGTTTTCCCAGGCCCGCATGGCCCAGGCGGCCAGCGCCACCTCTTCTGAAACAATCATATAAGTAAGAAACTCCACAGCCCTGTCATGCAGATTTTCCTCAGTCGCCCCGGGTAAAATGGACAGGTAATGCAATTTACGGGACTCCAGCCACATCTGCTCTTCGGCTTCATCTGCCTGTTGCTCATCCGTCAGAATATCAGTCACATCTTTATCTGAAGCGCACCATTCCTCCAGGGTCTGCTGCTCACGTAGCCGCGCGAGCTGATTTTCACGCGTCTGCGCAATACCTGCGGCCACCACACTATTCCAGTCAGTTTCTGCAGGCGCTGCCGTACCCGCGCCTTTCAGTTTCTGGTTGAGAAAGCGGAGCCGGGCTGCATCTTCCGGCTCAGACGGTGCGTTCACAGCGGCCTCAATGCCTTCATGGCTGATGACACCGGGAGTCACATTTTTCTGCATATCTGACACTTTGGTTCCCACTACTTATTGGGTGGACACCACTTTGTCGGATGCTTCAGATTATAACCAGACGATTCACGCTGTCTTGCAACTACCCACATTTTTCAGTCGCCATTTTCCACCCAACCAGAATTTCATTCAGGCGACGCAGCCCCCGCCAGATAACGATATTCCCCGGCGGCTGTCTGTTTTTATTTCCCATGTATCCACCTAACTGGGCAAGTTTTATCGTATATTTTTCGAGAGGTGATGACGACATAATTTGCGTTGTATCTTTTACCATCGCATCAAGGATTTTCATTTCAGTATTGCTGAATGCAATTTCTGCCGGAGCTGTGGGCATCTCCCGGGTTAGCATTGTCAGCCAAAATACTCGTCAGCTCAGGATACAGTAACAACATAATAAGTTTGTCAGTCGTTCTGCTGAACCCAGCCTGGAGCGCTCAGCCTGACATCCGGATTTCATAACCTTATGGAAGGTTTCGATTTTCCAGCGATGACTGTACCATTTGAGCTTTTCTACCGCCTCTTCCAGATTTGTTGCCGTCAGGTCAGTTAGCAGCTTCCACTCAATTTTAGAACCTTTATTTTCCGGTTTACTTTCTGTTGCGATAATGGCCGTTAGCGGCAGAGCCGGGTATTGTTTTGCCTTACCTATCGGGGGATGTAACGTGAGCCGCTTCCAGCTGATATCCAGAGTTATTTCTCGCACACAATCTGTCCTGCCGGAGAGAGATTTTATATTGCCCCCGGCACTCAGGAGAGATATTTTTCATTTCCTCTTCCAGAGTCGTATTTTCAGCCAGACGGTTTACGCACGTTCTGACCAGAAAGTGTGTGTTTAATTCTGATGCCAGACAATAAAGCTCATAAATATCACTCTCACGATCGCCAATATGCACGCACCGTTCCGGGCACTGTAACAGCACTGTTGACTGCCGTAAATTTTCAAGCCAGCGATAGCTTTCCTTCTCCTCAATGGGCACCCGGGTGGGATTAATTTTTCTTTTTAATGCATTTGTTCCTTTAAATTTCTTGCGGGTCCAGAATTTAACTGCCGTCAGACCTAACGGGAGGCCCTGTGTCGTCACGGCCAGGCTGGAATGCATCAGGATCCCGCAATTGATGCCGGCATCATTGCCGGTCTTAATTAGACCTGCGGTGTGGTTTCCTGCGAATCCCACGGCATCAGGATTATCCCGGTGATAGCCGAATGTCGTGGTGTCCTGGAGGGGCAAAATAGTCTCATTTTCTGCAGCCCGGATTCGCTGGCTGGTAGCCTCAGTATGCCCCTGTAGCAGGGTCTGCTCATCAATTTTATCGCTGGCAAGAAACCGATAAGCGGCTTTTGTTGCAGCACTGTCCTGGCAGGCAAAAGGGAGGCTGTTGCCCATTCCACGCCAGAGCTTTTGCATGAGAGATCTAAAACGACTGACGTGGCGACGATCGCTAAAAACAGAAGCATTGATTTCTTCATTGAGCCATGAGAGTGGCGATTGTTCCTGATTAGCCATTTGCATCCATCCTTGATAATAATGCGATCAAGCTATCTAAATGATTACCTTAATATAATTGTGGGTAGTTGCAAGGCTGGCTGCACGCTTATTTTTATCTGGAAGAACTATGGGAAGGAGCGGCCATGACACCTTCATCACGGCCTTGCGGGAGTGCTAAGAGAAAACAATGCAACCCTGTCTCTTACAGGCATGATTACTCGTTTATTTAAACCTTAACTATCAAAAACATCGTAGACAGCACAATAAGAGAGATGATAATCAATTTTCTCTGAAAATTTTTTTCTCCTATGAATAACGCTGAAAGAATAAAACCTACCACGAGGCTCATTCTTCTGAATACTGAAAGATAAGTCACATTGGCATCGGGATCGGTGATTGCAAAAAAATAGATCAGTTCCGCAATAACCCATGAAAACCCAACCAAGGGAATGTAAAGACTCCACAGGCATCGCAGGCTGCTCCGCCCAAGACGGATAAACGCAAAGAGAAAAGCGGCTGCGAATATAAACCGGTAAAGTGAAGAATAAGCCTGGATGGTGTAAGCCGATATATCGAGATTATGAACGATGTATTTGTCAAAAACCGTTGTTAATGAGGAAAGGATGGTCGCAAGAAGCATCATGACCACGGGGAGACTGCGTAGCGTGTTGATCCCTTCTTTTTTGCCTGTCTGTGATAACCCGTAATAACAGAGCACGGAAACGAGTACTGCTGTGAACTGCAGGGGAGACAGGAACTCGCCGAACACCACGCTGCCGCCCGCAAGCGTCCATAACGGCCCTGAGGCCCTGACGGAACCTGAAAAGGACATCGGCAGTTCTCTCACAGAGAAATAGGCGAAAATCCATGACAGAGTCATCATCAGACTCTTTACCAGAATAGGCCATTGTTCTGCAAAACGAACAGGACCTATTTTCAGCTGCGGGCTAAACGCCTGTACCTGGGGCAAAAATACGGGAAGCCACAGCAGAGCTCCAAAAAAAGAACTGTAGAAAACCACCTGAAACAGACCATTCCCTGACATGGCCTTTTTAGTCCAGAAATCATAAAAACCCAGAATAACGCCGGCTGAAACACCGTAATAAATCCACATGTTCGATCGGTCCTTCAGCCTGTCAGGCCTTTTTCACTGGGTGATAAACTGACTGCAGTTCAATTCCACTCTCTTCAAAGTGTCCAGCGCCGTTGATGACACGTCCTCGGGGTATGATGAGGTTTCGGGCCGTACCAAACCCTTTCAGCAGTCCGGCTCTATCATCAGGCGATGGTTCATGCCAGTCTCCGCCGCTTTCAAGTGTGCAGCTGTCAACAGTTATCTGCCCCAGAATCTGGCTTCCTGACTGAAGTTCGGATACGCCAAAAACTGACGCGCCGCCCAGATAACGGCCGTTGTGACCTATTTTTACAACGGCACCGGCTCTGTTAGCTTTAACGGTAAAGCCACCTTCGCCAAACTGGTTTTCTGAACCAATGAAAACCGGTCCGGCCGAGGCTTCGATCGATGTATTGCTGTAGAATATATTGAAGTCACCTATCTCAAGGGTATTCCCGTGTTTGCCTGCAAGAATTACGTTAGGAAAGAAAATGTTTCCCTTCCCGATTTTGATATCCTTGTAAATAAGTGTCGAGAAGGGATCGTAAATAATATTCCCGGCTTCACACAATCCGCCGAGCTCATCGAGCGTCAGAAATCCACTGTCTTTTCTCATACGGTTAAAAAGAGTAATGTTCATCACGCAATTTTCTCCAGCACACGGAACTCATCACAGGGACGCATAGCAACAGATGCATTGTCTATTGCGTCATGAAGATAGGCGACTAGCTTGTCAGTTAAAAACGGGGCTTCAGTCATTTTTCCGGGTAAGGCGAGAATATGGCCTGGCACCGGCTCTGCGATGGCAACGTTGAGTGAACGGTTGCAGTTCAGGGAAGTCTGCAGATCCACTTTTACGCAGGCTATATTTACTGAATTCCGGCTGTCCCAGCCGGGAAATATTGAAGCGATGCCCCTTTTAATATTTTCTGCTCTTTCATGAATCACCTCATAATCGGCACATGGCGACAGTAAGGCATCTTCATTGAAACCCACAATGCTGTGGTCGCCGTGATGCATCATCGCAGCCTGATGCGGGTCCAGATAAAAAACGCCTTCTGCGCAGAGCCTTGGTGTGATAATGAGATGACTTTTCCAGTACCTGATAGGAATGTCGTGGTCATGATGTCTGGTAAATAAATCCCTTGCCCCAGTACCGGAAGAGTAAACGATGCGCTGACCAGCTATAGCGGCTTTATCACCCGAAAGACTTACGAGGTGAAGTGTCTGCCCCTCGATCGCGGTAATCTCATGCCCCAGGTAGAATACGCATCCTGCTTTCTGAGCAGCATTGATCAGTTTTCTGTAGAGTAAGCGGGTGTTCAGGCTGACGTCGTCGACCGCAAAAATGGCTTTCGTCTCAGTAAAATCGGCTTCAGGAACTAGGCTGCGCGCTTTTGACAACGTCAGTGGGGTAAAGGACACGCCGGCTTCATTCCAGCGGGAAATAACCTCATCCACTCGCGATTCGTCCTTTAATAATGCGAGAGGCCGCTTGTCAATATCCTCCAGGGCTTCCGGGGCAAACTCACGTATGTATTCGTGTCCGTAAATACATCGCTTGGCCACCTGAACAGCCTCCTGCCTGTTTTTAATCGAGGTCGCGTGATAAGTCCCCTTATGGAGCCAGCCCTCATTGCGTGTGGACGGGCCTGCTGCGAACACAGGTTTGTTTTCAACCAGCGCCACAGAAAGGCCAATATTACAGAGTTTATAGGCAGACATCAGTCCGGCAATACCCCCGCCGATAAGAACAACATCGTAACTGTTCATTTTATTTTATCCTTTTTTGGTGAAGCGCTATTTTTATGAACATATTGTTATTTTTCCATTTAATTTTTAACAGCCTTTAGAAAACCATTACTTTCGGGAATTAGCAAACAAACAATAAAAACCAACCCTATGATAAATATCAAGAAAATACAACATATGTTGCAATTAATTATTCACTAAAATTAAATAATAATGAAACAATATCAAAAAAATAAAACTTTAAACTGAGTTAATTTATAACCTCAGAACACTATGCTTACAGAACATAACATTTCAAGACCAAATAAATTGAAATAATTTATTTTCTGGAAATATGAGCGCCAGAAAAACCATAACAATGATGTCAGCTCCGAAAATAGGAAGCTAAATGAAGCTTCTGCAGATTTTCAGTCCGTCAAAACTATTTAACGTCATCGCTAAATAGCTATATGGACACCTCTCCGATGCAAGCACCGGCAGGTCTCTTTCTGACAAAGTAGCCACACACATATATCCGGCTTCGTGAGCCCCGATGAACATCCGTACTCTCTGTCCTCATTAGTGCCATGGCTTTTTGCAGCCCAGCTATTTGTCAGGTTTACAGAGAGTCGGTTTTACCTGTCAGCACATCAACTCTTTGGACTCATTAAAATCAGTAGGTTAGTAAGCGGCTCATATATAAAAGAGTCTGGATATTGAAGACATTACTGACATCGCGATGTATTAATCACCGGGGCGCAGGTCATGAAAACTGGAGTTGCCCCCGCTAAAACGGACACGGTTAATTTATAGCGAGTAGTGAACTTCTGTACTCTCTCGGTGACTGCATTTTCAGACCTTTATGGGGATGCCAGTTATTATAGTCTTCCATCCATTCCGTCAGTTTTCCCATTACAGTGATGGCATCCGGTAAATCATTTACATACACGTAATCGCGCTTGAACGTTTTCACGAACGATTCAGCCATCCCATTGCTCTCCGGACTGCGTACTGGCGTCGTGCATACGATGAACCCGAGTGAGGCAGCGAACGTTCTTGTTAAGTCCGCTATGTAGCAACTGCCGTTATCGGTCAGCCACTCAACGGCATGTGGCAGGTAAAGCGTATTTCCAAAACGCTTTTCTACACTCTCTGTCAGCAGATCCTGCACCATAACACTGTTTATTCCGCCTGTTGTCGCCGACCAACTGATGGCTTCGCGATCACAGCAGTCAGGGCTGAACACCACCCGCACGACTTCCCGATTCCAGCAGCGGATTTCGAAGCCATCTGAACACCAGCGCGTATCCGGCTTAAGTGTCACGACGCTGCCGGTATGACAGCACTCTGGCTTTTTATGGCCAGATTTTGCCAGTAACAGGTTATTCGCCTGCATTATCCGGTAAATACGTTTGGGGTTAACCCGCCAGTTCTGTTCCTTCAGCACACGATTGAGGTGTGCAGTCACGCGACGATAGCCGTTTGTCGCCCGCTTGCTGCATATCTGGCGGATAAGCGGTAACAGTCGGGCGTCATCATCCCGAAAAGTTTAAAACTAAAGCGCTCAAACAGATAACTGATCGAGGCCATTCTGTTTCCGGCGTGGCATCATGTCCTGATCCCCCTGTCCACAGCCTTTACGCCTGGATAAAAATAATACGGGCAGGATTTTTGTCAGCAAAGAGCCGTCAGATGCGCAGGCAGAGACATTGACATGCGGGCGAACACACCGCCGGATGGGCGGCAAATGGCAAATTAAGGGGTTATTGTAGTATCAGGCTCGATCGCTGTGCAGAATGAAAATGTACATTAACGCGGGCTCTTTGCCGCCCGCACCCGCAGTCTGCGTATTTGTCAGACAGCAGACAGCGCTGTCCGACAAATACGCAGGTCCTGTTAACTGCAGATTTCCCCGCCAGTGACTCTGTCAATCTCCTTCAGCACCCACAACAGGTCGGTGGCGTCAGATACACAGATATTCCAGCGAAGACTGGTTCTGAATTCAGCCTCACCAGGCCACAGGGTATTGCCGGTCACGGTGATTAAAATATCCAGTTTTTTTCCATTCACATCAGTCAGATGCACCGCTACGCAACAGCGCCGCCCAATGCGATGTGGATAGAAAGAAATCAGAACCGGCTTATCAAGGCGCTTCATAATTTCGTACTGCAGCACCTCCAGCGATACGCTGTCGGACTGGCCGATGGTGGCCGTTCCCTGTGGCGGCACAGTAAAAATGACAGAAGCAATCAGCGCTTTGTCCGGGACAACGACTGGCGGCGCCATAGTCAATTTTTTCATGGATTCCCCTGTCAGATACTCAGTCCGCGATTTTCATCAAGCCGGCGCGCAACATGAAACGCAGCCTCAAGTTCACTGCACTGTAATTCGTTCATAATGTGCCGTCTTTCAGCTTTTTCTTCTTTTTCTGTCATACCCAGAGCAAGGTAGAGGCTCGGGGGCACGGCACGGAACAGGGCCTGCACCTTACGTGACAAAATAACGCCTTCCGTATATTTTTTAGGAAGTTTGGTGGCAGACAACAGCATCGCCTTCTGTTCACTGTTCAGCGTTTTAAAGCGAGCTATCTGCTCCACTTCATCAGGGGGCATCACCAGACAAATCCACCACTCTGCCATATTGAGCATCTTTTTGGCCGTATCCGGAAAGTCAGCCAGGTTCTGCGTGAATAGCCAGAGCCAGGCACCCAGCTTACGCCACATTTTCACAATCTTTGTGGCATAAGGCCCCATCAGGGGATTTGCAGTCACGATATGCGCCTCATCGATCGACACGATAATATCCCGGTCACTGTACTGCTCGCGCTCAGCAATATTGTTGATGGTGTTGAGCAGGGAAATAACCGCAACGGCCATCTGCGCCTCATAACCTTCGCGCGCCAGCGTGCCGAGATCAACGATGGTCACATCAGCCTCCGGCCACGGCGTACCCGGACGGTTAAAAAGCTCACCTTCAAATCCTTCGGTAAACATCCGTAGTGCTTCCGACATTTCCTCAGCACGAGCCCGGCGCGCGGCCGTACGCCTTTCGCGACCGTCTTCACCCATACCAACATCCCGGGCGATGCCCTGCAGCGCAAACATCAGATCTTCAGGCAACATCTGCCGACCGGCCTCAAACGTACTCCGCGAGGCGATCATGATGGCCTCGCGGATCATCCCGCGATCGGCGCGAGTCATTCTCTGCTCCTCCGCTGGCTCGCCGCCGGTAATCATCAGGCGTGCTGCAATCTCCATCTCACCAAGCACATCACGTTTTTCATCCTTATCCTCATCGTCATCAATATCCGGCAGGGCGTCTTCACTGATAATGAGTTCATCCGGTTTTTCCTGCATCAGCAGATGCGAATCCCCGAACGGTGCCAGCGAAATAGCCTTACCGGGCTTGATGCTGACACGATGAACGGTAAGTCCCAGGGACTCAAAATAGTCTCCGGCCAGCCCGAAGCTATTACCCGCTTCCAGTAAAAATATACGTGAACGGTAAATGGCTATAACCTGTGCCAGCTTATCAAGTGCAGTAGCCGATTTACCCGCACCAGTCGGCCCAAAAAGCAGGAGGTGGGCGTTCTGCGTACGGTCATTTTTGTTGAGGGGATCGACGGACAGCGGACCACCGCCCCGGTTAAAAAAGGTAAAGCCCGGGTTGCCAGTGCCAGTGTCACGCCCGTATACCGGGGCCAGGCAGGAAAAATGCTGCACGAACATCAGCCGCGTATACCAGTTGTGCCGGTCCTGTGCCGGATTGAAGCACATGGGTAATGCACGCATATAGGTGCTGAGCGGCCCGATATCATGCTCCGGGTTTACCGGCTCCAGCCCGCAGTTCAGCAGCTTACTGCTGAGGTCGAGATAGCGCTTGTCCAGTGAAGGCAGGTCGCGGGCTTTAATCAGCAGGGTAATGGCAGCACGGTAAAGTTTGTGCTTGTTACCGAGATAAGTTCGCGCTGTTGCCGCATCCTCCCGGGCACGCAGCGAATCCACGTTCTCCCCCATCGAGTCGCGACTCAGCCGGGCAAAGTCCTCCTCCAGCTTGTCCTGGGGCTGTATAACCAGCGTCATGACGAGTACCGTGCCTTCCGGCAGCAGGTCCATAATGGCATTGATATTATCGCCGCGGCGGACTTCACCGGTCAGGTGCCCCGTGGACGGTGTTGTGCGCAGACGCGCCACCGGCACCGCCCTGTGCGCGACATCATCAAACCACCATACACCTTTCTCCGCATCACTGCGGGGGCGGGTAAACCACAGACTCTCACTGAAATCATTCAGCAACGGCAATTCACCAGGAGCGTCGTCAGTGTGTCTGGCACAGCGATACAACGTGGTCTTATCCACCCAGGTCGGTTCCGGATTGAACCAGCGCAGCAGCCAGCTGTGGATCTGTTCACCGTTCTGGCGCTGGCAATGAATACCGGCACCGCTCATGGCGGCCGTCAGGCGGTCGCAGACCTGTTTCAGTAGCACCTCGGGGGCTATCGGATCGCGATATGGTAATTCCACCCAGCGGTAGATGACCATACGCGTACGACGTATCTGACCGCGCCACGGCGCACCGGTGACGGCCTCATCGACAAACAGGCCTTTTTCAGTGGATACATTCTGCAGGTGACGGGCCTGCTCCTTCAGCCAGGCGTCGGTGAAGTCGGTGCCCTGCGCCCGGGGCTTCACATACCCCCGGATCTTATCCATATACGTCATCAGGTCAGACTCATCCTGACAGTAGAACTGCACTACCCACTGATGTGTATCCAGTTCAGGGAGACTGTCCTGCAGAGCGTTCTCGACCACATCGCGGATTTCCTCCAGGCGGGAATCCGGACGCCCCTCGGTGCCCACAGGGATGATTTCGTAGACTGCCCCTACGGACATGCCGTCATCAAGCAGGATGCACTGATGTTCAGCGAGATATTCCCCCCAGGGAATGTGATCGATGATGGACGGGGCCGTTTCATACAACTTCTCTTCCTCGCTGCGGGTCAAACGTCCCTCGCGCGTCAGGGGTTCATGGCCGTTAACAGAAAACGGCCCGTCACCGTACTGGTGCGCATCCTGAGCCTGAGCCCTGTGGCGGAACAGTGAAAAAGCCATTACAGGTCCTCCGTGCGCTCGCCGGGCAGCGCATACTGCACCTGGCTGTAGAAGGGAAAGACGGTGCTGTAGCCGGGCACCGGCGTGTTGCCGTCAGCCAGATGCGGGAAGACGTACATCACCATGTCAGGATTGGGCAGGCGCGGAAACGTCTGCTGGATTTCGTTCTCCTGAGTGCGGCTATAGCTGTCCCGGGTCTGTTGTGAAATAGCCCGGTCACTGTCAGTGACCGGGCGGCGCAGGGTGGTTCGGCTCTCGCCAGTTGCATGTGTTGCAGATGCACCATCATTCCAGAGCTCCAGCATGGTGCTGTCACCGGGCGGCAGCATCTCATCTTTTGACGTGCTGCAGCCGGTCAGCAACATAATCAACGTGCAGCCTGAAAGCAGGACTGAAAAGGATTTACCGCTACGCATCGGGCACCTCAGCCCCTTCCGGGTCAGTAACATACGCTGACAGACGCAGCATGCGCCCGTCCGACAGCGGAAAATGGCCGACGGAATATGTAACCCGGTCCGTCACGTCGTGTGGCTGCCCCTCCCATTTTCCGCTATCTTTTCTGACCATACCGGCATAAAGCCTTCCACTGAGCGGGGAATACCCCACCCGGTATTCGAAATCAGTGTTTTGCATCAGTTTCCCCTCAGTCCATACCCGTGCCGCTGCCGGCCAGGCTGAAATCGTATTTAACCCTGCGGCCTTTTTCCTCGTAATCGATGGCCAGCTGGCGCGTGATGTGCAAAGCCACTGTCTGGCCCGGCGGCACGTAGATGGCATCAAACGTCTGGCCATAGCGGGCCTTCACCCAGTCAACGGTCTCACGCATGCCGCCGGAGAGCGCTTTACCCAGAACGGCCTGACCCGCATTACCGGTGAGCGTTGAGGTCACGCCACCGTAAGCGTTGGTCTGGCCGGTACTCTGGTTTTCTGCCACGGCATCCCCCGCCGCACTGGCGGCCGCAAGTGCGGTGATGGTCGGCAGATATGTCGAAGCATTGCTCTTGCGCGTCCCGGAGATGCAGGGAATACCGTTATCATCGGACAACCAGCCAATACTGCTGTTATTACCGCCCTGACTGTTCTGATTACTGCTGTTTCCGTTCTGCCCCTGACCGTCAGGCGAAGGCAGCGTCCTGACCGTGCCGTCGCTGAAGACAAAGGTGATGCTGGTAATGGAGCCCCGCACGCATGACAGCGTCCAGTCGCCCGTCGCCGTGCCGGAAACAATGGCCCCCTGCACGTCGGGCAGCTCAATGCCGTTTGCCGTCAGGTTGTCTTTGCCAATCATCACCTTGAAGGGATAGGGGTCGGTCACTTTGCCATCCACGGGGATACGCCCCAGCAGTGCGGTCATCGCGCGACTGCCAACGAGGGTGGAATTCTCCGGCAGCGTGTACACCGGGTCGGTGGCCTTCTGTGCATCCGTAAGCTGCGTCTGTACCGCTGCTGCGGTGTTGCCGACGGCCTGTTTACCGGCATCAGCGGCATCAGCAAACGACGTGGCAAACGAGAAGCCGGTGGCGTTATTCCTGTTGCTGTCAGTCACCGGCCGGCCGCTGGCATCCACGGAGACACCGTCTCTGGGTTCGACCCACTGCAGACCATCGGAGGAAGACGAGACACCGGAAGCGCCGCTGTTCAGCCCACTGTCATAGCCCAGCCCGATCGGAATATCACTGCCGGAGCCGCTGTTTTTTCCGGATTCCGTGCCGGCACCGCCATTGCGCAACTGATCCATCAGCTGTTTGACCTGGGTACTGAGATCGGTAACCTCTGCACTGAGCTGCTGGCGTTTCTGCGCCTCCTCGGCACGGGCATTGCTTACTGCCTGATTAATCTGCGTGTCCACATTGCTGTTGGTGGTTTTCAGGGCTTTATTTTCGTCGCTGAGCTTTTTGTTATCGTCCGCGAGCGTATCGAGACGGTCCTGCACTTTGCGGAAATTTCCCACCACCGTGCGCAGTGTGTCCTGCGGCGTGTCACCTTCAATACCCAGCGCTTTGAGATCTTCCGGCGACAGGTCCTTCAGCGCAACATTGCTGGCGGCATGTGGCGCAGCCGTCTGATTCCCACCCCCTGAGCAGGATTTCACGCCCACCACCACCGCGCTGGCCAGTACCACCGGAACGGCGACTTTCACGAGAAGATTTGAGGAGGGTGCCTTCATTTTTTCGCTCTCCGTTTATGTCCGTCAGCGGGCTGCAGCGAGGGTGGCTCAGCAATGAAGGCACCCTCCGGGCGTCCGGGCGTCACCAGATAGAGGACCGTTGTATCCTCCGGTGTGCCTGCGCGCCCCAGCCAGCGGTGCTGGAAGGTGGCCGTGGTAAACTGACCTTCCAGCGCGCGGGGATCAAGAATGACCTTGCCGGCAGAACGGTTACGGACCTGCAGCGCGACGACGCTGCTGCCCTGCAGACTCCAGGCGGCCATCGGCGTGACGGTGACCGGTTCAGCAGGCATCAGTGTGGTGATGACGGAAGGCAGCTTCAGTGACACCGGGCTGATACCCGGCACCGGTTCAACCGTACGCAACGGACCGTACATGTTCTGGGCCGCATAGCGGGTCAGGACCACCGGCAGCGGTGCATTCAGTTTCGCGGGCTTACGGTCCGGCTTTGTGGTTTCCGTATCAGCCTGTTGAGCACTGCGGCCGGTGCTGTCACCCTCGCTGCTGACGGACTGCCTGTCACTGGCGGTTGCGGTGGCCACTTCGCCGTCATAGACAATTTTCACGGGTTCACGCGTGGTTTTTCCCGGTGCGGCTGATACATCGAGCAGAATAATTTCCCCGTTTTCCTTGTTCTGCAGCTCAAGCCGCGTCACCGGAAACGCCTCACTCGCATCGAGATACACCACGCCGCCGGTGCTCTGAATACGCAGCTTATTGTTAAGCGCGGGTGGAAAGCCGACACGCACGTTTTTATTCACAAAAACGATACGTTCCTGACCCACCGTCATGGGAACCTGCAGCGGGATACGTTCCCACTTCATCAGCTCCACAGCGTCTGCCGCCCCCGACAGGATCAGTCCGGCGAGCAGGAGCAGACGGCATTTTTTTAACGGGTTATTCATCACTTTTTCTCCGGCTCAGGCAGCGTGACGGCCTCCAGCCGCTGCGGGGTGGCCGCATAACAGTCCAGAGCAAGTCCGAAGGGATTGCGTTCCGGATCACCCTCCCAGCGCACCACTTTCAGCGGATAGCGGACCAGCGCACGTTTTACCGGCTCAGTGTGGTAATACTCATCCGCCACCAGATCGAGCTGTGCTATCCAGTGGTCCTGATCGAGAATGGTGACGCTGCGGCTGCTGTAACCACGACGTGGGATCTCATACACCACGCGCACGCGGTCGCGGAGCTCGTCGCTGTTTTTACGCATCTCAGCATCTTTATTGAGAAAATCCTGGCAGGACGGCGTCAGGTAAGGACTCATCTGGGCAATTTTTGCCGGATAATCCACCTCGCCGTTCTTCGGCCAGGAATTCAGTTGCTGAAAGATATAGAAGGCAAAGCTGTACACGGTGGAAGGCGGCACTTCCCACCATTTACGGGTGCTGCCTGAGCGCAGATCCGGCGGATTGTGGATGGTAAGTTCTGACGGTGCACGCATCCAGCCGATACCGGCCATCAGCATGCCAGCGAATAGCAGCGCACAGGCGATGCGCAAGGAGAAAATGTGATTATCCCGCGCGGTCATGCCATTGCGGAAACGACTCATGACAGACCTCCGCGTTTTATCGCTGTGGTACGTTTCATCTCCCATGCCCGGCTGTTGAGGATCAGGGTGCGGGACAGACCGGTACGACAGCGGATTTCCTCCAGGCGTTGCCAGATATAATTCTCCGGCTTACCGCGCTTGTAACCCGCTATCCAGCCCCCGCCGAAGAAGATGACGAACATCGGCATCAGCAGCATACAGGTGGGAAAGGCCAGCCAGCCGATGAAGGGCACCAGAGCCAGCGGCACCGCCAGCGGAATACCGGCAATGACGCCGGTGATGGCCGCCAGAAGAAATTCACCAGACGTGAAACCTTTCCACACCACAGGCGGGTTGTTCAGACGGTCAGGAAGGAAATCGATGACGGCCATAGAGTCTCCTTACAGAATATCTGACGCTTTGGTCGCCAGAAAAATGACTACAAGGATAAGAATGACGCCGACGACGGCATACAGAATGAATTCTGTCCAGGAGCCTTTACCCTTACGTATGTCATGAAAGGAAGTAATGACCGCGTGCGCTACGGCCAGGAACGCCCCTACGCTTACCAGAAGGCCCAAGGCCAGCCCTCCCATTTTGGCGTAGCCCATCATGGTGTTATAGGTTCCCCCACCGCCACCGGTTGTCGGCTGCTCGACGGAGGGCAGATCTGCCAGGGCATTGCCGGTAAAGAAAAGCCCTGTCAGCAGTATGTGTTTTGCACGGGCCCGGATGGCCCGGTAACGCCTGAGTAATGTGGATATCATTGATATGGTCCTTTCAGTGGAAAAACAGAAACAGCATTGCCAGGTAAAGCACGATCAGTCGCACGGCAAGTTCATTGAACTGACGGAATGTCACGGATTTCGAGGCAACCCCGCGATAGGCCTGAACCAGCGCCCAGGCGCTGAACAGGAGGATGACGACCGCGAGCGTGCCGAGGATGAGCGTGTTCAGTTGCGAAGGCGTGAGGCTGCTGCCGGTGCCTGCGCTCCAGCCATTAAGCTGTGCACCGTTCATCGCCATGCCTGCTCCTGTGCGCGGTACTGTCCGGTGACAGAAGACGACGGTGACGCAGGCTGCGCACGGGAGGGTTCAAGATAGGTTGAGATCCCCTGCTTCATGGTGGTGATATCGCGCGTCGCCTGCTGGTAATCGAAGTAAAAGCGGGCATCCTGGGTCTGGTTCGCCACCACACGGGCGCGGTCCAGCCCGGCCTGCACCTGGTCAAGCTGGCGCATGACCAGCGCGAGTTCGTCTTTCTCTGAAGCGTGGCACTGCAG
Source organism: Pseudomonadota bacterium (assembly GCA_018261615.1). Taxonomy (GTDB): domain Bacteria; phylum Pseudomonadota; class Gammaproteobacteria; order Enterobacterales; family Enterobacteriaceae; genus Kosakonia. The sequence continues at coordinate 71,725 of JAGTSE010000028.1, read as the reverse complement.
CGCGGGCAGGACTGCCATCAGCAGGGCTGTGAGGATTCTGGTGTGAAGCATGAGGCTCTCCCGGTTAACTGGTCGTCGGGAGATTGACGCAAAGGCGTAGGTCTTACAGCAGGAAATTATTTATGCTCTAACGAAAATAACCCCTTACCGGCATCCTCCTTAATGGCACATGTTTAAGACACCAGAACAGGTATGTTATAAAAATGAACAATATGACTGAGAAAGGACGCGCTGGAAGGTGAATGTTTATAAGCTGGATGTAAAAAAACAGGGATACTGGTTACTCGATAAAGATGGTTACGAACAGCGCACTGCTCGTCGTTCCCCCTGGTATAAAGTAAGTGATTCTGGTTCCCCCCGTTATTTTGCAGTCTGCCCGGCCTGCAATAATCCGATCCAGATAATAGGTATCTACAGGCTCCCCGCCAATGTCTCCGCTCCCTATGCAAAACACTATAATACAGCACTGCCTGGTGTGGGGATCTACGACAGGGAAGCCTACGAACATTGTCCTTATGCGGACAAAACTAAGAGCTCTGGTTCAGATAAAGGTAAAAGAGCACCTGGCGCACTTTCACGACTGATACTTCAGTTGCTTATCGAACATTTTGATAAAGTGATCTGGCTGCTAAGTAAAACTATCGGCATCAGAATTGATGAGAAACTGGCTGTGTCCATGCTTCGACAGTACGCCCGTGAGGAAGGGTGGCTGTATTCCCGGGCAACGTTAATGAACATTCCCTGGATATTCGCGTATATGGCAGACTGGCAGGATATTTTTTACAAAAAACTGGAGAATAAGGAGATGGCTCAGGCACTGATGGTCGCTGAGCCGGAAAGGCTTTTGTTGAACGAGAATGGTTTTCTTGTCAAAGTCCCGTCCTGCACTGATTACCTGACTCTTGGGACCTATTACACTTGTCACAGCGCTGTTGTGACCAACGATGTGCTCCGCGAGACAATGGATATGGTGGTCACGCTAAAGTGTGGTTATGAAGCCCCGCGTGAAATTTACCGTCAAAAAATAGATTTCGACTTTAACTATTTCAATAATATCGTGAATTTTTCTGAGTGGGAAAGCTCAGCCGCTGGACAGAAACTTCTTGCACACGCGGCTGACATTCTGGGTCCACACCTGCTCACTAACTGATTTCAGGGTATTTGCAGTTCAGCAGTGACCACCATGCCTCAGGAATGACTGGTACCTCGCCCAGTTTCTCTGCTTCACGCAGGCATCGCAGGAGCGTTTCCAGTGGCATCAGCACAGTGTGACACCTGTCCTGAAGAACAAAGTGCATCTCCTGCATCTCTGGCGAAGGTCTGATAGCTGCCACTGGCCGGGCCTGATTCGGTTCAGACAGGTTGCCAGCATTATTTTTGTTCATCATGTGTCCTCGCAGGTATTTCCTGATACAGCTCCGTACAGCATAAAGGCGCTATAAATATTTCTTGAAGGTTGCGGTTGTGATGGCCAGAACCGCACCAACCAGCAACGCTGATGGCAGCAACAGCAGATTCGGCCATACCGCCGTGGGCCATGCCAGATAGAGCATGCAGGGGCCATACAGCGCGGGTTTGATAAAGCGTTTGGCATGGTGATAAACAAAGCTCGATTCATACCCCGCGCCGTAGCGACGCAGATCACGTCTGACCAGCCCGTCCACCACGCCCGTGATGACAACCAGCGCGAACAGCGGCAGGCTGAGAAAAAGGATCATCACCCGGATGAAGAATATCAGCGTGACCCAGACCGTCGCCTGAAGATAAATACCCAGCCAGTTCACAAGCGTGGCACCGACTCCGTTCAGCGCCGGAATAAGCCCGCTGCCTTTTTCGCTAAGGGATTTAAATGACTGCAGCCAGCCACTGAACCCGCTGTCCACAAACAGCCACTGCCAGGCAACGTGCACCCACCGGCTGACTGTCTCAACCGGGGCGGCCATCAGCAGGCTGCGCGTATACCCTTCCGAGAGCCAGTGGCTTTCTACCACCATCACCTGATAGCTGTGGGCCGCGCCTTCTTCCGGCCACAACAGCGCTATACAGACATACTCGATAAGCAGGCTGACCAGGAGTGAACCGAGCAACACACCGATAAGGCCCATCGGGAAATCCCAGAACAGCAGGCCAATCGGACCGGACTGTCGCTGTCGGGGCGTCGCGCTGCGCTGCCCGTTCTCACTGTCCTGCTGTGGCATCCGGCCCTCCTGCATACGTTATGTCACCACCGGTCCACCAGGTTTCACCGGTGTGGTAGTTTTTCTCCATGCTGTCAGCCAGATGCTTCAGGCTGGCCGGCATATGTGGGTCGTTGTTATCCGCTGGCAGCGGCATACGGATTTTCCACAACCGTCCGCCCTCCAGCAGTGCAAAGGCCTGCCCTTTCGGCAGGTTGATGATATCGGCGGGCCGTATCATCGGCACCTTCACCAGACTCACCTGGTCGTTAACGTTGCTGTTAAAGTCCGTGCCTTCCCCGGGACGCGAGACGTCGGTGACACCCGATGTCAGTGTCTTCTGGTAGACGTCCACTTCCGGGAGCTGATCGGTGAGCAGCATGGCGGTGTTTTTCTCGCGCACGCGCAGCATCACCAGAGTGTTGAAGTTACCCACCACCTGGTTCGCTTTGGCCGTACTGCCGATGCGGGCCTCGATATCGGAGAGGGTCTGCGTGTAGGCCGTCACCTGAAAACCGGCACCACCGCCTTTGTTAATAAGAGGGATAAATTCATCTCCCATCAGCTCGTTAAACTCATCGCAGTGAAGGTTGATGGCCACCTTTGCGGATTTCCCCTCTTCCTCATCACCGAGACCGAACTTATAGATGTGGCCTCCCTCAGACACGAGGTCTGCAAACATGCTGTTACCAACGGCGGCCGCCACCACCGGGTCAGAAAGTGCATCGAGACCCACATACACCACACCGCGGGACTTGATAATGTTGTGCCAGTCCAGTATCGGACGCGGATCGTCCAGGTCGGTGTAATCGGGGGCAAGAAGCGCGGCAGTTTTGCCGGTGGTGAGCTTCTCCAGCAGCGGCAGAAGGGATGCGACAATTTTATCGAAGTAGGTGCGGTCGTACTGCACCGCGCTGCGCAGGCCGTCCAGTACCGGGTCCCAGAGTTTTTTCCCCTCCGGGCTGCCGAGCACCTGCTCTGACACCCAGATTTTCACGCCGTTAGGCCGTCCCTGGAGGTGACGCGGCAGGTCCTTATCGCTGATCCCGCTCTGCATCATGGCTTCCGTTGTATTCATCAGCTGCGGCGCCTTTTCGCTCAGCAGGTTATCCACGTAAGTCTCATACAGCTCACCGATATTGGTGACATACCGCAGAATGAGGCTATAGTCCGGGCGCTGTCCGAGGGCGACCAGCGCCCGGGTAATGATATTGACGAACCGCCAGGCAAATTCACGGAAGGCCGCGGAGTTACCTTCGCCCGAGAGCTGACCGGCCACGCGGGAGGCCACCTCGGAAATACGGCTGAACCGTCCGACGGCGTTATACCGGGCACTGATATCGGGCCAGCCGAGGTGGAACACCCAGAAGTTATCCTGACGCCCCGCGCGGTGCGACTCTGCGTACATCCTCCGGAGCAGGTCCGCGTCCCCTTTGGGGTCAAACACAATGACCACCTCGTGTTCACCGGCGGCGTTTGTGCGGCGGATATCCTGGGTGATAAGCAACTCCGCCAGTCGGGTCTTGCCCACACGGGTCGTGCCGATAACCAGCATATGCCCGACGCGTTCGCCCAAATCAAACGTGACGGTGGTTTCATCGGGTTCAACCCCGTGATACACCGGGCTGCCGCCGACCGGTGGCAGCAGACGGAAGGGGTTGAGTGCCGAATCGGTGCGGGTCAGCCGGCACAGCCAGGGGAGGCTGTACTCCATCTTCTTTTCCATCTCACGCGCCATGCGGTACAGCACGGAGGGCTGCACATAGATTTCGCACTCCGGACGACGCGCCTCCATCAGCCGCTGGGTATGACGCACAGACCACTGAAAACCTTTACCCAGAAACAGATGGCGCCGGCTGACCGGTATCTGTTCGCTGGTCAGCACATAACGGGACAGACGGCGGATATTCTGCCGATAGCGCAGGATTTTCATGCCCTGTCGGGTACGCTTCAGGGCCAGAACGCCAAAACCGGCGGCGGTCACCCAACTGACAGAAGGCGCGAGTGCCACCGCCCACGGGGCGGTAAGGCAGATACAGGTCGCACTGGCGGCAACCGTTGCTGAATACAGTTCCACGGCCGGGCGCAGCAGGGATTCCATCACATAGCGATCACTCATGTACGCCCCCTGCTGGTCAGCCAGCTGAAAAATCCGGAACGTTTAGCTGCGTTACGCTTATCCCGCCATGCCATCACGAGAGCGAAAATAACCATCGGGGCCGTTTTTGCCGCCTGAGAGGCCTGAGAGGTAACCAGGTCGAAGATGCGGTCTGTCAGGGAATACAGCATTTGGGGCATGGCAATGTTCCTTCTTAATCGCGGATGACGGGGGATGGTGCCGGTTCTTTACGTTGACTTTGTGGGATGAGGGATCTGTGTGGCGGTCTGGTCAGTGTATCCATCCAGCGCCTGTCACAGGACAGCAGCCAGAGCAGGCGCTGCCCGCTGATAAGGATGATGCCGTCATAGCGGCGAAAGGCTTCCCGGCTGACCTCGCCGGTCCGGCCGGTGTGAACGAACAGCCCCTGGCACCCCTCGCGCTCTGTCAGTAACCCGAATGCCGAAACATGCGCGGTACTGATGGTGGCGCTGTAACGTTTGGCCTGAATCAGCAAGCGACGACCGTTGATCCAGACCTGACCGTCTGCGCCGTTATCACCACTGTAACGGGCGTTACGCTGTATGCGCAGGCCCTGCCGGGAAAGTGCCGTCAGCAGCATTTCCTCGAACACATACGGGTTCATCTTACGCAGCCAGGCTATCCTGGCCGCCTCGTCGCGCAGCTGTGGCAGGCGAAGCAGTGCCCGTGCGGCCTGTTTCTGATAGCGACGGTGGCGGCGCTGACTGACAGTGCGAGGTCTTAATACCAGGAGCGCCAGCACTACCGCCCCCGTCATCGCCAGGACAGACAGTCCCCTGTGCGGGTTCAGCAACTCAGCGATAAGGGAGACCGGCATCACTGTGATATCCCCGTTGTGGTGATGAGAGCAGGATAATGCGTCAGTGCCAGGCGCCGGGCCAGGTCACCGCCACTGACAGGCACCATTGCCACCCCCGGTGCCAGCTGACGCAGTGCGTTTAATCCCTGCTCATCCCTGACACTGATAACCATGCCGGTCGCCTGCATGCGGCTGAGCGTGGTGGCGTGCTGCGTGAGCCACTGACGGGAAGACGCATCGTCCCCCAGTACAAACACCGGCGGCATGCCGGGCAGATTCAGCGGCCGGGCGGCGACAGCGCCTGGTGACATTTCAGGCGTGCTGACCGGCAGCATGTCGGACAGGGAAAGCGATGTCGGCGGTGGCGGGAGAACGGGCGCTCCCGTTGCAGACTGACCCGGACCGGCATTGATGGCGTCAAACAGCGGCGCGGTGGATTCACCGCCGAGGTCACCCACCACGGTCAGCGCAGCAGAGGAACTGACGGCACCGGTCAGCAGCCCTGAAAAAAGCGTGAAAACAAGGGTATAACGGAGCGTATTTTTCATTGCGGTTCAATCCAGGAAAGAGAATTACGGGCCAGTAACCCGGGCTGACCGACGGCCGCCGGTGTATCGGTCATGGCTATCTGACTGAGCTTGCGTCGCACAATGGCCATATAGGTGGCCGCGTGCGCACCGCCTGACGGATGGTGGTAGCAGCCTGCAGCACGAAGCCAGCTGCCAGGGCGGGCGTCATAGCAGGCCCGCAGGATACGGGCCGCTGCGCGAAGATTGGTGTACGGATCAAACGCATCACGGTACGTCGGGAAAAAATGCCCGTTCCAGCCCAGGTTCACCTGGGCCACGCCGACATCAATATTTTTCAGCGGCCAGCGCTGCATAAACCCGAGCAGCGCCGTAAAGGCCTCTTCACGCGTGCTGTAATGGTAACCCCTGCCTGCCACGTTAATGGTCCAGGGCCACGGCTTCGCACCCCAGGCAGTTTTGCGGGTGCTTTCGGCCATTGCCAGCGAATACAGTGACTCAGCAGGCACCCGCTCAGCGGCGGCTATCTGCCGGTAAGCATCAGGAATAACCTGCAGGTCTGTGGCGCCGGACGCCGCTGTTGCAAACAGAATCCCGGCACCCAGCATCAGAATGCGGCGAGCTGCCATCCGTTTTCCCCCTGCTGCAGAATCACCGGCATCTGGCCCTGCCCGTAGCGCAGCCACAGGCCACCGTCGTGGTTGAGCGTTATCTGGCGGCTGCGGACTTTTTCCACCGGGATGTTGTGACGGATGGCCCAGGTACGGATGGCCTCATCGCTGTTTCCGCCGACCAGATAAATATCGACGGGCCGGTCGTCGGCGAGCACCGCCGCCAGACGCGCATCGCAACGCGAGCAGTTCTCTTTCACAAACAGGGCGAGACGCCCCTGCGTGTCGTGCGCAATGCCCGCCGCATTGCTGCCCATGTTGACGGCCAGCGTCTCCGGATACAGCCGTAGCCAGGCAGCATTGATTTCGCGCTGAAAGGCCAGCTCCTTTTCGCTTCGCTGGTATTCGTGCCTCACCCAGAGTTCAGCCAGGCGACGGCGCTCAGCACTGTTATCGGTTTCCACACCCAGCGCCGTCAGCGGGTCAAGGCCCGGTGACATAATGCCGCGATCCCCCTTCATCAGGGTCTGATAACGGCTCCAGTCGCCGTCAGACAGTCCCCACTGCTGCGCCTGCTGCTGCACACTCAGCACGCCGGTGGAGGACTCCTGCAATGTGGATATGCTGCTCTGCGCGGAGGATGTCCTGACCGTGGCAGCGGAGGTCATGAGCGGCACCAGAAACAGTGAGGCCATCAGTGTTTTTCTCATCAAAGCGTTATCTCCGTTTATTCAACCTGAATCCGGTGCTCGCGGCCGTTTACCAGAAAGACAGCAGCACCGCTGCCCTCCGTTGAGCGCAGCGTCCAGCCCAGCATGGCAGCCCCCGGTGAGAGCAGGCGCATGGCCGATATCTGCGAGACACCGCGGGGAATGACGACGGCGAAGGTCTGACCACCACGGCGTTCAATGCCGGTCAGCACAAACGGTGCAGCAGGCGTCACCGTACGCCTGGCTGACCGGTCAGTCTTTTTTACAGCGGCGGCCCCCCGGGAGGTCACTGCGCCTGTGCTGGTCCGGGGCTTTTCAGGCGCCTGCGTTTTCTGCGTCAGTTCCGCCTTACGGTTAATCTCATCAAGCTCGGCCCGGGACTGCTGTACATCGTGTTCAAGAGAGCCCACGCGTGACTGCAGCTGAGTCACCGCCCGGGTGGTGTCGTTGCCGGCCTCCTGAAGCTGACTGACGGATGTTCTCAGGGCGCTCTGCTGCTCATCGGCCGACTGCATGGCAGCAGGAAGTGAGGCAAGCGTGGCCGCCTGCTGTTCGAGCGTCTTCAGGCGCGCTTCCATCGCTGAAACATTTGAGGTGAGCTGGCCTATCTGGCCGCTGCGGAATGCCGCATCGAGTGTGTTAACCCGTATTGCCAGGTCTGAAACCTGACGCCCCATGACAACCAGCGCGATCAGGGAACCCGTCAGACTGACAGTCAGCAAAATGATGCTGCCAGTCTGAAGAATTTTTCGGGGGCTGAACGCAAGCCGGATACGTGGCTTAACCGCAGCAGCGGACTGCACCTCCGGCGCACTGGCCTGAAGCTCCTGAGCATCAGGGAGCAGTTCCTCGGGTGAGGCATGACTGAGTGACATACAGGGATTCCTTATGGCTGCACAGCAGAACGGCCATAAGGTGCAAAAACGCGGGAGAGAAGACGATGATTAACTCATCAACCGTTTCTGAAAATTTACGGGTGGCTAATACACAGGCAAGTCGAAGAGGACAGATGAGGCTCTGATTACCCTTTTCCCGGCATGTTACAGCTACATCAGGCGCTTCAAAAAAAACCGCTACCAGTTTCCCGGTTAGCGGTATAAAAGTGTCATTAGAGGTTAATATTACTGGAGTATTTATAAAATCTACAAACCGTGTTCCGGCGTCAAGCATAGCGCCCAGAATTTTAACATCCACGCCAGACACCGGACTGACAGTCAGTTTATGCTGCAGAAAACAGGTACCAGCCAGTTTTGGGTATATGAGCCACCACATCCCTCGCCAAGCGTATTCCATGAAGACCAGTCGCCGTCATGGTTTACGCGACCAATTTCAAGCGGCCAGCGCCCACCGCAGCGGTTAGCGCAGACACGCACCGGGGATGAAGAACCGCTCTGCCACACCCAGTCCTTACAGGAGAGTGTGTCGCCGCTTGAATCATGACTAATCGCACCAATAATACTGCAGCCTGCACCTGTTGAGTTGACCTGGTCCTGGTATATCAGTCCCCCTGCTGACATGTTCCCGTCTGCTCGCACGCTTCCGCCACGAACCTGACCGGCGGTGTAAATATTCTTGTTATTAACAACACGAACCCAGTCATTATCGGACATATAAAAACCGCCACCATGTGTTTCATCCAGCCAGCCTTTTCCGTCCCGCGTAATGAACCAGCCATTATTCGAACGGATATCGTTACTGGCTGTAATGGTATTGCCGGCTGTGACATTTGTCCCGGCAGCGACGTTCTGTCCCGTTACCGTGCCGTTTGCCGTCATATTGCCACCGGCGGCCACGTTGCCGCTGAACGTCCCCGTTACGGCATTGACGGTTCCGGTATTGTTGAGGTTGTTACCGCCCATATCGATGCTGGTATGCATGGTGTTGAGATCGGGCTTGCCAGTGACCGAAAAACGGTAAAGCCGGTCACTTTCACCTCGTGCCACACCCAGTTCATCCGCAGTCAGCAGTGTGGCAATGTGCCCCTGCGTGCTGCTGACACCAAACTGTGCGAGAGGAACAGTCCAGCTCCCCATTGCACCGGTGGCGATACCGGACGTCCAGATGTAGCCCCCCATGCCGGCAGTGATATCCATTGATATCTGACGCAGAGCGAGAAACGGCAGCGCAGAGCCGTTCTGCGTGTAGACCATCGCCTGTAGCTGGTCGGTATTGGTGGCATTGCGTATCAACGCAGCGGAATAAGCCTGACCGTCTATTGTGGTCTCACTGAAGCCCTGCTCCAGAAAACCGGTGTTTTTCAGCATAGCGGGGGTCACAATGACCGGCGCGGTGGTGGTGGCACTGGCGAGCAGCGTATCGTAATAACGCCCGGTATAACTCTTTACGGCCTGCGTGAAGCGGGACACCTGCGCGGAGGTGTTCATCCAGGTCCGTTTCTGCATCCAGTCGCTGATAAGCGAATATCCCCATACGCTGACCAGCAGCAGGATCACTAAAGCCACACCCGTGCTGAGAATAGCCCAGCCCCGATCGGTTGTTTTTGATAAGTTCACTGGCATCACCATGTAATATGCGGCTGATAAAGTTTAAGCAGTGTCACTGACATCGCACCGGCACACAGCCAGGGGCCCATAGGCCCGCCCTCGCTGATGCGACGCACCGTTAACTGCCACAGGACAAAAAACATCACACCGGTCAGCAGGGCATAAAGCCCATCGGTTCCACCGAGCCATGCGGCAATCGCACCCGCCAGCCACACATCGCCCAGCCCCAGACACTCGCGACCATGAATCTTCGTTGAGCCATATCGCCAACCGCCAAATATCAACATCGCGAAAACCGCAGAAAGGAGATGTTCCGTAAACCCCGGGTGCAGAAGTGCGGCAGCAAGCCCCGCAGTCAGGCAGCTCACTGTCATTTCACGGGGGAGCAGTCCCGTCAGCGCATCGGTCAGCGTCATTCTGAAAAGAAACAGGCTGAGGAAAAAGGACAGCTGGCGGAGCATCGCCGGTGCAGGCGCCAGCAGCATGACACTGACAGCAGCGGCATACAGCCAGACTATCGCCGGAGGCACGGGAGAACTGCGCCCGTTCCGGTGCCCCGATATCACCAGGTTAATACGGACGAGGGTCGCCATAAAATTAAACAAACCGAGGCTCAGGGGAAAAAGGATACCAAGCGTTGGCCACGGCATACTCAGCGTCAGCAGCGTCACAGTCTGATCCCCCGCTCTTTCAGTAAAAGGCGCCGGTAAATGGCATAAATCCGGTTGGCATAGGATTCGCGCGTTTCATGGCGATCCTGGCGAAACCCGGCGTTGTAAGAACCCAGACAGTTCCAGCTGATGCCGCATACCTGAAAATGTTTCGCCAGAATCCAGGTGCCAATCTGCACATTGAGACAGGGACGGGCCAGCAGATCCTGCGGGCTGCGGATAACCCCCTGAGCCATCAGCGCCGGGATATGTGAGGAGTTGACCTGCATCAGCCCGTAATCAGTGCTGAGCGCACGCCCGGTCTTTTTATCGCGGTTAATATTCGTAATCCCCGGACGCAGACTGCTTTCGCCGGTGGCAATGGCCTGAATCAGCAGCGGATCGATGTGGTACTTTGCCCCGGCTGCGTCAAAGCAGAATGCCCCCGCGCGGGGGCTGAGCAGGATAAACAGCAGGAGGACTGTCAGGCGCAGCATGTCATCAGCCGTTGTGCGTGAAAACCAGGGTGTTGTTACCCGTCATACCGGTGTCAGCGGTACAGGCTTTGCCGGCATCTTCGGCGCTGACCAGACCGTCGCTGTAGTCGGTGCTGTTGATGCTGATGGCACTGAACGCGCCACCGGAGCCGAGCTGGGTGGCAATGGAGATACAGTCGGCCTGCGGCACTTTCTGCGTGGTGACGGAGAAACCATTATTGAATCCGTTTGATGCCACCGGTGCCATGACAACCTGGCCGCCATAGCTGTTCCACATCGTCGCCGTGCCGGAGCTGGCCGTCCCCTGAATCGTCCAGCCAGCTTTTGGCGCGCCTCCCTGCTGAATCAGCGTGCCGGTCATCGTGGTGCCGCTGGTAAAGTTATACCCACCCTGGGTCTGCTTGAGCTGCTGGGCATTGGTCACAACGGTCTGGATATTTGAGGTTTCCACCGCAACAGACTTTTTGCCTGAGAGACCCCAGACAAGCGCCCCGACAATACAGATGACGATAACCGTAAACAGGGCAATGCTGCCGTGCTCAAGGATACCCCAGCCCCGGTCTGGCTGACGCAGGTGGTAATGTGATGTCTGAGATGACATAGTCGTTCCTTAATGTATGTTGAAGGTGTTCATGTCCTGAATCTGCATCACCATCAGCAGGATGAGTAAGAAGAAACTCATAATCAGAACGAGAGAAAAGAGTTTGGTGACATTCGCTTTACGGGCAACGCGTGTCAGCGCCTGTTCGAGCCAGCGGTCAGCATAGTTAGTGATGAGTGACCCGGCGCTGTTACCCTTATCCAGCAGCGAGAGGTAGTTCACCGCCTCGCGGCTGGGGAAGTCGTAACCGCTCTGACGCAGCGCCATGCCCAGCGAGTCCCCCTCGCTCATACAGTCCATTGCCGCTTCGATACGCTCCTGCAGCCAGGGCGGAGCGAACTCATTCAGGATCTGCAGAGCCTTGAGCTCCTGCACGCCGGCACCCAGCAGGGCCCCGATATTCATCAGGAAAACCGCCCCCTGTAGATCCTGGTAAACCGACCAGGGCATCAGAAAATCGGCAACACGACGCAGCCGGCCTCGCCAGCACGGCAGCGACCAGAACGCCAGAATGACGCCTCCGACAGCGGCACCCGCTGCGGTCACCCCCCACGTATCGGTCCACTGTGCCACCCCATTCATCAGCCCGAGTGCACCGGTCCAGCGCGCCGGGTCAGACATTTTGCTTAAGGTGGGCACCAGTGCCATGTTGTTGGCCAGCAGCAGCCCCGTGCTCAGCAGGGCCAGCGCTGACGGAAAGACCGAGGCAAAAACCACCTGACCGAGGATGCGCCGGCGGGCGATAATCAGCTTGTCAGCCTGCATCAACGCACCGGGAATATTGCCGGTTTCCATCCCCGCGCTGATAAGTGCCGCCTCTTCATAAGGTGCCCAGGCAGCAAGCACATCCTTCAGGGAGCGGCCCTCGCGGTTGTCTTTCACGCCCTCAAGGCAGTCTTGAACCAGTTCATGATAGGGGTGCCAGCGCCGGCCAAAGTCGGTATGCACCTCACCAATCATGGTCAGCGCCTCTTCCAGTGCTTTGCGGTTTTCCAGCAGAAAGCGCAGGGTTTCGTAAAACGGCTGGCGATACTGTCCGGTGAAGGTGGCCCTGACCAGGCGATACCGCAGCTTTTCCACCAGAGACATATCACGCTCAGGAGAAAAACGGGGCTTAACCGACATTCGGCACCTCACATTGCATGATGTCGTCCTCGTCAAGCGGACAGATAAGATCGCCTTCCAGCGGATCAACGCGCCCCTCTGCAAGATAACGCAGCAGATGCATACGCCGGGTGATACCCCCCTGGTTTACCCAGTACTGACGGGCAACGGCCGGACCGTGGGAGAGCCAGAGCTGCATCAGACGGGCATCCGTTCTGACGACTTCGGCAACAGCCGTACGTCCGGTTACGCCGCGGCTGATGATGCGATCGGTCAGCGGCACCGTCTTCTGGCAGTGCGGACAGCCATTGTGATTACGGAAGAAGAGCTTGCCGGTGTCACACACACCCGCCACGGTGCAGTATTTTTCCAGGCGCGCACGGGTTTCGTCATCCAGCTCAGGCGCTTTCACCTGCCAGGGAATACGGCATTTTTCACATAACAGGGGCACCAGACGCTGACCGATAAGCCCGTTAACCAGCGTAACATCGGCAAAAAGTCTTGGATCAACACCAAACTGTTCCATACGACGTAGCGCGCCAATAGCACTCTGTGTATGCAATGTGGAAAGAAGGATGTGGCCGGTTTCACTGGCGTAAATAGCCGCCATGACTGAATGAAAATCACTCATTTCGCCGACATAAATCAGATCCGGGTCAAGTCGCAGCACCGATGAGTTCCCCGCATCCCAGGCCCGCCGGACAGACTCCTGTGAAGGGTCATCGGGTAAAACTGGTGTCTGTATCCCGCCCGGAATGGGCCCTTCAGGAGGAAACTCCAGCGTCAGCAGACGCTTTTTCCCTCCGGTGAGTTTCAGCCAGATGTCACCGAAAACCCGCAGACTTTCACTTTTACCGGAGCCGGTCGGACCAGTCACCAGTGTCATCCCCTCCGGCAGACGCAGGATCTGCATAATCAGCCGGATCTGCTCAGGGAGATATCCCAGTTGCGGCAGTCCAGGAACATTATGACCGTTATCGGTTATGGTGCGCATCACCACTATCAGCCCGTCTGGAGTAGGACGGTGCTCATAACGCGCGCCGAAAAGACCAGCCTGGCGGGCGAACCGCGAATCCACACGTCCTTTCTGACCGCGACCGACATAAAATGACTGTTCACGCACGTCGCACATCGAGAGATAGATGGTCGAGGCCAGTGTCAGCCCTTCGGCATCCGTCAGCTCATCGATCACCTCAAGTTCACCGTGAACACGTAACTCAACGATAGTCAGTTTACGGTCAGCGCTGATCTGAAAATGAATGTCTGATGCCCCCATCTTCTGAGCCACACGCAGATAACTGATGACCTTATCCTGGGTCACGCTGATCAGGTCGGCCTCATTGACATTGACGCTCTGAGACAGTGCCAGCCCCTGACGCTCTGCCACTTCGCGCCGGCGGTTCAGCTCGCTCAACGTCACAAACTCGGTCTTTGCCGTCGGATACTCGCGGGTGACATCCATCACCCAGCGCTGTATGGCCGGTTCTTTTCGCCGGTTACCGTCGATAAGCAGCGTCACGCCGCCGGACGTTTGCTGTTCGGCAAACACAAAATCCATAATGTCTTTATCGGGCGTCATCGTTGCCTCAGAAGGAAAGTTCAGAATTGTCACTGAGGCGCACGAGCGTGGACGTGACCTCCGTGACCCGTTTTGCAGTGCCGGGGATCTGGTCGCCTTTCGCCACCTCAGTTACGCCCCCGTCCGGCAGCACAATGCGGGCGCGCAGCTGTGTGCCGCGACCGTAAATCTCCTGCAGGCGCACACTGCCGGTGCGCTTCTCCGCCGCAGACTTCGCGGCCATTTGTGAAGGGACCGGTTGGGTCATGAGCGGTACTGACGGTTGCAGGGATGTCGCCAGATAATTACGGTCGGTACTCTGCCCGGACTGGCTTTCGCGCAGTTGCTGTTCCAGACGGGCGGTCTGGACTTTCTGCTCCAGAATCAGGTTTCTGGCCTGTGCGGCTTCCAGTTCCCCGAGGGTGACGTTCGGCGGCAGTGCATCGGCGGTGGTGGCTGACAGCGCGGGCCCGCTGAGCAGAACGGACAGCAGCAGCCCCGTCCGGGCGGGATTAATTCTGCGCATAAATGCTCCCCTTCATGGTGTATCCGAACTGCCCCTGCGGGCTCATGGTGATGGACACGCTGGTCAGGCGAAGCCCGGTGGCATCAAAATCCTGCAGCAGGCGCTCAGGCTGCAGACGTGAGCTGACGGAGAAGGTAAATTCCCGCCAGTCCTGTACGGGCGTGTTTTTTTCCTGACCCGGGGCGACTGCAGGCGGCTTCACCTCCGTGAATTTCACGTCCAGGTTGCGGCGCTGCAGGTGAGAGATAAACCGCATCAGTTGCGCATCGGCACCGGGCAGCGCTTCATCGGTGTACTCACTGACGTTGTATTTACGGAATGGAATGAAAACATCGCCATTTTTCCCGCCTTCCTGCAGGTTAAAAACAGCCGCATGTCCCAGCAGTTCGCGGGCGCGGCGGGAGAAGTCTTCAACTGTTGAGCCGGGTGTGGCGACAAATCGCAGCCGCAGTCCTTCCGGCACACACTCACCATCGGTGAAACGCCAGCCGGCCACCGAGGCAAAGACTGGCTCCCGCGTCAGCCAGCAATTGCTGAGCAGCACTGACACCGAAGGCTGTGAGGCCCACGGGTGCGGTGCGCGGGCCGGGGCTACCTTGTTTTCCGGCGTCATTGCCATGCGGGCACGAAACGCCGCAGCTGCAGCCGCCTGTTCTGCTTGCTGCTGCACGGTGTCGTGCCAGTAAAGGCCGGCTGCCGTCGCCAGAGTGACAACGACAGCCGGCAGGATGAGCGACATCGGTGCCAGGCGTTTTCGCAGGCGGCAGCGCTTCAGCTGTGCACCACTCAGCCTGTCCGTGAGTGTGGTGGCATCGCGGCCATCCTCTGCCGTGGCTGCACAGCGCAGGCCCGAAGCATCTGCATCGTTAAAGCGCAGAAAGTTCTGTGCGGCAGACTCAATGAATGCCCGCGGGCCGGTCACGTCGCCCATCACGGAAAGCTGCCCCCCACTGGCGGCAAAGAACACCCACAGGTCTTCATCGCGGCTCAGACGGTAAATACCCCAGGCATTACCGCCTTCGGACAGTTGAAAAGCCACGGCAAGGGCATAAAGGCGGTGACGCACGCGTCCCGGTGAGACAACACCCGCCATGGAAGCGCGGCCTCTGCCGGCCGTCACACAGTGGGTATCCGGCGAGGCCCTGCCCCGCAGGCGAATCCTGAGTGCGCTGTGCTGCGGCGCCCAGTGAAGACCGGCCATCCAGTCTCGCCGGTGGTGTGTGAGACGAATACCGGTGCGGCGTGCTGTTTTTTTCTGTGATGACATCGTTACCTCAGCAGAACAGGGGTGATCATGATGACGAGCGTGGTACGGCCCCGCGAGCCGGTCTGACCGCCGCCCAGGATAAAGTTGCCCGGCGTAAAGGTGCCCTGCTTATCCGCCGAGACGTTCTGCTGTTCAGAACCGGTCAGGACCAGCGTCTGGCCCGAGCGCAGGTTGACCTTACGGGCGAGCCCTTCGGTAGAGGTGTCTGCGGTATCATTGCGGGTATTACCGTCCCGGCTGACAAAGCTTTTGATATCCGGCGGGCTGGTATAGCTGAAGGCAAACTGCAGCTGCACATCACCGTTTTCCTGAATGAAGGGCAGCATGGTCATGAACAGACCGGTGGTGACGTTGGTCGTGGTCATCGTTGACGTCACCCCCACGTTGGCGGTGGCCGTCGAGCTGGAGCTGGTCAGCATCCCTGTGGATTTGGAGAGCTGATAGGCCACCGGCGTCAGGTTGGCGGTCGGGTCGGTCTGGTTCAGCGCCATGCTGACGTTGCCCTGCTCAGACAGGGCATGAATGAGCAGGCTGGAGCCGGAGAATTTAGCGGCATTGCCGCTGGCCGTATCAAGAATGGAGATACCGGCGCTGGCGGCGGATGAGGAGGCGTTCGCCATTGAGCCAGTGAGGCTGGCACCCACGTTCTGCAGCGATTTATAGACCAGTCCCCAGTCCAGCCCCATCTGCTCGTTACGCGTCTGGTTGACGCTGACAATCTGGATATTAAGCTGGACCTGACGGCTCAGAACCTTGTTCTGGTATTCGATATAGCGACCGATACGATTCAGAACATCGGGTGTATCCGTTACGCTGAGCGTACCGGTGGCAGACGACAGCCAGAAGCGGCCGGATTTTGGCGTCACCATCTGCTCAACCGTTTTTTTGATGTCATCGTACAGGTCGCTGTTCATGCCATAGTCGGTCTTCTGGTTCGAGCTGATGTCGCCGGTGGTCCCCCCGGATGTACCGCCACCGCTGCCGAGCTGGTTACCGGAGCCGGAGTTGATGGAGGCACTGCTGTTCACCTTCGTATTGAGGATGACGAGCTGAAAGGTACGCGTATCCTGCTGGTAGAAATACACGCCGCTGCTGTCGCTGCGCCATGACAGTCCCAGACCGCTCGCTGCCATATCCAGCAGCCCGCGGATATCGCCCTGATATTTCAGGCCCCGGATAAGCGAAGGAGATGAATGAACGGAGACGGGCTGCGCAGACGTGGTGCCCATCTGTGACAGAGGCACGCGGCCATTATCATCCGGTGCCGGCAACTGACCGTTCATCTGCGACGTCACCACGCTGCCGGTGGAAATGCTGCTCAGAGCGGCAAAGGCATCCGGAGTGATGGAAACGCGGATTCCGCAGAGCGCGGTGATGCGCTGCCCCAGCTCAGGCAGCGAAATCCCCTCTGGCCGGTTAATCGTAATCTGGCAGGCGGGCAGGTTTTTCTCATCCGGCGTGGAGATGACCGGCGTGACCGGCTGAAGGTTCACCCAGGGTTTATCGGACCAGACAACGGTGGGCTGAGTCAGTGTCTGGCGACTCTGCAGCACGCGTTGAGCGGTATCGGCCTGCCCGGAAGCCTCCTTGTCCATTTTGCTGATTTCATTTAGCGAACATGATGACAGCACAAACGCGGCGACCAGCACTGTCAGGCAGAAAGGTAAACGCGGCATCCGCAGCTCCCTGATAAGGTTAGTTGAGGTAAACAATGCTGCCCTCCGTCACGCCGGACGGCAGGGGCAGGTTCATATCGGTGCCATCCGCCATCCGCAGCCGCCCGCCGCTGACGGTCAGCGCCAGCGCCGAGGTCACGGACTGTGTACGCAGCGCCGCAAACACGCCGTCGGTGGCAGGCACCCAGACCCAGAGGCGTCCCCCCTGAATCACGGTCTGAATACGACTGTCAGGCACGGGGACGATGCCGGCCTGTGCAGGGGACACCGTGCCGTCAGCCACTGTCCGGCCGTGGCGCCAGTTGTTCACCGCATCCGCGGTGCGCAGCATGTCGGTGGCAAGCTGGTCAGGCAGAGTCTGCTGCAGCGACAGCCGGACGTGTTCAGCGGAGTGACGCTGCGCATCACCAGCCATCAGCACAATGACCAGACAGAAAACAAAGACGGGCAGCGCATAGCCCATATCAGTGCCCTCCGCCCGTCGGGGTATCGCTCACCGAAATCAGGCACTGAATGCGGTTAGCCTCGGCAAACAGCGGTTTTTCCGCTTTGCGGTAGAGGTCAAAGACCTGTACCAGGACGGATTCGAAGTTGCCATGAAACACCAGAGGCGCATCAATGCGGTAATCCAGTGATACCGGCCAGATGACCACCCAGTTTCCGCCATTGCTGCACGTCGCCTTTGATGCCCAGCCCGTCAGGGTCTCTTTCAGAGTGGAACCTGGCTCGGCACGCCACGTCTGACCGACTGGCAGGGGAGTGACTGGCGTACCCGGTATATATGAAGTGGCTGTGTGACCGGAGACAGGGGGGGCCGGCGGCAGTGAGGTGACGGGGCGGACGGGCACAGCCTGCCGGGCAGCGTTCACTGCAGTCGGCTGTACAGTAACCGGATGGGCCGCTGTAACAGGGGTTTTCTGAGATGAGACTGCTTTCGGTGCAGCTGCAGGTGGTGGCACCGTGGACTTCTGTGAAGCCTGTGCCTTCACCGGTGTCAGTACCGGTGAAGGGACGGCCAGGTTCTGCGCCGTAAGCACCGGTTTTTGCACGGTGCCCGGGGTGCTGCTGATGCGCGTATCACCGGTAAAGGGATTACGCGGCACGGCATTGACGGCCCCGGCTACCCCCGCAGTCCGGGCTGGCTGTATGACTGGCGGGAGACTGACTGGTACATGCTGTGACGCCAGTGAGACCGGAGCCGGCAACGGTGCGGCGAAGCTGCGATACTGGTCCCGCAGTTCAAAGCAGATTTCACGGTTAACTTCATCCACCTTCAGTCGCCAGGCCGGGCCGGCCACAATTTGCAGGGCTTCACTGAGCCGGACCGGACCGATATCGCGCTGAACGGCCGGCAGTGGACGGCTGAGAAGTTCTGAAAATGCAGATGTTGTGGCTGAGCACAGTGAATATCCGGACTCCAGCAGCAGATAGCGAAAGCCCTCACCGACCGTTTTGACCAGTTGCGCCGGCATGGTGATATCGACAATCTGATTGAGCGGATCGCGCTGCGCATCGTCCGGGCGCGTGCTGACCAGCGTATAACGGTCATAGCGAACCACATCGGGGGCCCGGTTGCGGTAAATATCATCGAAGCGGGCGGGCTGCTGATAGCGGCCGGTTGCAAAGGGCGCGGGATCAGAAACGGCGCTGCTGCAGCCCGCCTGGATAACGGAACAGGCGATGAGGGCGGCGCCCGTTGTCACACGTCTGGAAGGTACTGCCATCAGGATTCACCCCGGGATTAGTCTTAATCAGGAGTGCTATTCTGGCGGGGATGAAAAAGCGGGCAATGCGAAACTCTTTCCGGAAACTGAAGAAAAACATTGCAGAGCCGGTCAGGCTTAATCAGCTGACTAAGCCCTTCACTTTAATCAGATAAGAAAAAACGCCGGAGAACCGGCGTTGAATGTGATTTCAGGTCCATGTGTTCTACAGATGAATACCTGCATGAGACCATCATATTTTGTAGAAAAGCGTGTTAGCCGCAACCGGTGACTGCACAAAACCAAAGTATTCATAGAACGCTTTAGCCCGCTCATCAATTGCATGCACCATGATAGCCTTGATGCCGACCTGATCCGCCAGATTCGATACGCGCATCACAGCATCATTCAGCAACCATTTCCCGAAGTTATTGCCCTGAGTGGATACATCGACTGCAAGGCGGCCCAGCAAAACAACTGGTACGGGATCGGGCATATTCTGTCGCAGACTACGACTCAAGTCGACATGACTTACTGAGCCAGTCGCGAGGGAATAATAACCCACTACACGCGCAGTACCTTCAGGACAGATGACGAATGTACGGGAAGCATTAAGATGCTGATTCTTCAACGCACGCCGGCGAAGCCAGTCATCAAGTACCGCATTCCCGCAATCGAACGGATGAAGAACATGCTCCTCTGTCAGTAAAGCAGGCGCAGTGACATTTATTTCCATTCAGGTTTTACATCCATCAGTCGCTGACGACCTTCAACATTCTGCACAGGGGCTTCAAGCTGCCTGATGAACGCCTGGTAACGGGCATCATCAAGAACGAACACACGCTGGTCCAGAATGATGTTCTGGGCCTCATGCACAGCCCTTTCAATGATGAAATCAGTACGGTTTTTATTAACCAGACTCGCAGCGTAATCAATCACCGCACGTTCTTCATCCGTGGCGCGGATATTGATTTGCTTGTCACGGACGGATTTACGGACTGGAGTTTGCATATTTCTTCCTCTTGGTAACAAATTGCTATACACACAGGATAGTCTGAATGGTAGCAAATTGCTATACATAGTTATTCAGCTAAAACTGAAAAAGAAAGCGCCAGACTGAACTGGCGCATGAGGGTATATAATTATACGAATCAGTTATGTCATTCAGAACGGTATATCATCGTCAAAATCCATCGGAGGTTCATTCTGCGGATTTCGTGGCGCTGACGGTGTCTGCTGCGGTTGCTGAGGCTGGCCCCAGCCGCCCTGCTGACCTGACTGCGCATTATTTCCACTGGTGTTGGTGCTGTTATTACGGCCACCGCCCAGCATCTGCATCGTTCCGTTAACCCCGACAATAATTTCGGTTGTCCAGCGATCGGTGCCGCTGTTATCCGTCCATTTGCGGGTACGCAGTTGGCCTTCGATATACACCTGTGAACCCTTACGCAGGTATTCACCGGCAACCTCGGCCAGCTTGCCAAACAGCACGACACGATGCCATTCGGTATTTTCACGGTTCTCACCGCTTTGTTTATCACGCCAGGTTTCCGACGTGGCCAGACTAAAACCGGTCACCGCTTTACCACCAGGCATGTAACGTACTTCAGGGTCCTGACCGAGATGACCGACCAGGATGACTTTGTTGACGCCGCGTGCGGACATAATGATTTCCTCTTAAGAATGGGGTTGAGAGGAGCACACCCACCGGGGTGTGTTCCGGTGGTGTGTCCGTGACGCTTAGAACGAATTCGGATCGTACTCTTTCTGAGCCGATGAACCGGATTCCGGCGTCTGGGAAGCATTGGGTGCCTGATAAACGACGTCCTGACCTTTCTTGATAAACTCCACCTTAATCAGGCGGGCTTTCAGGGAAGGGCGACTTTCACCAGCGTGATCACCCGTCTGCAGGGTAAACACATCGGCTTTCAGCCCGCTCAGCACAAAGCCAATCAGCACTTTTTCTTCTTCATCAACGGCTTTCTGACAGCGGTTGATGAGTTTGGTGGTCTCCGCACCCGCGATGGTGACATCGAAACGGGTATAAGATGCATTGTCTGTCGGACCGGTGAGGGCATTGATAACGGCGCAGGTGAATTCACCATTACCACCCTGTACACGGCGTATCGAGCTGAGATACCCGATACCATTGACGTTGAGGTTGAAAAACTCTTTTTTCTGGGGGGCAGAAGCAGAGCCGTTTGAAGCAGGGGTAGTGGTAGTTGCAGTCATGATGGTTTCTCCGGAGTAAAACTGAACTGGTTGCGGAGAAACATCTGTCCCGTACGGGAAGTGTTTCCCGCAGGGAGGTCAGCAAGGTTTGCCGACTGGCTGTATTGGTGAAATGGACCTTAACCTGGTTATCAGGTCCCTGTTTGCAAAGGTTAAACAGGTTTGAACCACCCGAAGGCGCCACTCTCAGATTAATGTGGCATTGGCATGTGATTACCCGAAGGCGTTCCTCTCAAATCACCGGAACATTGGCAGTTGTCGGAACGACAACGATTAGCCTCTTTATCATTCATTCAGACGCCGCGGATGTCAACGCCGCTGCGTGCAAAAAATCATCAGCACACAAAAATAAAAAAAGCGGTGCCGTGCGACACCGCCTTCTGAGGTCTGCACCATCGACCTGAGGTAAACCTGCTTATCGCAGTGGCTCCGCTGGCTGAAAGGGCCCGGCACAGGTTTCACGGAGTTTTTGTGCCTTATCGTCTCCCGTTCAGGTGTGGACGGGGCCGGCCAGACTGTATTCCGGCAGCACATGCATTAGATGCTGACGAAACCCGCAGTCACGGGGTGCGGCTTCAGAGCCGGGGTCACAATAGCAGAGCCCACAACGCCCCGCAATCGGATACAGAGGATTAATTCTTCTTTGATTCAGGAGACTTAGCCCTGCGCGGTCGTTTCTTTCTGGTGCCCCCGATGTTGATGACACCTTTGCATTCCGGCCAGCGCTGGCAGCTCCAGAATTCCCCTTTCTCTCCCCTGCGCAGACGGGTTTTTCCCCCGCAGAGCGGGCAGGCGGGCGTGGGCGGAACCCGGATACGCACCTGCTGCTGTGTGCCCTGACTGACCAGGTTACGCGTCCAGCCAGTCTGCCGCTGCAGGAAGTCGTCGAGTGGCATACGCCCGGCGGCGACCTCATCCAGCGCCTGTTCCCACAGCGCCGTCATGCCCGGTTCGGTCAGCTGCGGCGGCAGGGCATCAATCACATCGGCACCCAGTTCGGTCGCCATGATTTTACTGCCTTTACGCACGATAAAGTGACGGTTCAGCAGTTGCTCAACAATACCGGCGCGGGTGGCTTCGGTGCCCAGTCCCGAGTTGTCTTTCAGTACCTTGCGCAGCGCGACGTCGGTGACAAATGCTGCCGCGTTCATCATGGCGCCAATCAGCGTGGCAAAGGTATAGTGCGCCGGCGGACGGGTCATCAGTTGCACCACCTCAGCCCCCGTCACCACGCAGCGGTCATTCTGCGCCAGCGGCGGCAGGGCAACGTCTGCTTCATCGCCGTCATCAACTTCATTATCACCAGCGTTCTCAAACAGAACCTTCCAGCCCTTTATCACCTCCGTTCGCCCGGTGGCACGGAACAGTTGCCCGCCAATGTCGAACTGCAGCCGTGTGAAATCGGACTCATGCAGGGGGAGGAGCTGGGCCAGATAGTTACGGCGGATGAGCATATAGACGTTACGCTCGGTCTCCGTCAGCGCGGACAGCTGAAACGCATTGCGGGTGGGGATAATGCCGTGGTGTGCCGTGATTTTTTTGTCGTTCCAGATGCGCGAGACAAATGCCCTGTCGAGGCGTGCCAGCACCGGCGCACATTCCGGGTCGGTATGGCCGATGGCATCAAGCACACCGGAAATCTCCTCCCGCATCGATTCCGGCAGGTAACCGCAGTCGGTACGGGGGTAGGTCGTGGCCTTGTGCTTTTCATACAGGCTCTGGGCAGTATCAAGCACCTGCTGCGGGGACATATCCCACAGCCTGCCACAGGCCTGCTGCAGGGACCCGAGGGAAAACGCCAGTGGCGCGGCGGCTTTTTCACGCTTAGTGTCACATTCGGTCACCACAGCGTGACCTGCCTGCCGGCAGAGCTGTGCCACCTGCTGCGCGATGTTCTGGTGAACACAGCGCTTTTCCTCGTCGGTATACACCTTCGCCGGCACCCACTGCGCCGGAAAGGTGAGGTCACCGACGGAAATAAGCGCTTTAACCTGCCAGAACGGCTTCGGCACAAATGCTGCGATTTCCCGGTCCCGGCGGACAACCAGCGCCAGCGTTGGCGTCTGAACACGCCCCACGGAGACCACGCCATCAAAACCGGCCTCCGCTGCGCGCAGGGTATAAAGACGGGAGAGGTTCATACCTATCAGCCAGTCGGCCCGGGCACGACCCAGTCCGGCGTGATACATCCCGAGCGTGGCCTGACCGGGACGCAGGTCCTGAAGCGCCGCGCGGATACTGAGTTCATCCAGCGCAGACAGCCAGAGCCGCTGCACCGGACCTTCCCAGCGGCAGTATTCCAGCAGCTCACGCGCAATGACCTCCCCCTCCCGATCTGCATCAGTGGCAATAACCACATCGTCAACCTGTCGCAGCAGCCGCTCGATGACTTTGAACTGATCCTGCGTCTCTTTTTTGACCACAACCTGCCAGGGGGCAGGCAGGATCGGCAGTGCCGAAAGTGACCACGGTTTACCGTATTGCTGACCGTACGCCTCGGGCGGTGCGGTTTCCAGCAGGTGCCCCACTGTCCAGGTGACGGTGACTCCGCTGCCGGTCAGAAAGCCGTCACCGCGCCGGGTGGCACCGAGAACCCCGGCCAGATCGCGCCCCTGCGAGGGTTTTTCACAGATATATAGCCGCATGACCAGCCTCCGGCGACTCAGACTGTCTGATAACGCAGGCGCAGCAGGTTCACGCTCGCTTCATTAACTGGAGGGGAAAATGCTGAACGTTTTTCTCCGAGCAGCACGGCACGATCGGGCTCACCCGCCTCCTGACAGGCCTTCTGCCAGACTTCATTATTCTCTGCTGCGTCCAGGCGTGTCGCATCCACCCTGCGGTAAGAAAGAACCGTCCCGTAAATCTGACGCAAAAGTCTCCCACCTTCACTGAGATAATTATCCCGGCCATTACGGGTAATCAGCCCGTAATGTGACGCCTGAAGAACCTTCTTGGCAAACTGGTCAAACCCGACCAGCAGAAACACACACCGGTATCCCAGAGGAGTACGCGTAAACACATGAATATCGAGTGGTTCGACCGAAGTAACTTCTGTCAGCGTAATACCTGCTGGAAGCATACTCATCTCTTCATCCAGTTGCTTAATAAGCCCGGTCATCGTCTCAGTTGCAGATCTCAGCTTTTCCTCCAGACGGTACATGGCTTCATCTGCCCACGGATTATTATTCAGAGAGTCCTGGTTAATCAGTGTTGCACGCACGAAGAACTGAGGCATCCCGATGATGCCGTGTTTAACAGGAGTATTGTCTTCCTGTTTCTCCCGTTTGCGACCCAGCCACAAACCAATTGCATAATTGGTATGGAGCGCAATTGTCATTTCTGACTGAAGCGAACCTGTCTTTGTTACCTGTTTATCTGCCATCGTTGTCGTCACCTGTATTCAGTTAAGAAGAGCTCGCATAGTCCTGAATCACACGCATGACCAACAATGTGAAACTCATAATTCGCGACAGGAAATTATCCTTTGTACGTTTTTTAATCTTGCTGCCACTGGCAGCAAGGTGATTTTTTAATCAATAGTAAGAGACCCTTTTAACATGTGAGATTTTGACTGCTCAAAAAACATACTTGCTGCCACTGGCAGCAAGCTCAAATTTTAACCACATGTTTATCTGCCAACACACTGTCGTATGCTCTCGATCATCGCCCTGACCTCATCGCGGGAAGGCCGTCTGGCAGGCTGCACGGGGATGATCGCTGCCGGTACAGCACGCGTACCGGTTGTCGGTGGATTGTTGCTGCCGGAACCGGCAGGGGCAGGTGCAGCTGCTTCCGGCAGGTTCAGCTCACCGCTCCGGGCACGCCGCAGCATCGTGAACAGCCAGCCCACCGGGTTTTTCAGCCTGCCAAGCCGCAGTTGCTCACGCAGCATGTCAGCCAGCGTCTTTGCCACCGCCTCAGGCAGTGAGGCCATCTGTGTGGTCAGCATCTGCCGGTCATCGCTGTTCAGTCCGTTCACAAAATCGTCAGGCAGAAAATGCTCCCCGCCCGGTGCGTACGTTTTTTTATTCACACTCTGTGTGAAAGAACGTACGTTACAGTCCGGATTCCGGACTCCGGTGTAACTCGTTGATTTCAGACTGAGTCCTGATTCCGGACTCTGTGTTTTATCCGCTGTCGGGGTACTGAGTCCGTTTTCCGGACTCAGTGATTCCGGGGTGTTTTTGGTGCTTTTTTGACTGAGTCCGGATTCCGGACTCCGGTTCACTGCCGGTCGCTGACGAACCATTTTTTCAGGCGTGGACGGCGCGCTCAGGCGACTTTCGATAAGGGACAGGCGACTGTGACGGTGACGCATTCCGGGGTCCTGAAGTATGTCATTCACCACGGCCAGCGCGGTCATGCGGACCGCTTTATTACGACTGAGGCAGCTCTCTTCAACCAGCTTAAGCCAGCCCGGATCGAAGGTTTCGGCGTCCCGGTAACCCAGCGGCTCATCATGCTGCGCGTAGATGTTGCCCCGGACGCGTCCACGGTCATCGCGTACCCGCTTACACAGGCTGAGCCAGCCGGTCAGGCGCAGCATAAGCAGGACGCGGCTGACCGTATCCCTCGATGCCTTCTCTGAATGCGCGGAGGCAAGCTGAACCTGCAGCTCATCGTAAGTCGGGAAGATGGCTCCCTCATTCTGCTGTGCGTAAAGTCTTATCATCACCCAGGCGGTTTTATCCAGCGGTGAAAGGCGTGTATCCAGAAACAGCCTGCGCGGGAACGCATCGTGCACGTTGCCCATGAACAGCAGCCCGCTGCGCTCCTGGCTGACATCGCCGGTATCGGTGCGCCGCTCAAGATTCTGCTGCATTCTGGCGAGCGTGTGCGCCACGATGCTGTCGGCGGGAATGGTCATTTTATGCTCTCCTCTTCAGCCTGAGACAGCACAGTGCCGGGATAAACCCGGCACTGTCTGGTCATCAGCGGCAGTCCGTTACCGCCGTATTTCACGGTTGTAGGTCTCATGGTCCATCAGCCACCACTGCCGGCCGCCATCCTTACTGAGAATGCGCCAGAACGGCCCCACGTCTATCTTGAGGTAGCCATTCATGGTCAGCCGGCGGAACACCTTCTGTCCACCGCAGGCCGCGCGGAACAGCTGCTGCGCGCGGCGGCGTACTGCCGGTGACACCTGCTGCCGGGGGGAGAAATCACCCATCTCCATCACGCCTCCTTACGCACAGGTATTTCAGCCCGGCGGCCTGCGGCATTCGCCTCCCGACACCACTGGCAGACCCGGCTCCATACGGCCGTCAGTGAAAGGCCCAGTTGCTCGGCCGCCAGCATCATCGCCTCCAGCGCCTGATAGGAGTCCGGTGATGACAACCCTGCCGCTTTCCACTCGGCCCAGAGCGCGGCGTCCTGTGGCTCTGTCAGGGCCTGGGTTCGCCCCTGCCGGGATTCAATGCCCATCAGACGGCGGCGGGCACTCACCTCCGAAGGAGACAGACCAAAATACCGGTCAATCAGCTCCATCGAACCGCCGAGCTCCAGTGCGCGGTCAATCATCATGAAGCGCTTCTGCTCATTGCGGGCCTGATTCAGCATCAGCCAGAAGTTTTCATGGTTCAGGGTGACATCGAGAACGGAAACATGTGACTGGCTGAGGTAATGCAGTTCATCAAGGCTCAGATGACTCAGCGCACGGATTTCCTCGACCGACATACCCAGTGACTCACAGCGGCGGATATTGCCGTTTTTGACGTCCATCAGCAGTGAGGACAGAATGGCCGTGGTGGCCTGAGAAAGATTATGCTGGCTCACAGGCCACCTCCTGATATCGCCCGGTCAGCGATGAGCAGAACATCAAAAAGCCAGCCCGACAGGCAGGCACTCCATAAAAGAACGTCAGTCATGTGCATGCCCTCCCGCCGTTATCTGCCGGGAAGCCTGTGCGCCACTGAGACCATGATGGAGGTCGGTATCGCGACCTGCGAAAAAACCGGCCACCCGGGCCGTTCTGTCACCCCGGCATTTGCCTGCAGACCGGACCGCCATATCTTCCAGCGGCTCGCCGGCATGACGCTGAGCCAGCCAGCGCTGCAGTACGGCGTTCTCTTCCCCGGAGGGTGAAAAGGACTGCAACACCTGCCAGACGCCGGATACCCAGCCCTCGCGGAACTGGTCTGCCCGGCGACGGCGCGTGCGCAGAAGAATGCGGCGCGTGCGATACCCGGACATATGTGCGTCTGTGGCGGCACGCAGCTGCCGCTGGAGAACGGTATAGATGTAGAGCGCCACCTCCGGTCGTTCGCTGAATCCATAAAAGTGCAGTGAACGGCGCACGCTGCTCACGCCCTGTGGACTGACATGAATATGCCAGCCAAACCAGCAACGGCAGCCCGTGGCCATACAGACCACGGTTGCCAGCGAGCTCAGCCAGGCCGGCACCTTTTCTGCATCACTGGTCAGGCTGAAACAGACTGACTCACTGACGTCACTGAGGGAAAGCATATCCGGCGTCAGCCCGTGACGTTGCATCAGACGCTGAGCCAGCGCCACCGCACGCGCGGCTTCATGCGGGTTGCTGTTGCGGGTGCCCAGCGCCATCAGGCGCCGGATACGGGCAGTGATTTTTGCGTTATCCGACATGGCGCATCCCCCTGCCACCGTCAGCCCGGTGACGGTTTTTCATCTCTTTTACCTCCTGACAACCGGCACAGAGCTCCACGCCCGGAACCGCAAGCTGACGGGCAACCGGAATAGCCGCACCGCAGCATTCGCAGAAGGCTTTTGACGGTGTTGCAGAGTTTACCTTTGCCCGGATGGCATCGATGCCGTGCTGGATGAACAGAGCCGTACTGGCCTGGGCCATTTCGTCATTCAGATCATCAGACATTTTCCCCTCCTTTCGCAGCGAGTCGCTGCAGCTCACGCAGACGGCGGATAACGCGGAAAAGGCGCATTGTTTTCACGACCGTGATATCGTCGAATACGGCCATGTCAGCCGGTGACTGAGAACCGAAGAAATTCAGGCAGAACATAAACATATTGAACTGCCTGTTGGGGAGCGAGCCGGACAGGCCCGCCAGGAAGAGGACAAATTCGCTGCCGGTCTCGGAGACGGCAAAGCCTGCTGACTGAGGGTTTTTATCCTCCCGCACATTGTCCGCGCAGCCCATCGCCTCAGCAATCTCGAAGACAAGCCGGTAAGCCATATCCTGCAGGTGCTCAATATCATCCTGGAGTGCCGGGATGTGCCAGATATCACTGACGGGCTCAAGTCCGGTTGCGGCAAAGGCGACCGAACTGACGGACGCTGCCGGGGACGCATTCTCCTCGCCAAATGCTGACATCAGTGTGCCCGGGCTGAAATCAGGGAGAGAAATGCTGTCAGGGTCAGCCGTTTCGCCGGAAATGACCGGCCGTCCGCCAAACAGATCATTCTGTACTTCACGACGTGGTTCACTGCCGGCGGTCATCAGTGCGTTCACAGGCAGTTCAGCATCTGCGGGCAGTTCCGGTGCCGGCTCCGGGCGTCCGGGTGTGGTCAGCGTGCCGCTGCGAAGTCCCGTGACCGGCGTTTCAGATGCAGTATCCGGAGGCAGGACAGCCACCTGAGGCTCCGGGGGTTCACGACCTGCCGCTCTTTCCGGTGGTGGCGTCAGTAGGGGCAGCGGAGGCGGCTCACCAAACTGTTCACGGCGTTTCTGCTCGCGGGGGTCCAGCTCAATCAGCCAGCGGTCATAGTTCAGACTGGGATGTGGCAGCGCCTTAACCAGCTGACCGATAAACTCATCACGGAATGTCTCATATGCATAACTGTCAGGATCGTCAAACCCCTGGCAACTCGCCTCAAAGACCTGATCGAACGAACACTGCGGGGAGGACTTATGCGCGAACTGCGACCAGACCTTTCCTGCCTGGGAACGGATGCGCAGCAGCGACAGCACCTGCAGACGTGCCAGACCACTGTTGAGCAAGGTTGGGAAACAGGGCCAGAGATATTTTAATGTATCCTCCATCCTGCTGATGGTCGAATTATCAATCGGATAACCTTCATTATTTAATAATTCTGACAGTTCTCTCAGTGTCACAGGGCGCCCCATCAGCTCTTCCTGAATGGCTCTGGCACTGTGTACACCAAACGCTTTATCTATATAGGTAAGCTCTCCACGGACCTCATTTTCTGCCAGGTGCCCGACAAGACATTTCAACCGGCCAGGCCACGGTTTAAAAATGGTGTGAACACGATAGAAACGCTCATCACCGGTTTCCTGCCATAGCTCACACAGGATCTGATACCGGGTATTTCCTCCGTCACTGAAGATATAAACGTCTTCACCGTCCGGATCGCGTGTCACCTTGGGAATGGAATCCAGTCCGCGTGCGCGAACGGAGGCTTTGATCTCCTCATACCGCGGATTACGACCTTTACGCGGGTTATCCGGGTTTGGTCGCAGCTGATCGAGCGTGAGTACCATGGCCATTTCGCTGACCGGCAGGGGGACTGCGGCGGGAACCGCATCCCCCTGAGCCGGCGTTTTGCCCCGCTGCAGCATGGCCGCGCCGAGATTAATATTACGGACGTTGCTCATGCACACCTCCCCAGCATCCTGCTCCAGCGCACCGGAATCCCGCAGATCACCATTGTTTGGACGTTTGTCAGCACGACTTTCCAGCTGGCGGTTCAGCTGTGACAGCGCCACCACCGGACACCCCATCTCTTTGGCCAGCGCTTTCAGTGACCGTGAGATTTCCGAAATTTCCTGCGTACGGTTTTCCTGCTCCGGGCAGCGCATCAGTTGCAGATAATCAAGCCCGATAATCGAAGGGTGACCATAGCGACGGGCATTGCGCCGGGCACGGATACGCAGCATCGCCGGTGTCAGCGAGCCGGTATCATCAATAATGAGGCGATCTTTGATATCGCCGGTCATCAGCGCATAGGCATTTGAAACCCGCGCCCAGTCCTCATCATCCATCAGACCACTTTTGAGATGGGTGAGGTCTACATTCCCCAGTAAAGCGACCATGCGCATCACGATCTGCTCGGTGGGCTGTTCAAGGCTGTAAAACTGACCATGAGAATCTATTTTTTTCAGCAATGAGTTGAGCAGGAGGCTGATTAGAAAGGCAGTTTTCCCCATCGATGGACGCGCCGCGATAAGCACCAGGTCGCCCGCCTGCAGACCGCTGGTCATACGGTCAAACTCATCAAACCCGGTTGGCGTGCCGGTGATACCATCCGGCACATTGCACCGCCGCTCCAGCTCCGGAAGCAGTTTTTCCAGACCATCAATCAGCGTGACACCCTGCTCAGGTTCTCCACACTCTGCCAGACGGGTAATTTTCTGCTCGGCGGTCTCCATCACCCTGTCAATATCGGTGCCGGGTGTCCTTACTGATTCGGTGATTTCAGCGCCTATGGAGGCCAACTGCCGTGCCCGGCTGGTTCTTGCCACAATGTCACAGTACGCAACGATATTTGCCGCGCTCGGGGTGTTTTTACTGAGCTCGGCCAGGTAGGCAAAACCTCCCAGTTGCTCAAGGGCATCTTTACCGCGACTTTCGATACTCTCCGAGAGCGTAATCAGGTCAATCGGCTTTCCTGCCGCAACCAGACGTGTCATTTCCTGATAGATAACTTTATGGACTTTCTGGAAAAAATCATCAGCACTCAGACGGAGTGCCACTTCATCCCAGCGGTCGTTATCCAGCATCAGCCCCCCGATGACAGACTGTTCAGCATCAGGGGAAAAAATCCCCGGAATATTTCTGCGATCGTCAGACACGCTCACCTCCCTTTGCCAGCGTATCGAAAAGGCTTACCCATTCAGGGAACAGCTCGCAGGCGAGGCCGTACATAGAGTCAAATGCGGAATCGCTTTTACGGCTGGTTTTCTTCTCAAGGCGGTGTACTGGCTGACCTGCTGCATGCCCCTGCTTATAAACGTCCAGGTCATAAATGCGGGTCTGGAGCATATCGATGACGATTTTATCTGCATGCTGACTGTAATCGCCGCTTACTATGATGTTTTCGGCCTGTTCAACTGTGGTTTTCGCGAGAAGCGTATAATCCATACAATTAACCAGCATATGTATGCGCGGGAGACTGATACCAAAAGCCATATACGGGATCAGTTCTTCCATCAGAGCTACAGTGCCACGCATAAATTCACGCACATCCGGCAGAACAGGTTTAACCATCCCAATCATTTCGCCGGTAGCGGCAAGAATAATCAGTTCGGACATCACTGAACGTGAACCCTGTGAATCAATCAAAATAACGTCATACTGACTGAAAACCTGATTTGACAGTGCATTGCGAAGACGCACGCGTCCGTCAGGAACATTGAGCATATAGGTTGGTAAAAGGTTTCGGGGGTCGTTGGAGACGATGACGTCAAGATTATCGATCTCGGTTCGGGAAATAATGTTTTCGGCTTTAGAGAGGTCTACGGTCTGCATGAGCAGTTCGTATAGGCCACAGGGTGCTTCATATGCTAATGGGTAGATACTGCTGGCAGTAGGCTGAGCATGGTCTCCGTCAATAATGAGGGTTTTTATGCCTGCATCGGCGAGAAAACCGGCGAGATTAGCGGCCTGGGTTGATTTCCCCTCACCACCTTTGGTAGAAACTACGGGGACAACTTTCGTTTTTGAATGCATTTCGTCACCTGAATAACATTATTCAGATGAGAACGATTGCTCACTTCACTGCTTTCCATAAACACGGGGATTGAAAATCCCCGTGTCCTTGGTTCGATTCCGAGTCCGGGCACCACTATTCTAAAGAACCCGCCCACAAGGCGGGTTTTTGCTTTCTGAGCCTGTCGAAATCAGCACCTCTACAATATCTTAACTCCACCCAACTCAATCAACTTCAACCCGCATCAAGTACCTTGCACGGGTACAACTGAGGGTATAATACCCCTTTTTACTATCAGGAGACCCCGCTAATGGCGCTCACTGACGCAAAAATCCGTGCAGCTAAACCGGATGAAAAACCTTATAACCTCACATTGGCTCCCAAGGAATACTGACCACGAATAATCTCCATTTCAACATTACTCCACGGTGCATTTTTCTTTTTTCGACATCCGAGCTTACCAGCCATCAACCCTACCGCGCCTGAAATTCCCCCCAGCCAGTCGGCAATCTCAGCAACTGGCATAGACGAATATTTATTTTTCCAGAAAGATCAGAGCGCCAGCAGCCCATCTTGCGCGTTTATTACGGTAACGGACTGAATCACCGACAATTCTTCGCACTATTCTTACTCTGATGCATTCTGTTTTATTTCAGCATAGCGGGCAGCCAGTTGTTTCAGATGCACCTCCAGTTGAGACCTCGCAGCGGCAGGTAAAGGTACTCCAGCAGGGTTTTCTGACAATACCCGCAGTTGCTCTTCAGCCGGTATGGATTGATTAAATGCCTGCATGGTGGAAAAGACCACTGATTTCAGCTCACTAACCGTCATGTATTTTCCTTTCTGCTCATCCAGCCCGTTCAGCCTGTCACTCAGTTTTTGTAGCGTCGTCATTCCCTGATACCAGCCATTCAGTTGCTCTGTCGGCAATGCGGCAGCATTAAGTTGCTGCTGCCAGTGTAATGCCATGGATTTAGCCTGCTCCGGCCACAGCGTCTGAGCCTGTTCGGTGAGTTTTTTGCTGTAAGCGATGTTCCAGTCAGGAGGTAATTTATCCAGCCAGGCAATCTGTTGTTGTGTTTGTGCAATCACCGTTTGTGGTAACAGGGATTGCTGACGCAACATTTCCAGTTGTTCCGGCGTAAGTATTGCGGGTAATGGAGCCAGGGATGCTGCAAGCTGAGTCTGTAGCGGGTCTGGCCGGTGAAGATACTGCCAGCTCCACACTGCGACGACGCTGACCACCAGCATGGTACACATCCCGGCAGCGAAGGATTTCCATGGTTTTGCCAGAGTGGGCATTGCCGGCAGCACCGCCACATTCACCTGGCGTTCTGGCTGCGCAACGTATACCCACTTTACTGCGCTGTCCGGCGCCCGGATATCTTCAGACGGGCTACCGGCACAGGAGCCTGTTGATATTCCCGCGCCATTCATCACGGTGGCAGATAACACGATACCAGACTGAATGTCCGGCCCGGTGCTGGTTGTTTCATCGCTGTTTTCCAGCCGGACAGCACTGTTGTGCATCAGGGTACGCAGGATATCAAGCTGGCTCAGGTGGTTAAGTTCCAGACGCTGTAACATGCCCCCCAGACTGGTAAGCAGTTGCTCTGCGCGATAAAGCTGGCTGAGGTCACTGTAATTCAGCGGGATCATACGCATCAGTTGCTGCAGACGCTGACTCAGACTGCTGAGGATTCCCATACGGGCATGTACAGGCTGAGGCCACAGCGCACCCCACTGGTGGCTTATTAGGGCTTCCAGTATTGCCAGACCTTCATTGAGACCGAATAATCCGGCCAACTGCGTGCGGGCCAGCGTATACCAGGCCACTGTCTGTAGCTCCACACCGTTTTGTTCAAACAGTGAGAGGCATAGTTTTTCGACATAATGCCAGTTCACATCAGGACGCGCCGGGTGTGTCAGCTTACTCAGTTCATCGCGCAGGGCGGCATAATCCGGTAGTGTGCGCGGGTCGCCACCGGTTTTGATTTTACGTTGGGTGGTGTCATTCATGACCAGTTGTCCATCTGACGTATCTGAAGCGGTGGAAAATGATTGTGTATGCGGGTTCGCTTTCTGCTTATGAAGGTTCTGCAGAAACTCTGGCTCTGGTTGTGGGAGCCGGTGCAGGTTGTCTGGCCTGCAATTTTTTGAGGAACTGTGATTTTACTGACATGGTGCTATCAGGCCTTACTGACGGGGTGTCGTGTAGAGATACTGCTGGTTCTTCAAATGTCGGAGTAATACCCGCCCTTCGGGCATAAACTCGGTGCCATAGCGCACCAGGCCAACACCTTTGAGTTCAGCATCAATGGCATAGCGCAGTTCTCCGGGGATGTTCTGTTCCAGCAGGACAACAGTTATTTTTTTCAGACGTGGCTCATATTTGAGCAGAACAGCAGACAGGGTGCCCATAAGCTCATGGGCCGTTCCCGGCATCCCCTGCAGGATTTTAGTCATATCCGGCAGGCCGTAATCAGGTAAATGTGCCAACGTTCCGGCACGACAGTTTAGGATACGTTGCATATTATCCAGAACTGACAGGATGACCTGATTTTCTTCGCTGATCTGATTGAGGTCGAGGCCACCGGTAAAGTTGCCGTAGAGCATTTCATACAGTGAAGGACGGGATGACTCACTCATCTTTCAGCGCCTGCAGGGTCAGTCGGTTGTTCCCTGCCTCAATGACGCGTGCCTTATCCGGATCGAGATCATCACGACTGAGTACCACACGCCAGGTGTTGTTCACCTGGTCCGGTGACATAAACATCCCGGCCACCGCCACGTACTGTGCACTTTCCGCCATCGGCATATCGACCGTGGCCGCCCCGCCCGGCTGCAGGCGGATATCTTTCTCCGCTACCAGGTCTGCTTTAATGGCCTGACTGTCAGCCTTAAACAGTGACGGGTAGTCCGTGCTGTCGAAGGTTTTACGGTCTTTAAGCTGATAAATACGCACCACCGTCGACAACGCTACACCACCAGCATTGCTGTTCACAGCCTCGCGGGCGCGGATATCAAGGTGGAGCGTTTTTACCTGCTTATAAAAAATCGATTTGGTCACAGCGACGGTGACGTCTGTCACTTTTTGAGTCAGCCCACAGCCCGCCAGTATCAGTGTGATACTGGCGGCCAGCGCAGCCAGAGGAAATTTACCAGCGGTAATCGCCATCTTCATCGGTCTCCCTGTGGTGAATATTTTCCTGTACCCGCTCATAGCGGCCAAGATTGATGGTTATGATTTTGGGGTATGTGGCGGTGTTAGCCGCATTCAGCGGCCGCATCACAGCAGTGCGGCCCAGCTGCACTGCACCAGCTTTAGGCTTAGTGTTTATGGTCGCATCCGGCAGCAGGCTACGGTCGACACACAGCTGCAGACGGACATCCAGGCGAGACCCAAGATACACATGCAGGAGCGCCATCAGGTCCGTGTGAAGCTCACCGCCCGGTAACCAGCCCTGTACTTCAGTCTGGTTCGTGGTTGTCAGCCGCATCAGCACCTGGCTGTTCACGTCGGTGGCATAGTTGCCCATCACTGGACGATTTGTCAGGGTGACCGGTTGACGTACACTCATGGTCAGCGGCTTTTTGAGCGGAACCCTACGTTTATCGTGGTGCCAGATTTTCGCCTGCGTGTTGGGTGCCAGCAGACGTACCAGTGAAGCCAGACCTTCCGCGGTACGCCCCGGCAGCAGCATGACCGGCAACAGCGCCAGAAAGCGTGACGCCGGGGTCGCGATACTGTCTGTGCAGCCGTTAATCCCGAGTCCGGCCAGTCCCAGCAGGTACTGCGAGGTTTTATCCTTACCGCCTTCCTCGAAGGTCGCCGGGTATGAGTATTTACGCCAGATGCGGTAATACTGGGCAATCAACCGGTGGTTGAAGATATCGAGAAAATCGGCTGTGGCTTCATACCCTTCCCGTCGCTGGGTGATGTCATCGATATAGTGCGTCGGCAGCGGAGACTCCACGCCGTAGAGCCCCATAAACGTGATGCGGACCGTGAGTGGAAGGTGCGGATGTTCAGGTGGCTCTGCCCCTTTGATTTCGGAGGCCGGGAACCCCATCCCCGAATGGGGGCGGAAGCGTACCGGCTCATGTCGAACCTGCCAGGTGCTGCCGGTGACCGGTTTATCCGGCTGGCTCTGCTCCAGCAACTGGCAGAAGCGGTAAAAATTCATGTAAGGCAGTTGGTCGTCCAGCTGCGCTATCAGCCGGGCAGGCGCGGACTGTGGTTCTCTTTCCACCGGATGCATTTTCCTTCTGGCTGAACGATGAGGGTGAGCTGGTTAAACTGATTCATGTCGGCATAGAGCGCAAAGAACCGGTTGAGCATTTCACCAAAAAGGTGAATATCGCCCTCACCGGTAAAACCGTTGCTGTCGAGGGTCACTTCGATATCCAGCCCGCGCAGCAGGTAGCCCTGCTCAAAACGTTGAAGGCGGTGATGCACCACCTGCTGAATCGCCTCCAGACGCCGGGTGTTCAGTTCATCTTCCTGCCAGTTATAGAGCGCAAGCGTCCCACGCAGCACTTCGGCGGTGCTCATCATGTTCAGGAACCCGGATCCCAGGTGGCTCAATACTCTCCAGTGGAAACGGTCTTCCGCAGGCGGATAGACAGGCAGCGTGGGCTTGCAGAGGTTGCGTACCGTCAGTTGCGTATCCACCACCTGCTCACAGCGGTCCAGCAGAGTGCTCTGCAGTGCCCGGCGTGGTAACTGGCCGTTGGTGCCGGTGATTTGCAGCGAGACAGCTTCACGCTCAAACAGGCTGTCATCTTCCCACTGATGGCCCCCCAAGATAAGCCAGGTGTCATACAGCCCGGTGACACTACGCTTCACACGCGTGTGGTAGTAACGTGGTGGTGCATGGCGACGCATCATCCCGCCCTTGTGGCGAAAGCTGCTGAACGGCACATAATCCGCATCACTTGTCCGGTTTGAGCCAGTAACCGAGTCCACCGAATAAATTTCGGTATGCCCGTCCTGCAGACGTTTGGGGCGCAGCAGGTACTCGCTTTCAAGACCGGTGATGGTTAGCGGGTCCGCTTCCAGCGTGAACAGGTTAATCACCGGCACACAGTGCAGGCGAACGGCATCATCGGTGACGGGCAGGTCTGATGGCCATGGCGTGCTGAACACGACGTCAATGTCGAAGTACTCCGTACCGTGTGGCGGCGTAATGCCGTCCAGGCCGTTGAGGTGGACAAACATAAATTTGTCGCGGAAGGTGAAGTATTCCAGCAGCACTTGATAGCCACTGAAGGCGGTATCACCTTTCGGCCACAGGCCATCCTCTTCGGCAAATCCTCCCGGTGAGAAATACCCGTCAAGCCGGATACGGTCGGTCTGGCCGGGCAGTCGCATGTACAGTGCGGCCTGTCTTTTGGTCAGCATCAGATGCAACTGGCTACTGGCGGGGACATCTGCACCGAGATACAGGCTCAGGCAGCTAAGGTCAGCACCGGACCAGTCGGCCTGGCTGCTGCAGGCAAAGCGCATCGTGAGCCGCGAGCGACCATCATGTTCAGTGGTCATGGTGATGCCCGAAATGTTCAGGGGGTTGAGCATCACATCCCGGGTGGTACGGTAACGACAGACGGTGTTTTTCGGCCCTACCGGACGGGAATAAATCTCAAGGCCCGCAGGCACCACTTCCGCTATTTTCATGGCATGCAGCGCCGGGGTAAGTGCCACCACCGAGAGTGACGGAATGGTGCGCAGATAGTGTGGCCAGAGCATGCTGACCAGACCTTCAGTCAGCTCCGGCAGGTCGTCGTCTATCTTTTCACGCAGACGCCCCATCGAGAAAGCAAAGCCTTCGAACAGGCGTTCAACATACGGATCCGGTGTGCCGGCCTTGTCGAGGTCCAGCATTGCGGCCCGGTCGGGGTGGGTTTGTGCGAACTCTTTCGCGGCTTCACGCAGGTAGCGCATTTCCGCATCAAAATAGCGCAGGGTCAAATCTTCCATTTGTTTCTGTCCCTGTGGATTTAACTGCAAAGCACGGCGGCACGGGCTGGATCGACAGCAATCAACCTGGCCAGTAACTGTTCCATTAACGGCGTAAGGCGGGCCTTGTCAGCCTCACTGCGACCGGCTTTCAGTCTGAGGAGTTTCAGATGGCGGGCCTGTACCTCAAACAGCAGCTCCGGCTCCCAGTCACTGAGCATCACCTCTCCGGCACGCTCTCCCAGTTCGGCAAACAGATGCATCGCCAGCTCATTTTTTCCGTACTGTTCCGCGATACGCCCCATCAGCAGGCGAAGCAGCCACTGCTGCCTCGCAGTGGTGACACCAGGGCGGTTCTGTAACCAGGTCAGAGCCGCATCCAGTCCTTCACTATCCGCCAGCGCCACAGCTTCTGACTCCAGCGCCAGAATGTCATCGTTGCCACCGGATATCTGTGCGGAAGGCGTGTCATTGCCCCACCCGCCTGTGGTGTCCAGCACGCTCTGCTGGATCCAGTGCAGCGTCACTTCATCCGCAAACGGCGTACCATCACTGAACGCCAGCGTTTCTAGTCCGGAGAGCCGGGTCAGCAGTCCTTTCAGGTCGGCAGCAATAATGTCGGCCAGCGTCTCCTTGTCGGATTTCGTCAGGGCCTGGTGGATATACCACTGCAAATCCAGCCACAGATGATTGGCACCACGGGAAAAAGCGCTGTCGGCCGTCTCCAGCATCTCAGCCCAGTTCTGTTGCAGATACAGGCGTTTGAGCAACGCACGCTGGTCTGCTCTTGGCGGTTCGATGCGCGTGCGTCCCTGCGCATCCGGGGCCGGGATGGCAAGCAGGGTGTCATGGCGCAGGCTTTTCATCAGATGGTGCGCGGACAGCCAGCCATCGGGTTGCTCACGCAGGTATTCGGTGAGTGTACGGGCCTGAGCCAGCAAATCCTGGCCGGAGGTGATACGTCCGATGATCGGGGCATCGCTGTGACTGGCCGTCGAAGGGGGTTCACTGGTACTGGCATTCTGCGGCACGACCGCATCCACACCACCCGCTTTCTGCAGACGGCTTTCCAGGGCACCATACAGCGCGTTCAGCTCCGGGCGTATTTCATCCGGCTCATTTTCGGTAAGCTGCGCAATCAGCAACAGCGCCCCGGTGGTACGCATCGCATCGATCCTGACCACTTCCGGGTACAGGGAGAGCGAATCCGTCATACGCGAACCCGCCAGCCATTCCAACGCCGCCTTACGACTGCGGTCACGCTGCGGATACAGTTGTGTACCAAAGCGCTCCAGCAGTCCGGCCAGTAATTCGAGTCCTTCGGCCAGCCCCTGCTCACCCTCGCGGTGCAGTCTGGCCCAGCAGTAG
The DNA here is from genome assembly GCA_018261615.1 of Pseudomonadota bacterium. Classification (GTDB taxonomy): domain Bacteria; phylum Pseudomonadota; class Gammaproteobacteria; order Enterobacterales; family Enterobacteriaceae; genus Kosakonia. The sequence goes on along the minus strand of JAGTSE010000028.1, from coordinate 32,510 downwards.
TACGTCACAGCACGGATATCTTTGGCAGTGGTGGTCAGCAGCTTTTCCGCCAGACGGCAGATAAGCTCGGTGTCTGCTCCGGAGAGTTTGTTGACCTCCTCGCGCATCAGCTGGAAGTCATCGTCATAGCCCGGGTCTTCGCCCACAGGCGATGAACCGGACAGCGGCTGCAGCCAGTTATCCCACTGCACCACGCGTTTACGGGTCGCGGCAAGCAGTGGTACCAGCTCTGTCTGACAGGCGCTGAGTAAAGCATTGAGCGAGCTCATCAGTAGACCTCCTCTGCATCACCGGCCGCGCTGGCGACCAGGTCTGACGCTGCCAAGCCGGTGGTGCTGAAGATGGTCTCCGGCAAGCGGAAATTGCGCAACTTCAGCAGCGCCAGCGGCCCCTCGCCCGCTTCGGTACGCAGGGTGTAATTGAGCGTGCGGCCATCCTGGGCTTTCCAGCTCAGGCTATAGCTGCTGCCAACGCCCGGATAAGCGCTGACCGCAGCTTTATCGAGCAGGCGGATCCAGCCCCAGGCTCCCGGAATGTCCGCATACTGACGGGTGCCAGCCTGAGTACTGATCCAGCTCAGGTTCGCGCCGGGCGCTTCCGTATCTGCAGGCCAGGTAAAGCGTTTCCACGCAGGCATCTGGTTCACGTAGATCAGCTTCTGGCTATCAATAATTATGTTGGTCTGCATCACACCATCGGCGGTACCCGGACGCAGCTCGAAGTTCATACCAGCGTTGCCTTGGGTGAAGGCCACATCCGAGATATGGCTCAGGGTGTTGATGGCATTGAGGAACGCCGGGTTAAAGGCCAGCCCCTGCGAGTTGATGCTGTCCGGTACCCAGTGGTTGCCCTCTTTGTGCAGTACGCCTTTGAGACGGGTTTGTAGGAACTGAGCAATACGCCCTGAATCCGCGTTGAGGTATTTAGCCAGCAGCGGCAGGGAAACATCACTGCTGGCGTTGTTAAACGGATAACGTCCACCAAAGGCACTGTTCCACTCAGCAACCACCGCCTGCTGCCACTGGGCATTGAGGCTCTCGGCCGCCGGGATCAACAGCTGTTGCCAGGCCTGCTCCATCGGGTTAACAAACACCGTACGGCCAAAACCGCTCCACTCCTGACCCAGACCGGCGGCAATCAGGCTGCCGTAGTCGCGGGTTTCAGTCAGATCCACTGCTTTGCCCTGGAATACGGTCCGGGCAATGGTCTGGACCATCGCCTGCGGATCGGCAGTGTTGGTCACCTGCTGTAGACGCAGACGCACCTGCGTCACGCGGGTCAGGAACGACTGCAGACTCTGCTCCTGTGCTCCCGTGCGGTTCTTGTCCATCAGTGCCAGCACAGGACCAAAGGTCGCATCCAGTGGACCGTGAACGCCGGCACTCTGGTCAATGGCATCCTTGTTATCACCGCCGAGCAGGTTTTTGGCCGATTTAACCAGGGAGTCGGAAATCGCCTCGCCGGTCTGGCCTGTGCGCCCCTGCACATTGAGGGTATTCATCAGCGCCACCAGAGGCGACTGGCGCACATCGGCCATCAGGGTCAACTGGTCAATGGAATCCGACAGCGTCGCGGCCTGGTTCCAGCGCAGGCTGTTAAGGAACTCCAGCCATGCGCCGCCAAAGTCCGCAAAGTAGCGCTCCGTCAGGCGCTTTTTTAGCGCTTCCGGGGAGGTTTCATCCTGTTTATTGCCCGGACGCTTGCTGTCCGTAAGCACCCAGTCGAGCTCGTCCCGCCGAGCTTTCACCACCTTTTCAATGGTGGGCTGTACCGCCTGCTCCCAGGCCTGACGGGTAAACATGCCCGACACACTTCCCGTGGTACTGAACAGGCGGGCTGCGTCGGTGTCGCCGGTCATGTCTTCGAGACGCATATCGACATACAGATGCGCCACCTGCGACAGCATTTTCTGGTAGAGGGTCGATTCGCTGTTACGGACGCCCATCAGACGAACCAGCAGGGAGCGTGCCTGGCTGACCATGCTCTCATCCGCACGGAGCTTCCATTCCGGGTGCACAGCCAGCTGTGCGCTATAGAACGTCAGCAGTGACGGAGCCACACCCTGCCAGACACCATCTTTCACGCCATCACGTTTTGGCCAGTCGTACAGCAGCGCAGAACTGAACCAGGTGGCGTCCATGTGTTCAGGACGCGCCAGCATCAGGTAGAGCTTGAGCTGGTCATAAGTGGTTTTTGCCATCTGCTCACGCAGCGGGCTACCCGGCGGCAGCGCGTTAAAGGCAACGACCTGCTTCTGCAGATGGTCAGCGGCCGCATCCCGCAACAACGGAAGTGCGCTGTCCTGGTAACGAGGCCAGAGTGCCGCCAGCAGCGCGTTATTCTGACTCAGTCCGGCCTGCTCATACCAGGGCACACCATGCTCAGAGCGGTACCGCAGGCGGGCCAGCGTTTTCTGGAGTTCAGACAGCGCGTGCAGGCGCTGTTCCAGCGGCTGATTCTGTCGAGCGGCAAGTGCGGCCTGGGCATTCGCGCCGTCAATCTGGCTGCGGTTGGTGACATAGGCGATGCTCATCCACGCGGCCCAGCCCACCATCGCCAGGGCGACAACCGATGCAAACACTTTGCGCCATGGAACGCCCGGTTTAGCGGGACGCAGCACGGCAGGAAGCATTCGGACAGATTCAGGCAGAACCTCCCAGCGCTTATCCATGCCCCAGTGGTGTTGCACGGCACGTTCCGCACCGCCAGAAGGCTGGCTAAACACCACGCCAGCCAGTGGCAGCGGGCGATACGGGTTTAGCATCACCGACAGCGGAGCGGTCACGCTCTCCGGTTCACGAATGAGCTGGTCGGCAAGCGTCAGCAGGAAGTTATGTTTCACCTCACCGCAGGTCTGCTGCAGCCCCTGTGAAGTCAAATCTGGCGTCAGGACGGAGAGTTGCTCTGCCAGCCCTTCAGGACTGCATCCGGCAGGCAGCAGACAGCCTGTGGCCTGCACCATGCGACCCGCCGGCGTACAGGCGCGCGGATGCAGGGACCAGACATACAGCGGGAGTGTCCAGCCAAGCGTATCCATACGGGCGCTGATGGCGTGAGACAGGGAATCCATGGTGCTTTCAGACGGTACAGGCAGCGGCTGCTCCAGCCCCGGCGCTGACAGCTGGTCGAAAGCGGAGGTGACCCACACCAGTCCATCCGCCGGACGGCGGCGCAGTTTGCGCAGCGCCGTCAGCCAGGCGCTATCGGCTGGGGTGTTGAGGTCGCCGCCCCACAGCAACAGCGTGCCGCGGTCTTCCTGCCAGAGCTGCCCAGTGAGGCCAGGGGTCAGTTGCTCCACTTCAGCGACTGTACCGGTTATCAGCAGGATGCGCGTTTTACGGCCCCAGCGTCGACCGTAGAGGTTGCGCATGGCGAGGCGGATGGTGTCGACGGTAACGTTGCGGGGTGCAGTCGGTTTAACTCGACCTTCACTGGTCGGCAGGACATTCTTTCTCCTGGACTGGAGACGATGCCAGCCCTGCCTGATGGCAAGGCTAATTGTTTTGCCATGACGAAGCATCAGTAACAGAAATAACGCACCGGCAAACGCCCGGCTTTTCGTGAGCGTAGTGTGCAGCCCAATCTGGTCGCCAAAATGCCAGATTAACCAGGCAATCCCTCCTGCTATGAGGGCAGAGAACCCCAGCCGCCCCCACCCTCCACGCCATGACGAATTACCCGTTGTCATTATTTCTGTTCCCTGTTTGCACTGTATTAATAAATTTCTGCTCGCCATCTGTAGAAAGCATCAGACAGTCTGCTTTTTGTATATTCACGATATCGCTGACTACTGCGGCCATTATCCATGGAGAGAAGGGGCCACTGAGCCCGGCATATTTTTCCAGCCAGTGGAGCTGTTCAGGTTTCCAGTGACCACCATAACTTTGTGCTGCTTCAAGCAGATCGGAGAATGCATTTCCCCATTCCACATTGTCGCCAACAATACTGGCGGTGGCACAGGCCTGAGTTTGGGTCGAGAAAAACGTATCCAGTGACTTTTCTGAAATCGCCATATCAAGAGCCATTGGACGCAAAAGAAGGGCGTTAGGCGAAAGATTATATTTTGTGGCAACATCATCGGAGGTCAACAGCAGGACGGCCAACGCATCACTGTACGCAGCCCGCCCCTGTGTCTGGTGAATCAGGATTAAATCTACATCCAGCGTCGGTGATTTGATTCGCTCATCAAGTGAGAGGAAGGTCTTTGACGTAAGAATGGTCAACTGCGGAACACAACGATCCAGAATGGCTGCCTGCCAGGCATGTGCAAATCCATCCTGCAATACCAGAGGGTCATCGTGAGAATCCGTCAGCAGAGTGACGGCGGGTTCTATATCTGAAGGCAACTTTGCCAGAACTGGACCTAACCCTCCGAGCAGAACAGAAAAATGGGTCTCATGATCTTGCAGACAAATTCGTTGGGTCAGAGATGTGCTTTGCTCCAGCGCAGGCGGAGCAGCCAAAAAATTTTGAGATGTCAGATTTGCAGGCAGCATTACACCGCTGTGCAGTACTGTGATATTGCGTCCAGCCCAGTCCATCCACTGTTGTTGCGCATATTCTGCCTCACCGGCTTCAAATTCGTGCCTGTCAAACGCATTGTTGTAAAGCCAGCCACGCAGGCAGATAAAGAAAAACCAGACAACTGCAGGGCATGCGGTGACAGCCCAAAGATTAAATGTTTGAAGTGGCCCGGCCAGTTGATTGGCATGCAAGACAAACAACAGTACGCACCCAACCAGCGCGAGAACCCCCAGCATCATCCACAGGATGAATGAAGGTTCTTCGGGCTTAGCCGATATCGTTGATTTCTGACGCTCCCAGCCCATTACTTATCCTATTACACAATCCGGTGCACTGGAGATCACCTGGCAACCGCACTCACAGTGGCAACCATCCACAACGACGGCTTTACCGTCAGAGGTCCATTCAGGCGATCCTTCAATAATGGTATTAATGCCATGCCCACCTTTTGGGCAGCTGACTTTATCGCCAACGAGAGCAACCTTTTTGCCATTTACTACCATTGTTGATGAGGCAGAAATAACCTGTCCGCCGTGCGTAGTGTTATCACCAATCAATACAAAGCCTTTAGACATACGAAACTCCATTTTTTAATTTCCACATATGCATTTCTCTATGCAGATAAGAACATTATTTCTCTATTTTAATTTCCTTTAACTTATCACACGCATTCGAATCACCTTCGGAGCAGCTTTTTTTGAATAGTGGGATAGCCTGGTTTTGATCTTTAGTTACGCCTTTACCATCAAAGAACATCGTGCCCAAATGATACATAGCTGAAGGTTCGCCTTGTTTGACTGCAAGCTCAAGCCAACTCTTTGCTTTATCATAATTCACTGCAACTCCTTTGCCATTAAGGTATGCGTAACCTAAATACATCTGAGCTGTGGCATTATTTTTATTCGCAGCTTTCTCATACCAATAATTAGCCTTTTCGTAGCTCTGAGTGGTTTCTTTTCCTGAATAATACATATCGCCTAAATCGATCTGAGCATCCGTGTTTCCGAGTTCAGCAGCAATCTGATAGAGTTCAAATGCTTTTTTCATATCCTTCGGAACACCCATGCCCATACGATACATATTGGCAATTGAGTTTGCATCGTCGGCTTTAGCTGTTGCGGACGTAGGATCGATAACGATTGATTGAGAAAAAACAGGGATAGAAATAGACAGCAAAAATATGTAGAAAGATGATTTCATAAAAACCTCTATCGCAGAAAAATCACAAAATAAAATTTGGAATTCGCTGGCAACTAACTTCTTTCTAAAGAATATAATTCACCAAATCCCATAAGGATATTTTTTATCCTTAATAAATTCTTTGGTTGTATTACTATACCCATAGGAAAAATTACTTCCCGTTACACCCTTGCACATATCCAGCTCTTTCCCTGAAACTGTTGTTATTCTTGTATCATTTAAAGGAATATCTGAATGGCCATATTGTCTTAACCAGACTCGTACTTTTCCCTCAGGGGCCAAACCTATCAGCATCGTCTGTCGGTATGCATTTTTTGCAGGTTCTAAGACATCAGGATAAGGGGTAGTCATCTTATTCCATGTATCTTGAGTAAAGAATAAAGTGGACTGATAAACCTTTTTATCAATGATTGAATCCCAGCAAAATATCATTATCTGTGGCAATCTGTCGGCTTTATTAAATTGTGTATTCCCCGCAGAGTTACGTTCACTCCATCGCCCTACACTGATCCCTTGTGGCTGATCGATAGTCCGATATGTCGATGCATAACCATCGACATCCAACAACTTCAATAGGGTAACCTGTGCCGATAAAGCTTTGGGGGTAGTAAAGGCAAAAAACCACTTGTCCCAGGGAGTTTTGAGACTGTTAGGTTGCTCACTGGCACAGGCACTAGCAGAACCCACCAGTAATAAAAGCGAAATTAGTCTGATGATTGATTTCATGATTTTCCTCCCTGCATATTCCAGACAGCACGAACCCAACCGGGGTTTGGGCGATTGATATAAAAAAGCAAATCAGATGATTTCACTGCCCCGTAGATGGTTTTCACTTTATTCCCGTCCAGCCAGACATCTTTTACAACTACAGGGTTCCAGTGAGCGGAGCAGTGAATATATTGACCAATTAATTGTATTTCTGGTGTGGTAAAGGGTTTCAGAGGGCCACCATTCCTTACAGCTTTACCTTGATCAATTGCTTTTTGGCATAAGAATTCAAGATCCTCAGGTAAATTCAAATATTCATTAGTAGGTTCAATTTCTTTCATTGCCACCCCAGCCTCCTGAGCCGCATCCAGCATCACCCGTAAACTAACTTTGCTCCAGTCATTAGTCACAATCCTCTCAATAGTGACTGCCGCCCCAACACGCTTTTGTGTGATGCCACCGCGTTTTTTATCCTCGTTAACAAGATAGTCGTACCAAGTTTCTGTCTTTACTTCACCGCTCGGAATTATCGCACTTAACGCTGGCAGGCTCTTTAAGTCAGGTATTTCGGCCGCTGAACGCCGGTAGATATCAGTCACTTCAAAAGGAATACTTTCACTGACAGTTTCGTTTTGGGGCTGAGTCAGAAAAAGATACTCCTTTTCCTTTGGATTATAGCCACCGCCGATATCTGAATGAACACCCGGCAGAGCCAGTTCCGGCCACGATTCCTTGATGCTGTTCAGGCTGAAGTTGTATCGGCACTCATGCATTGCCGTGATCTGAAAGACTTTCTGTGCAATATCTGGAGGCAGATCCAGCTCAACACCGGGGTTCACACCACTATGAACATCAAATAGATTACTTACTGTACCTACCGCGCACACGGTATCAAATAATCCCAGAAAGCGAGTTTCACCTGCAGGTTTACCATGTTGATTTCGACCACCAAGCCCTTTAGTTATGGCCTGCTGTATCGCTTTATCGTTGTTTCTTACACGGTTAGCAAAGTGGCGAGCCGCCGCCGCACCGCGGCTAAATCCAAAAACATCGAACTGAATTTTCTCAATTGCAAAATTTACCCCTTGGTTAAGAGCCAAGAATTTCGAAATTTGTTCAGCAATAAGACCAACACCTTCATCAGATTTATCAACCACACCATAAAACCAACCACCCGTCCCCATACTTATCGAGCTATCGCCATTGCCTTTATCGGTACCAATTCCCTGTACATAGACTGCTCGCTGATAAACTGTTTGTTCCTCAATTACCTCGTCATTGGTGGCGTAAAGTGTATTAAGCCAGTGGATGTTAGAATAATACCCAATATAACTTCCAGCATCGCCAATTTTTTTCCCCAGTTTTTTGGCACAGGCTTCTGCGTCTTCTGCCTTCATTCCAACATCAAGATGAGAACAAGACTCCAAAATCCGATTCTGAGTATTAAACGCGTTGTTCCCTGTGCCATCAAAAAACATCCCAATAGTAATTGTTATTCCAGGTACGGGTTTACGCTTACAGACAACTATTTTCTCAGAAATATTGACATCAGTGAAATGTTCACAGTCACTGGCTTCCCATGCGTGGTAGTCACTCATGCCTTGTTACTCCCTGTTGATGGATTACCAGTTCCCAGAATTTCAATGTTAAGCTTACCGGGCATTGAGGTATAAATCGGTAGCGTTTTACCATGCTCATCGGAGGTTCCGGTAAATATCTGACCGTCAGCAGTGGTTACCTTATATTCGGTATTCGGGATGATTTCTCCTTCATCATCTTTCAGTGAATAAATGCCGCCATATCCTTTCGGAAAGGTCTGGGGAGATGAGTTTAGCGTGGCAGGCCCCATTTTCTGGGCATTAGCACACTTCCACAGAATATTCCCTTCACAGCCCAGAATGATATCTTTACCCTGTAACTGGATAAACGATCCATCAAGGTTTTTCAGGACCATATCTTTAGCGGCGGTCAGCACCATCTGCCCTTCCGTACTGGTCACGGTGACATCTTTTTTAGCTATCGCCTCCAGCGCATCATCCTGCGCCTGGATTTCTACTTTGCCCTTCGCCGCAAAGAGTTTCATCCCGGCCTTACGGGCCAGCATGCTCACTGCTTCACCCGCCGCTACCGTAAAGCGCTTCAGCGCACTGATATCAGTGTTTTGTTGGGACATAATCCCCACGCTGGCACTTCCTGACGCCACGCGAACCGCCTGAGGACTGGTGATACTCACCCCTTCAGGCGCATTCAGCACCATTCCGGGTTTAGCCAGTTCATTTAGTGCTTCATTCAATTTAACTTGACTCTGAATATCAGCAGGCAAAGCCTCTGCCGTTTCTGCTGCATCAGAAAGGCTGCGCGCAATACTCAGCGCGTTTTCCAGCTGAGCGATCGCCTCCTGCATGGACAGCATCTTATCGCTGGCAAATGGTTGTTTATCGGCCGTAATAAACATCCCGGCCCCTCCGCGAATGGAAACGTGTCGGTCAGTACGAAGCTCAGCACCTTCACCACGCAGTTCTCGGGAAGCATTGACGTTGTGTCCTAAATTGAGTTGGGTTTTGCCGCCATACTCCGTACTGAGTTTAACGTGCTCTTCGCCACGCTTGTCCTCCATCCGCAGCTTGTTCAGGCCCGCTGTGCGGATAACGTTACGTGTGCTGTTCAGTTCTGTAACGTGGTCAACGTGGCGGGAGTCATGCAGGGCGTGGGCGATATACGGCCGGTCCGGGTCACCTTCGTGGAACGCAATGGCAACTTCAGTACCCTGTATCAGCGGGAAGTGAAAGCCGTATTTGTCACCGCCGTAAGGTTTGGCAAAGCGCACCGGCATACTTTCCATACCCTGACGTTTGTCGTCGCGGTCGGCATCAAATTTCACCCGGTACATGCCGGATACATCCTGCCAGGCGTAGATGTCGTTATCCCTGGCGCTGGTCACACGCGCCATCAGGGTACCGCTGACCACCGGGCGCTTTTTAGCGGCAGGACGCCAGCAGCGGTTCTCGTAGTACGGCATCGCTACCCATGCCACTTTAAGGGCATTCTTACGGCAGGCGTAGTAGCCAGTTCGGATAATAACAACTCCGTTCTCCGTTTCACGCGGCAGTGTTGGCGGGATAGCCATTTCGGTAATAGTCAGCACCTGAGCCGGACTGAGGGTGTGGTCGGTACTGCTGCCGGTCACTGTGGTCTGGGTAGACAGGAAGCGCTCATGCTCCAGGCGTGCCCAGAAGTTACCGGTTTCTGCCGTCGGCGTGATTTTGTCGCCACGTTCAAGGTGACGAGGTCGGTAGTGATACACATCACCATAAGTGTTCCCCTCCCCATCGCCGCGGGTCATGTCAGCCGGTACGGACATCAGAATGTTCTGTGCTTCACGGTGGTTGTAGTCACTGGCCGTAACCGAACGCTCCACCACGTTATGCCAGACGTGCACATCCCACACCGAGTCGGCCGCATTATCACTCGCCCCTGACGGGCTGTTCAGCGGCAGCGTTTTACCGAACGTCCATGCACTCTGCTTGTCCGCAAAGTGCACCACTTCGGTCTGGGTGTCAGGCTGCAGGGTAAAGAAGTAGAAAATCCCCACCTCAGCCAGCAGACGCTCAATGAAGGCGAGGTCATTTTCCTTGTACTGGTTAATCTGTTCGCGCTTCGGATAGTCAGCTTTGAGGGTGAACTCATATTCCCAGCCTTTGAGCCCATGCTCCGTGAGCACCTCTGACACCACTTCCGGGACCGATTTGTTGACGAAAAAGCGATGGGTACGGTGCTGATTGCCCAGCAGCGCCAGAAACGGTTCCAGTACGATGCAGTACTGCGCTTCATCAGCGGAGCCACCGGTACGTTCGAAATGGGTAACCACCCCATGAACCACCTTGCGCTCCGTCAGAGAGAGCAAGTTACCCGCCCCCATGGTCAGAGTTGCCGACTTACTCAGCATCTGGCGGGCATCAATGTTCTTGTCGGCACTCGTGAAATTGATGGTGTACCTGTACAGTGTACTCATCGCTTCTGAACCGCTGAAACCTTCCACGTCAATATTTGCCGCACACGACGGAATATCCAGTTGGTAACGGTTTAGCGGGGTTTGGATTAAACTGCTCAGTGTATCTGTCAGGCTCACGATCTTTACTCCGTGTAATATTTCAGCATCCTGAATAACCAGTGATGGAAAGAAAGACAACGATATAAGGTTTAAATTATTTTATTTAGCCGCTCCACCGTATAGCCACGTTATCTCCATGCCTGTTGGTGGAACATTGTAAATATCTTCATGATTGATTTCCTGGGGGTGACAAAACCGTATGGTTATTCATCATAAACATATGTATAAGCGAACCGATATATAAGATAGCCTGCAAAAAATTCTGCTATCGAAAACGCACCCCAGATGTATCTGGACTCGCTTGAAGATAAGAAAAAAAACCAAATAGTAAATGCGATACCAGAAACACCCAGCCCCATCCCCGCCCCACGAATTAATCGGGAAAGGATTACCAGAAGAATCACCTTGATTTTCATAAGCCTCCAAAAAAGTATTCACATACTTTATCAAACTCGGCAGGATTTCTGTCTCCTAACTCACAAGCGGTTTCAAAAGGCTTAACGATACCTTCAACAATAAAATAAAGAAGATCCAGGTCACCAAGACGTTGGAGTTTATTGTGCAAAACAGGATTTCTGTCTTCGAGGTCTCTTGATGTATAAATTGCTCTAGATGTTTCAGCACCAACAGATAACAATAAGCCAACCAGACTTCCGGCAAAAAAGGCTGATACACCTCTGGATACTATTGCTTCACCCAGCTTCACACCCGTTAGTTCAGTAAACGCCATTTTCCCCATGAACGAACCGGAAACATTTTTCACGATAGAAGATATTTTTTCGGCGTGAATACGTGAAATAAAATCCTCAAGAGAGGTCTTAATGATTTGCTCAATAAGCTGATGATTAAATACACCCTTTTTAACTAATCGCGCCAGCCTGAACTTATCATCCAGATTGTCCCTGCGATGTTCAGTATCAATGAAATCATACCCCAGATAGGCAAGACTGACTGGAAATGAAATAAAACCTTTTCCTATTGCTCCCCAAAAACCAGAGCCATCGATATTAATGGCCTCCAGCATATCTCTGGCAATCTCTTTTGCGCTGTCCATACCACTATCCCTCTATTACAGACCAGAGCGCACATCAAACTCCAGCACGATGCCCTCTTCCTCATCCCATCCTAGGGTCAGGGAAGCGGGTTTCTGCTTCGCAGCCATGTGAGTGAGCAGCTGCTGACTCAGCACCGGCAGGATTTGCTGGTTAAGCAGGCTGTCAACGTTGCGTGCTCCGGTATCGGGCAACAGGCAGGCGGCGGTCAGCGTGTCATACAGGCTCTCACCAATCTGCGTGGTCAGGCCGTAGTGACGGTTCAGGCGCTGGCTCACCTGGCTGAGTTTCATTTCGACGATGGTGCGCATCGCCGATTCTGCCAGTGGACGGTAGATCACGGTCTGGAAACGGGCCAGCAGCGCGGGCTGGAAGTGGTCACGCAGGATCTGGCGCAGCAGTTCGTGCAGATCGCTTTCGCTGGCGTCTGGCTGTTCATCCAGCAGCTGCATAATGTGGTCGCTGCCGAGGTTCGACGTCATCAGAATAACGGTGTTACGAAAGTCGATTTCACGCCCTTCACCGTCGCGCATAAAACCGCGGTCGAACACCTGATAGAACAGATTCATCACGTCGCGGTGCGCTTTTTCCACCTCATCGAGCAGCACCACGCTGTACGGACGTTTTCGTACCGCCTCGGTCAGAATGCCGCCCTGCCCGTATCCCACATAGCCCGGTGGTGAGCCTTTCAGCTGCGACACGGTGTGCGGCTCCTGATACTCGGACAGGTTGATGGTGATGAGTGATTTCTCGCCGCCGTACAGCACATCTGCCAGCGCCAGTGCGGTTTCGGTTTTACCGACACCACTCGGGCCGACCAGCAGGAACACACCCTGCGGGCCGTTCTCCGATGTCAGGCCGGTTTTGGCCGCACGCAGACGCCGGGCAATGGCATTAAGGGAAACATCCTGACCCACCACACGTTTGCCAATTTCGTTTTCCAGGGTCAGCAGCTCGGTCTGCTCGTCCTTCATCAGGGAAGAGAGCGGCACGCCGGTCCAGTCGGCGATAACATTCGCCACCGTGCGGGTATCCACATCCACCTGAACCAGCACATCGCCCTGCTGCGCCTGCTCCAGCTGCTGTTGCAGGCCGGAAATTTCAGCCTGATTGCTGATATCCTGTCGGCTGGTCATCAGTTGCTGTGCCAGCGCCTTTTCGTTGCTGAAACGGTCTTCCTGCTCCCGGATACGCGCATCCAGTTCAGTCCGTTGCTTCTCAATAACGCTCAGGCGGTCACCATGACGGTTACTGCCGGCGGCGATATCTTCCAGCAGCGCCTGCTCTTCCAGCCCCAGTGCGGTCAGCTGTGCTTTCAGGCGCACAATTTGTTCCGGCACCGTATCGAGGCTCATGCGCACGCGGGCTGCGGCCGTATCGAGTAAATCGACGGCCTTGTCCGGCAGCTGGCGTCCGGTCAGGTAACGACGGGACAGCGTGACGGCGGCACGTACCGCATCATCGGTGATATGTACGTTGTGATGTTCGGCGTAGCGGGATTTCAGGCCACGCAGCATCAGGCAGGCGGTTTCGTCGTCCGGCTCATCCACTTTCACCATCTGGAAACGACGCTCCAGGGCCGCATCACGTTCGAAGTACTGCTTGTATTCGGACCAGGTGGTGGCGGCGATGGTGCGCAGCTCACCACGCGCCAGCGCCGGTTTCAGCAGGTTGGCCGCATCCGCGCCGCCCGCTGAGTTACCCGCGCCGATAATGGTGTGGGCTTCGTCGATAAACAGCAAAATGGGTACCGGCGACTGCTGTACGGCATCAATGACATTTTTCAGGCGCTGTTCGAACTCGCCTTTTACGCCCGCGCCAGCCTGCAGCAGGCCGAGGTCGAGAGTACGCAGCACCACTGTTTTCAGGCTTTCTGGCACGTTGCCTTCAGATATTCGTAGCGCCAGGCCTTCGACCAGTGCCGTTTTGCCGACACCCGGCTCGCCGACCAGAATCGGGTTGTTCTTACGACGACGGGAGAGAATGTCCACCATCTGGCGGATTTCTGTATCGCGACCAAACACCGGGTCGATTTTGCCTTCCTTCGCTTTAGCGGTGACGTCGAGGGTGAATTTATCCAGCGCGTTTTGCAGGGCCGGGCTCAGCTCGCCCTCTTTTACCTCCGCGCCGACAGGACGCCCGACGAACTCCACTTCTCCACCGTGGCTCTGCGCCAGTTCCTTCTCCAGTTGCAATTCCGGACGTTCGTCCGACTGTGCATCGAGTAACGGGCGCAGGAGCTCCAGCTGGCTTTGTGCCAGAGTCAGCATCGGCCACAGACCGTCACAACGCAGCAGTTTCGGTTTGCCGGTCAGGGCCATCAGCAAATGATGACTGCGGATCTGCTCTTCACTGTTGAGCGAAGCAATCAGCCAAGCTTCCTGCATCAGCATCTGAATGTTTTCCGAGAGCTGTGGACGATGGCGCACCGAGCGCGGTTGATTATCCAGCCAGCCGAGCAAATCCTGCCACAGTGCATCCATATCCCACTCATAACGGCGTGCCAGCACCGTCAGGTCGCCTTCCCCCTGCTCCAGCAGTTTCAGCAGCCAGTGCTCAGGCAGAATTTCCGCATGGGCACGGGTCTGGCAGAGCGAGGCCGCCCCTTCCATCGCACGGGCACAGTACGGATTCAGACGACGTAACAGGATGGCTGGATTTTCCATTTTTCTCTCTCTTGATGGCTTCCGGACATGCTACCGCCCCTGGCCGTTAACCGATGCCCATAAGGTCAGTACTGATAAAATGTGTGACTGCGTTGCAGAACGCCCGCGAGGCAGGCGCTGTATAAAACAGCGGAAGGGTCATCCCATCCGCTTAAGAACGAGGATTACGCTAAATAGTGCGTGTCGCAGGAAGGCGGCAAAATCATGAGTCCCCGGGAGCATAGATAACTATGTGACCGGGGCGAATGAGTGAAGCCAACGCACCTGCGGCGCGAAATATGACGCGTAATCAGGCGGTGGCGCGTTCATTCCAGCTATCGGAATGAATGATGTTGCCGTCTTTGTAGGTCCAGGTGATTTTTTCGTAACGCAGTTCGATCTGCTCAAGGTGGTTATGCTTCTCGAAAGAAGGATCCTTGATGTCATGCATCACAGGGTTCACTTTCACCACTTTCACGTTTTCCAGTTTGGTGTTGAAGTACTCCACTTCCTGGCCCGCGTCGTTGATTTTGTACCACTTGAATTCCGCAGACTTCAGGGTCTGACCGGTGGTCACCGCCTTGTACAGGTACGGGCTGGAGGAATCGATTTCCTTGGTGAACAGGAACGGGGTGTGGATACGGGTGCCGGTCAGCTTGCCGGTGTTGTTGTCGGTCGGGATGTACAGGTTATGCTCCTGCGCAACAACCTCGATGCTACCTTCACGATCCTGAACGTCCACAGACCCTTTAATGTCCGCGCCGCCGTCGTCTTTCAGCCAGAGATAAACAGGAATTGCCATCGGTATTACTCCATTTAGTGTTGAGAAACGTCATCATCCTGCGATGACGCTGTGGGTTTGCCCGGTATCTGGCAGGCACTGGCCTGCGGTACCAGACTGATTTCGACACGGCGGTTGAGCGTACGGCCCTCCGGGGTGTCGTTGGTTGCGATCGGACGGCTTTCACCATAACCCTGCACCGCAAAACAGCTTTCCGGCACATCGCCGGTATCCCGCATCCAGTTACGCACCGCTTCGGCACGCTTCAGGGACAGCATTTGATTAAGTGCCGGGTTACCGGTGTTGTCGGTATGCCCGCTGACCACAATCAGCCAGCCCAGTTTCGCCTTGACGCCGACCAGCGAGTTCACCAGCATTTTGGTGGACCCGGCCTTCAGCGCCGATTTGCCCGAATCGAACAGCGACATGCTGTCGAGACGAATGGTTTTCGGACCCTGAATGATTTTCTTAATAACCGGTGGGGGCGGTGGTGGTGGTGCCCAGTCGCTGACTGCGGCCTCAACAGGCGGAACAAGACGCAGCCCCTGATACAGGCCCAGGCGATAACGCAGTGGCTCCCCGCGACGCTGCCAGTCGTCCAGCAATTCGCCATCAGCCCGCAGACGCTGCTGCGCAAGCAGTTTCGGTGCAACAGGCTTACCCGTCAGTTGGTGATACAATGCAAGATGATCGCCAATATTTCGGAT
This sequence comes from Pseudomonadota bacterium, assembly GCA_018261615.1. Lineage (GTDB taxonomy): Bacteria > Pseudomonadota > Gammaproteobacteria > Enterobacterales > Enterobacteriaceae > Kosakonia. Next base: position 16,782 of record JAGTSE010000028.1, on the reverse strand, counting down.
GAGGCGCTGGTTGTTCATCCAGGACGCCAGCATGGCGAATGCCAGGAAAATCCCGCCCAGTAATCCGGCGTAACGCCAGAACACCATTCTGCGGCTGACGCCACGTCGGCGTGGTAACGCTGGCAGCAGCAGTTCAGGCAGCGGCAGTGGTTCTGTAGTCACGGACGCATCCGGTGGCAACGCCGTCACGGAGGTAATGTGCTGTTGCCAGAGATTGCCCGCGATACCGCTCACCGGCACCATGCACATGCCCTGCACACAGGGCTTCATCACCGGCAGCTCACCCTGCCGTACCGACAGCAAGTCATTCACGGCGCTGTTCTGCCAGGCAAGCAGACTGTCCAGCCACAGGCCCTGACTCAGACGGGAAAGACGTCCGTCTGGTCCGGTCTCCTGGGTCCATTCCGCCAGTGACACATTGCCCTGACCGGACTGATACCCCTGAATACCGGTCCGCTGGCTTACTGTGGTAAACCAGACAGGCTCTGCCTCCTCGCAGGCCGCAGGGGGCGATACCCAGGTCACAGTCCACAGCGGGAGGAACGTGCCGAATGCCGCACGGCACTGGACGGCAGCACGCTGCCAGCCCCGAAGGCTCTGGGTAAAATCATCACCGGATATATGCTGTTCAGGTACCACCGCCAGCATGACGGAAATTTGCGACACTAGGGCCGGGCGCACCAGGCTCAGGTGCTGTGCCAGGAGTGGCAGTTGTTCCGCATCCTTTACCCGTAGATACCAGACCTGACGGGTTTCATGATGCCGTGCACACTCAGTGAAAAGCGCACTGTTATCGCCACACACCAGAATGACCGCGCCCTGAAAATCTTCCGGCGGCAGACTCTCGTCCACAATCTCCATCAGTGACTGTGCCCGCCGCTGTGATGCCCGGTGCTGACGCCAGAACATCGCCCCGCACACCAGGATGACCAGCAGACTGAGTGCCACGCGACTCCCGACCGACAGCGGCCAGAAGCCCAGGATAAGCCACAGCGCCAGTACGCCCGCCAGGGCGGTTAACAGACTCCGGTAAACATCACGCATCCTTTACCCCGGTCTGACCGTCTGACTCACCAGTTCGGTGAGGGAGGAAGAGAAGAAGAACCACAGCCCCACCAGTACGGCCGCCCCGATAATCCAGGAAAGCCAGTACAGACGACGACCACTGCGCAGACGGGAGGCCCTTGCGACAATCGGCGCATCCTGCGAAAGCGTAAAGGCGGGCACCCGTTCACCCAGTGCACGTACCACGTCCTCACGGCGCTCGTCATCCTGCGCACGGTACTGGCCGACAAATCCCAGTTGCAGGGTACGGTACATACAGGTCAGTACCGCAGTGTCTGGAGTGGGCTCTTTCAGCAGATTGCGGATCCGCTCCCACAGGTCCTCCCCTGCGTTCAGGGTGCCAAAGAAATGCGCCTGCAGCGGATCGCGTCGCCAGGTCAGGTAACCGTCGTCCGTGGTTCCCCGGTTAAGGACACTCTCATCAAGCAATGCACACAGGGCATACACCATATGATCACGGCTAATGTCGCTGTAACCTGCCTCCGTGAGCGCAGCTTTCGCCTCCTGTACCAGACGGCAGGCCCGGCGATAAAGCGCCTCTCCGTCCCGGACTTCCTGTCCACCGCGTAGCTGGCTGGCCATCAGCCAGCCCGGATAAAAAATCTGTTCGATTTGACTGAGAGCAGATTTATTCATGTGCGCAGCACCGCAAAGAGTTCAAGTTTCACATCCCCCAGTGAACGCGGGGTGTAGAAGGTGCAACTGCCCATTTCCAGCATGCTACGGGCTGCTTCCGAGCTCAGATCCATTGAGAAATACTGGTTCTCAAGACGTAACGGGATCGCCGTCGGCACATGCGTCAGCGGTTTGATCACCATCCCACTCAGGGCCACATTCACCACATCCGAAACATCATCAAAACTGCCCGCTTTACACAGCTGTGGGAACTTCGTCTGAAGCTCATGGTTCGGCATAGAAGAGCGCACGGAGAGATAAAAATCGGCCCCTTCGCGCAGGCGCCCATCGTGCAGGGCACCTTTCCAGATCTGATCCTGATGCTCCAGATGAATGCTCACCACCCTCGATGGCAGGCTCGCTTCCAGCAGCTTATCAAGCAGTGCCAGCAACGGCGGGAATACCCGTTCCGGTGCATCGTGCTGATAAGCAGGAATGTCCCCGGCATCGTGCTCCAGTGAGAAGGTCAGCAGACTGCCGGCCAGACGGGTCAGTTCGCGGTACAGCAGTTCCGGGTGACGACCCGGTGTCTGCAGCAGTTCCGTCAACACCGGTTCGGCGCTGTTCAGCGCATTGAGCAGCCAGAACAGGGACACATCCGCGACCGCAAAGTCCGCCATCCGCTCATTACTCTCACGGCGCATGGCCATCAAGCGACGGCGACGGGCCTGCAGCCGGATCAGCAAGTCACCCAGTTCGGTGGCAAGCCACGGGCTTGCAGAAACGGAAAGCATCGGCGGGATAAAGGAGGGCTCACGACTCCACTGTCCCTGAGCATTACGCACCAGACGGGCCACCGGACAGGTCAGGTATGCTGTGTTTTCCTGGCTGGACAGACGCAGGGTTAACGCATTACGCAGAATGGCGAGCTCCCCGCTTTCATGACCAGCCAGTTCCTGCACCACCACGCGTTCGGCTTTCCAGCGACGCGGACGCTCACTGTCCTGGCCGTTATCGAGGTTGCCACCACTGGCGCTCAGTAGCGGCAGCGCGACAACCACCTCCACAGCTTCACTGCCGGCTGCAACAGATAAATCACAGACCGGCGGAAGATTGTCCGCCAGATCCGTATCAACAATCGTACCATCCTGAAAGCGCACCACCAGACGGGTGGCGTTCAGGCGCGAGAGCGCCAGCGCGGCATCATCAAATTCTGCCGCAACCACGCCCCAGGGATGAGAAATACCCATCCGGGCGACCGTGTCGGCAACGTGTTCACTCCAGCGGACCTGCTGCTGAAACTGTTGCGGGGCCAGAAGCGCCCCTTCATTCCATAACGGACGATGAATTTTCATCCCTGATTTCCTCTCGCCTTAAGATTTCGCCTTCGGCATCTGGGAAACCAGTGACAGGTTGACGTCCATCCCTTCCACCTGGAAGTGCGGAATAGCGAACAGTCGGACGCGGAAGAAGCCCGGGTTGTCTTCGATGTCTTCCACCACCACTTTGGCGTCACGCAGCGGGTGAGAAGCCTGAAGCTCATCGCCCGGGTCGGTCATTTCAGTCACCAGACCACGAACCCAGGTGTTCAGCTCCAGCTCCAGCAGACGACGGTCTTTCGTCGTACCGATATTCTCGCGCTGGATAAGCTTCAGGTAGTGCGCGATACGCGACAGCAGGAAAATGTATGGCAGACGCGCGTTGATACGGCTGTTAGCCGTCGCATCGGCGGTGTCATACAGGGCCGGCTTCTGGGTGGAGTTCGCCGAGAAGAAGCAGGAGTAATCGCGGTTCTTGTAGTAAGACAGGGGAATGAAGCCGAGATTAGCAAATTCAAATTCGCGGGTTTCCGGGATCATCACTTCAGACGGGATCTTCACCTGATTGCCGGTGCCCAGATCGTACAGATGGATAGGCAGGTCCTGAACGGCACCACCGGCCTGCGGGCCACGGATTTGTACACACCAGCCGTTGTTGATGAAGCTGCGTACCATGTTGGATGCAAAGGCAAACGAGGCGTTGGTCCACAGGTATTTGTCGTGATCCGGGCCTTTCACTTCTTCGACATAGTTGAAGCTGCGTACCGGCACGGTGTCCGGGCCATACGGCAGACGCCCCAGTACGCGTGGCATCACCAGACCGATATAGCGGGCATCGTCCGTCTCGCGGAAGGATTTCCACTTAATGTATTCGGCACGGTCAAAGTAGTTACCGATATCCTTGATGGCCGCCACATCCTCCATTGAGTCCTTAAGGAAGAATTTCGGGCCTGCGGAGCCGATAAACGGCATATGCGCGGCGGCAGAGACTTTAGAGATGTTGCGCAGCAGCGCGACATCCTGTGCATACGCATCAAATTCGTAAGCGGAAATCAGCGCGGCAATCGGCTCTCCACCCGGTGTGTCATACTCATCAATATAGGTATGTTTATACAGTCCGCTCTGGATGATTTCCGGGCTGTCTTCGAAGTCCTGACGCAAGTCTTCTTTGGACATATCCAGCAGTTCAACTTTCACGTTCTGGCGGAAATCGGTTTTATCAACCAGCGATTTGACGCCGCGCCACAGACTTTCTACCGCCTGAAATTCGTCGCTGTGCATTACTGCATCCAGCTGACGGCTAATCTGGTAGTCCAGCTCCGCGATATGATAGTCAATCAGGTTTTTATCGAGTTTTTCAACTTTTGAGCCCGCTTTCGTCAGGCATTCCAGGAACACCTGCATCCCCGCCGTTAAACGTTCATCCGCGGTCGCATCCGACATCGCCTGCGCGTCCTGCCAGATATCCAGCGCACTCAACTCGGACACCGGGTTCAGGTTGATTTTTTCAAACAGGGATGCATAAACCCCGCCCGCAGCAGGACGCTCCAGCACCACGCTTTCGCCACCAGCCGCATTCTCATTTTTTACAGACATCAGCATCTTCCTTATTAATCCGTTAAAACATCGTGACCGTTATGGCTGTTTAGGTGCCAGGGCTGAAAGTTCGGCTCTGAGTTCTGCACTTAACGCCGGGTCGAGCAGAATTTTTTCCAGCTCTTTTCGGAAAGCCTGGTTATCCAGCAGGTTCGCCTTTAAATCACGAAGCAAATTGCGCATGGAAAGCATGGCCTTCAGTTGTGGTATTTGTCTGGAGACCTGTTCCGGGGAGAAATCTTTCATATTCTGGAATGTCAGACTGATATTGTCTTCGCTGCCGTCATCAGCAAGGGTATTTTTAACGGTCAGATTGACTTTCGGGGAATATTCGGAAAGCACTGAGTCAAAGTTATTTTTATTCACATTAACTTTTTTGCGCTCTGATAATGGCGCGGAATCCTGTCCATTACTGAAATCACCGGCAACCAGTAATTTCAGTGGTAATTCCGTTTTTTTGCTCGCCCCACCCGTATGCAGATCAAGTTTTAAATTAATACGTGCTCTGGGAATTTCGGACTGATAAGAAGAATTAGACATGACGGTCCCTGTTCTGTGGAATTATGGAAACGGTCAGTGCCAGTGAGATATTAATAAGAAAGACAAACCCAGCCAGAACAACCTCCCTGTTCACGTCATCCGACGGAATCAACATATCGGAGTTAAAAGCGGGCGCAGTCCATTCACCAGCATGCCGACACTATATTTTGGGTGTTTGTCTGGAATGACAAAATTCCGGATAAGACCCAACAGCCGGACTGTAGGAACGTTCCCGAATGACTGGAAGTAAAAATATGTAACAAAGATTTACATAAATTAGATTTAAAAATTAAAAATCATCAGCATGATTTATAAGAATTTTCTTGCACACGGCCATTCAAAGCTTATGGGATAAGGGCATCCGGCAAGTGTTAAATTTAATTTAGGGAGTTAATTTACACAAAACCCCATACCCCATTTGAAATATCTGATTTTTTATTTTTATAAAAAATGAGAGGCAGGGCGTGACTGGGCATGTGAAAAACCGACGGCATATCCAGGTCTTCACAACTTTTTATTATTTACTTAAACGTGGCTTATTTATTTTCATCAAAAAGGAAATGTCACGACTGCCCTTTACGCATGTTTCACACCTGTGCCAGTAATATCAACCGGAAGAGCTTCATTGTCCCAGTCTCCGTCACTAACCACTGCAACTACTCATCAACACGTTTATGCCTAAGGTTGCAGACCTGGCAGCATATGTGTACAACGAGAGGTTGGCGTTTCTGGGTAGTTTGTTAAAATATACCGTGATGTATCAGAAGCGCTCTTTCCTCACCGAACGTCATTATGTGCCGGATTAAGTTGCCAAAGTGAATCAAAACGGAATGAAGGTACCAAATAAGTCACATCAGAAATAAAAATATTATTCAATGAATTAAGTTAAATTATCGATGCCGTGTCCACTGTTCGTTAAGGATAGAGATCCTCAACGTGCATGACAGTGGTTACCTGCATGATAAAGGTACTTTGCTTACCACATCATTGTTGAACACGGGACTTTAAATCCGAAGGACGTTTCACCATCCTCTGGATTTTGATCTCACTTAAGTTTATTTGACTTAGGGGATATTCTAAGCTGCCTTCATTTTGAGATATAAGTGGCAATTTTCGAATTATTATAATAAATCCGCATCCTGATTATCGTTTTATATCGCCTTGCTATTGTTGCAGATTTACTATACTCGACCCAATAAGTACGATTATTCGATGAAGATTCAGAAGGTTGTTTCAGCACCTCTGTTTCGCATTCATCCAGCGGAATTAAGGCAGGCTAGAGTGAAGAGTTTGATACATGCTTTTTTTCGAAAACGCCCTGGACTGGCGGCACTTTGTTTCTGTTTTTTTCACGTACAGGCACAAGCCGTTGACCCGCTCCTGAATAGCCCGGCGCATACAACTCAAATGGGAGAATTGCCTGATAAGCAGGCCCGCGGAATGCTGGTGGCGGTCGAGCAGGCAACGATTTCGAGCGATCTTGCAGGGCGTATAACGGAAATACCTTTTCGGGAAGGGGAGCCTTTCAAGAAAGGCGATCTGCTGGCGCGTTTTGACTGCGCTATCTATCAAGCCCAACTGGCCGCCTCTCAGGCTGCCATGCGAGCAGCTGATGCCGAACTTAATCAAAATCAGCAGCTTGCGCAAATGAAATCGGTCGGCAAATACGCCGTTTCCTTATCCGCCGCGCGTCTGGCGCAGGCGCAGGCGGAAAGCCAGGTGTATCAGATTCAGGTGAACCACTGCCGCATACTGGCACCGTTCGACGGCCAGGTTGTTAAGCGGCGAGCCCAAGCCTATGAAAGTGTAGCGGCGGGCGCACCTGTACTTGATATAGTCAGTAATCGTCGTCTGGAGATTGATCTGCTGGTGCCATCTCGCTGGCTCTCAATGCTCAAACCGGGGCTGACCTTTACTTTTACACCGGATGAAACAAACAAGCCGCTACGCGCCAGCGTATCCCGCCTGGGGGCGCGTATTGATGAAAGCAGCCAGACGCTGAGTCTGACAGGCGTTATCGACAGCAACGACAGCACCCTGATGGCCGGTATGAGCGGTACGGCAAACTTCCAGGAGCAACCGTGAGCAACACGCCTCCCCTTCCCGGCGAACGTATTTTCGCCCAGTTTCTGGACATTGAACGTCAGGCCCGATCGGCGGAAACGCCCGAAGCACTGGCTTACTGCATCGTTAACGACAGCCAGCCGTTGTTCGGATTTCGTCATGCAGCGCTGGTGATCAACGGCACGGTACGGGCGGTTACCGGCGTTACCCAACCAGCTCCCCACGCGCCGTTCGTGGCGTTTATTGAGCGAGCCAGTGCGCAGTTACAACGTCATTCGCAATATGCTCAATGCGCCGTTGTGCAAGCCGCATCTCTCGATCAGCAAAGCCGTAATGACTGGCTTGCGCTTTCTGCTCCTGAAGTGCTGTGGGCGCCGCTAAAAGATCGCAAAGGCCGAGTGTTTGGCGGGATATGGTATGCACGCGAGCAACCCTGGCAGAAGGCTGAAACGTTGCTGGTAGAGCAACTGGCACATGCCTTTAGTCATGCCTGGCTGGCGCTGGAACCGCAACCAGTCTGGCGACGCCCGCGCTGGCGCTGGAAGCTGGCGCTCCCCTGTATACTTCTGGTCGGCTGTCTGTTTATTCCTGTCCACCAGTCGGTGCTGGCTCCAGCAGAAGTGATCCCACTGAATGGACGCGTTGTTGCCGCCCCGCTTGATGGGGTGATTCAGGCTTTTGCGGTACAGCCTAACCAGAGCGTACACAAAGGTGATCTACTGGTACGTTTTGACGATACGACGCTGAAAGCGCAGGCGGACGTGGCCGAACGCGCGTTAAACGTGGCAGAAGCGGAGTACCGTGCCAGTGCACAACGGGCTTTTCAGGATACCGATTCCAAAGCGCGACTGGATTTCCTTGCCGCACAGGTTGAGCAAAAGCGCGCTGAGCGTGATTATGCCAATGCTTTACTGAGTCGTACTGAAATTCATGCCGAGCGGGATGGTATTGCTGTTTTTGCGGATGCCGAACGCTGGGTGGGTAAACCAGTCCGCACTGGCGAACGCTTACTGGACCTGGCCGACCCTGCCTCAGTATCGCTGCGTATCGAACTTGATGTCGGCGATGCTATTCGTCTTCAACCGGATGCGCCCATCACCCTCTTTCTCGATAGCGATCCGCTGACACCGCATGGCGCGCTGCTGGAGCGTGTTGCTTACGAATCAGAACAAACGCCTGCAGGAAATCTGGCGTACCGGCTTGATGCCCGTTTCACCGGAGAGCCGCCACGCATTGGTTTACGCGGTACGGCTAAAGTATCGGGCCAATACGTGCCCCTGGCGGTATATCTGTTCCGGCGACCGCTTGCTGTTTTACGCCAGTCGGTTGGTTTATGACAAACCAGGCAATGAACCGGATCCTGCCCGCGCTGCGGCGCGACCTGCAAATCGTAGAGTCAGCGAAAGGGCTGGATGGCGCGCCGCAATGGGTGCTGGCCGATCCCGTCACCGGACGTTATTTCACACTGATGCCTTCAGCCATTCGCTTGCTGCGCCACTGGTCTTTGCGCCAGCCCAACAAAGTGCTGGAGGCAGCGAACCAGGAACCAGGTTTACCCTTGCAGGAGAAAGAGCTGGAACAGCTGCTGCGTTTTCTGCGCGGTCACGATCTGATTGCCGCCAGCGACCCGCTGCAACGCCAGGGGTATGCCATTAAAGCCGCAGCGCAACGGATCAGTTTATGGAAAACCCTCCTGCACCAGTATCTCTTTTTTCGCATTCCGTTATGGCGTCCGGACCCGCTACTCAGCCGTTGCTGGCCGGTACTGCAACGTTACGGCTTGCCTGCGCTACGCGTTGTATTACCGTGCATATTGCTGCTGGGGGGCTTTCTGGTCAGCCGTGATTGGGTCCGCTATACCCAGACGTTTCCGCATATGTTCAGTCTGCAAGGAATGGCGGTCTTCGGCATGGCACTGGTCTTCGCCAAATTTTTCCATGAGTTGGGCCATGCGTTTATGGCGAAACGCGCGGGCTGCCGGGTACAAACCATGGGAGTGGCATTTATTGTGCTGTTCCCTCTGTTTTATACCGACGTTAGCGATGCCTGGAAACTGAAGGAAAGGCGTGCCCGATTATTGATCAGCGCAGGCGGCATTATAGCGGAGCTGATCCTCGCCTGCATTGCGTTGCTGACATGGGCGCTGCTGCCTGACGGCCCGCTGCGTACGGCAGTTTTCATGCTCTCCAGCGCTACCTGGGTCACGACGCTTGTGGTCAACCTCAATCCGCTAATGCGTTTTGATGGTTATTTTTTACTGAGTGATTTCTGGCGAGTAGAAAATTTGCAGGATCGCGCCTATGCCTTATGCCGCTGGCATTTGCGTGAAATCTTATTTGCTTACGGCCACCCGCCGCCGCACACCTGGTCACCAGCTTTACAGCGCAAACTTCTCCTGTGGGGCTATGCCTCGTGGATATGGCGCTTTTTCCTGTTTTTTGGCATTGCGCTGCTGGTGTATCACTTTTTCATCAAAGTCATCGGCATCATGTTGATGCTGGTGGAAATTGGTTGGTTCATTGCTCTCCCGGTGTTGAAAGAAGCCTCTATCTGGTGGTCTATGCGTAAAAGTGCTCACCCTGCAAGGCTGCTGCGTTCGGGCCTGATCCTGCTGGCGATCCTTGCTGTCCTGCTGTTCCCGTGGCGTGGCAGTATCCGTATTCCGGCGGTGCTGGAAGCGGAAAATGTCAGCGTACTGTACGCCCCGAGCGCCGCCCAGGTGCGCGCGTTGCATGTCCGTGACGGTCAGCAGGTAAAGGCAGGTGACGTATTGCTGGAGCTGACTTCGTCGGATCTGGATTATCGCCTCGCCATTGAACGCCAGCAGATCAGTATCCTGCAACAACAGCGCCAGCGGGGCGCAGGGCGACAGGAAACTGCCAGTGAAACCCAGGTGCTTGACCGCCAACTGGCAGAGTCGCTGGCCCGTTATCGCGGGCTGGATGCGCAGCGTCAGCGGTTATCGATCACCGCACCACAGGCGGGCCTGGTGCGAGACGTGGCGCGGGATATGACTGAAGGACGCTGGCTACCCACCGATTTACCCCTGCTGCGGGTGGTTGAGCAAGGCGCAGGCAAAGTGCAGGGCTATTTGCCCGAAGATACCCTCACGCGTGCGAAAACCGGCATGACAGGGGAATTTATTGCTGACGATCCGGCCTACCCGCGTATTGCGGTCCGCTTAAACGATATTGCTCCCACCGGCACAGCCTGGTTACAACAAGAGATGCTGGCATCTGATCGCCATGGCCCCATCGCTGTACGTCGCGACCGCGACCGCAACCCACAACCAGTACAGGCGCAGTATCGCGTCCGCTTTGGAGTGCTGGAGGGGCAATTCCAGCCGCCGCAACAACCGCTTCGGGGTAGCGTCATTCTGCAAGGGGAAAAAGAGTCAATCCTGGGTGCTGTATGGCGACGAATAGCGGCGCTTGGGATCCGCGAGAGCGGATTCTGATCGCGTCAAACAGATGCAACTGCTGCCTGGCGATCGCAACAATAAAAGATTAAGAATATATTTTTTAATATATAAGACAAATCTTATTTGAATGACTATGTTTTGATTGTGGACGGACATTTCAATACAACACTGTTCTGCCACCACACACCCGTTATGCCCCACTTTCTGGGGCTAAATAGCATGATGACCATTATCCGATGGGCTTAGCTGTGTCGTGAAGCCGCTTTCTGGCAAGGAGAGATCTTTATGAAACGTGCTCAACATTTGCTTACAAAAACAACCATTGCCGCTACCTTGGGGATCGTCTTTTCGCTGCCGCAGTCGGCTTTCGCCTGCAACGGGGCGGGTGACGAATTCATTGGCAGTATTTGTTATATGGCTATCCGGTATTGCCCGGAAGGCTATTTACCTGCTGATGGCAGGACGCTGAACGTCAATGGTTACCAGGCGCTTTATTCACTGATTGGCAATATCTACGGCGGGACAGCGCCAACAACCTTCATGCTGCCCGACTTGCGCGGCAAAACCGCAATTGGTACGGGCACGGTAGCGACACCGTCAGGTAACGTTACTTATACGCTCGGGAAAGCCATCGGTCAGGAAACCGCTGTTGGCAAGGGCAGCAGTTCATTCATTCTCAACGCTACGCAAATTCCACCGCATACCCACCCGGCAACGCTTTCCCTGAGCGGAAACAGCACGTCGGTCACCCTACCCCTTACCGGCAGCATTACAAACCTGCCGTTTAATGCCGTTGCCAGCCTCGGTGTAACCGGCATTGCCAAAATAGGCTCATCAACCACCACCGGTCGCACGGTTAACCTGACGGACAAAAGCCTGTTAACGTCCGTTAGCGGCCCCGCCGCGCTGGTTTACGCGCCAGCAGGTGCGGCCAATGACAGGCAACTGGGGCCGGATGGCAGCGTAACTGGGACCGCCAGTGGTTCTGTCGGCGGAACAGCCAGCGGCGGCCAGTTGTCAGGATCGGCAACAGGTACGGTCACCCTGCCGATAAATGGTACGGTCAATGTGGGCGCTAATGTCACAACGCCAAATCCGGTTACGGCGCCCGTGTCGGTATCGGTGCAGGTGCGCGATCCGTCGCTGCCCCTGACCGCCTGCATTGCAGTGTCAGGGCTTTATCCGGTCAATCCGGGCTGATTTACCTCGGCTGATGGGTAGTTTCTTGCTACCCATCACACACCCTGGATGGAACAGAAACAAAAGCAGCACAAAATGCAGATATATCTATCCATTTACATAATTAAGTCATAAATTGCATTTTAGAAATAAATTGAAATAATTATCCGCAAGCTGGCGACACTGAGCCCATAGCATGCGGAAATAATGACCGGAATGTTATTCGTCTGCTGGGGTATCTCTATGTTATGGCGTGATCTGTTCAGTAACCGTCGCATTGCGCGTCAACAACGCAATCCATCTCCCCGTCCCATTGAGATGATGTCGTCCGTCCCGCTGGGATATGCGCTTGAGCCCAGGATGATGTTTGACGGTGCCATTGCCGCAACAGTAGATCAAACCGCCACTGCGCAGGAGACCACACCAACGGCTACCCCAGACACAGCAACACATGCCGACGATAGCCACGTACAGAACAGCGACAGCCAGACCCAGGCCGCAAGTCAGGACTCCACCACCGATAACACGAAAGTCGCGGTCGCAGGCGATAGCACGCAACCTCACAAAGAAGTGGTGTTTGTTGATACTTCGGTGGCGAATTACCAGACACTGCTCAACCAGATGCCCACAGATGTCGATGTAGTTTTGCTGGATAGCAGCAAAGACGGCCTGTCACAGATGGCGGAATGGGCGCAAACACATAGCGGCTATGACGCGATTCACATTATCAGCCACGGTGCGGAAGGCCGCCTCTATCTCGGGGATTTGACGCTGGACAGCAGCACCCTGGCATCGCGTCAAAGTGATTTGAGTACGCTTGGTGCAGCATTAACAGACAGTGGCGACATTCTGCTGTATGGCTGTTCGGTGGCATCGGGTGAAGGAACAAATTTCATCAGTACACTTGCCAGCGAGACCGGCGCAGATGTGGCAGCCTCCAGCGATCTCACGGGCAGTGTGGCGAAAGGCGGCAACTGGTCGCTGGAAAAAAGCGTTGGTAGTGATGGGATCCAGGCGGATGCGCTGGCGTTCAATGACTACAACGAGCTGCTAACTCTCGTCTCGTTTGATAACGCTGACTTGAGTAGCGGTAGCGGGGTCTTCAACAAAACGGTCAATTCTGTACAGTTCACCTTTACCGGCCCGGACGGGTATTCGTTTTCCAATAATTACGGCTCCAATTACAACGTTTTCCCGGATAGCGCCGGAAACCAAACTGGCGACGCCACTAAACTGACGATTGCGGTGGCCTCCGGCTACACCTTTGACCTTACCAGCTTCAGTTACTACACCTCGCTGAATGACACCATTACGGTCACCTTTACCTATGCCAACAACACCACCGTCACCGGGACGCTGATAGCCACCTCGAATGCCAATATCACCCTCTCGGATTTCTCTGTGTTCCACGACGCGTCAAATAACCCCCTGACCTCTTCCGCGAACGACATCACCACGGTGGTGATTTCCAGTGCGAACGGAACGGGCGGGTACGACTTCGGTACCAACAACTTTGATATTTCCGACGTCAAGGCCATTGTGCCGTCAAATGCCACCTCTACCGTTACAGCCGGCCCTTCAGGCGAAGCCACCACGTTCTCCACCACCGCAACATCGGCTGCCAGCGCCACCTCGCTGATGGACTTTACGATAGCCGACCCGGGAACGTCCGATGGACTTGCTACCAATGTTAGTGCTTTTTACGCAACAGTAAGTGGAACGGCTACATCGTCGGAACTGGCGAAGATGAGTTTTTTACTCAACGGACCGGACGCCACCAACGTGGTCGGCGCGTACGACAGCAGCACTGGCAGAATCACCTTCTCCGGGCTGAACCTGTCGATTGCCGATGGCGGCAGCGAAACCTACACCATTAAGGCGTATTACAACGACGACACCAGCAGTAACGATCTCACCGATCACCACACCGTTGTGTTGTCCGTAAACGCCAGCAATTTTACCACCGTCTCCGACGGTTCAACCTTCGCCAGCAGTCAGGCCAACATCACCAACGGCAGTGGTGCCAACATTGATATTACCGCCACCAAACTGATTTACAGCCAGTCGCCATCGACCTCAGTGGTCAGTGGTGTGAATTTCACCACCCAGCCCGTGGTGATCGCCGTTGACGATCGCGGCAACATTGACACCGATTTCAGCGGTTCAGTCACGCTGAGCGAGAATGGCAGCGGTTCACTCAACGGCACCACTTCCGCCACTGCCTCAAACGGCATTGCCACCTTTAGCGGCGTAAAATACACGTCAGCCAGTGATGCCGATGCCAACTTTGTGCTCACCGCCGCTGCGGGCAGCCTGGTGAGCGCCACGTCAGCCGCCATCGACCCGGATGTGGTTGCCACAAAGCTGGTCTTCACCACACAGCCTGTTCCCACCAGCATCCAGGATGGGCACAGCACCAGTTTTACCACCGTACCGGTCGTCCAGGCAGTCGATGCCAATGGGATGGTGGACCAGGACTACACCTCCAATATCGTGCTTTCGGTCACTGACCCGAACGACGGAACTGTGGATGGCACAGTTAATAGCTTTACGGTCACCTCCGGCGATCAGGATGCCAGCACGACTACGGTAACGCTGACGCCATCGGGAGGTATCGCCACTTATAGCGGCCTCGTGATCATGTATACCAACAGCGGCAGCAGCAACACACTGGCGTTACGGGCCACATCAGGCGGTTTGACAGCAATTAACAGTTCGTCGATCACATCCACAACCAATTCTGCACCGATCTTCAGCAACCTGAACGGCGGTGCGACCTATACCGAAAACGGCAGCGCCGTGGTCATCGACAATAATGTTACCGTTGCCGACACCGAGCTGGATGCACTTAATAGCGGAGTGGGCAACTACAATGGCGCGTCGATCACTGTTGCCCGCAACGGCGGCGCCAGCAGCAATGATATCTTTGGCAATAGCGGATTACTGGGTACGCTCACCCAGGGACAAAATTTCACCTATAACGGCACAACGATAGGCAGCGTCACCACCAATTCGGGCGGCACGCTGACGCTGACCTTCAACAGCAACACCACCTCCGCCATTGTGGATGCGGTGCTGCAGTCTCTGACCTACGCCAACAGTTCTGACGATCCCCCCTCCAGCGTGACGCTGGGCTGGACCTTTAATGACGGTTCTATCAATAGCAGCGGCAGTAATCAGGCAGTGCTGAGCATTACACCGGTTAACGATGCGCCGGTGATCAGCAATACGTCAGTGAGCAAAACCGTCAATGAAGACAGCGCCCAGACCTTTACCGCTGCCGATTTCGGCTTCAGCGATGTGGACAGCGGTGACACCCTGCAATCCATCACCATTGTCAGCGCGCCGGGCGCGGGTGAGCTGTTTATTGATGCCAACAGCGATGGTGTGCGTGGCGTTGGTGATACGTTGCTGGGTGATGGTGCGGTGGTCAGCGCATCTAACATCGGCAAACTGACCTTCCGTCCGGCAGCGAATGCCAACGGTGCAGGCTACGCGGCCTTTACCTGGACCGTCAGCGATGGCACCGCGTCATCGGCCAACGTCGGCACCATGACCCTGAACGTTACGGCAGTAAACGATGCGCCAGTGATCAGCAACACAGCTGTCAGCAAGACCCTCAATGAAGACAGCGCCCAGACCTTTTCCGCTGCCGATTTCGGCTTCAGCGATGTGGACAGTGGTGACACCCTGCAATCCATCACCATTGTCAGCGCGCCGGGCGCGGGTGAGCTGTTTATTGATGCCAACAGCGATGGTATACGCGGCGTTGGCGACACGCTGCTTGGTAACGGTGCAGTGGTCAGCGCGGCCAACATCGGCAAACTGACCTTCCGCCCGGCGGCGAATGCCAACGGTGCAGGTTACGCGGCCTTTACCTGGACTGTCAGCGATGGTACCGAATCGTCTGCTAACGTCGGCGCCATGACCCTGAACGTCACGGCGGTGAACGATGCGCCAACGTTATCTAACGGCGTGACTGTCACACTGACCACGACCAACGAAGACAGTACCTCCTCAGCTACAACAGTCTCCTCATTGCTCAGCAATGCGGGCTACGGTGATGTCGACAGCGGCGCTGCCAGCGGCATTGCCATTACACTGACCACCGGTAACGGACACTGGCAATACTCCACCGACAGCGGCGCTAACTGGTTCAATATCAGTACGGTGTCCGGCTCGTCATCGCTGTTGTTGGCGTCAACTGCACAGGTTCGTTATGTACCGGACGGGGCCAATGGCGAAACCGCGACGTTTGCTTTCAAAGCGTGGGATCAAACCAGTGGTTCTGCCACAGTGGGAGCCAGCACCGGCCTTGCTGATACGTCCACCTCGGGGGGAAGCAGCGCGTTCTCAAACACCAGCGCGCAGGCCTCCATGACAGTGAGCAGCGTCAATGACGCCCCTATAGTCGGTAGCACCATCGGCAGTCAAAGTGCCACAAAAGACGCCGCATTTAGCTTCACCGTTCCCAATGGAACATTTGTTGACGTCGACACCGGTGACACACTCACGTTTACCGCCACGCTGGCCGATGGTTCAGCCCTGCCCGCCTGGCTGAGTTTCAACCCGTCGACGCGCACCTTTTCGGGAACGCCAGCCAGAAGCGACGTCGGCAACCTGAGCATCCGGGTCACCGCAACGGACAGCAGCAGCGCCACGGTCAGCACGACGTTCAGCTTGACCGTTAATAACAGTAACCTGCCGCCGGTTGTTGCCACGCCCGTTGCCGATCAGGCTGTTGCCCAAGGTGGCAGCTTCAGTTTTACCGTACCGACGGACACGTTCACCGATCCGGACGTGGGCGAAATTCTGACGCTGAGCGCCACACTGGCAGACGGTTCAGCGCTGCCCGCCTGGCTGAGCTTTAATCCGTCGACCCGTACCTTCTCCGGTACCCCCGAGAATGGCGATGTCGGCAATCTGTCTGTTCGGGTCACCGCAACGGACAGCGCCAGTGCCTCCGTCAGCACCACCTTCGGG
>JAGTSE010000027.1 GCA_018261615.1 Pseudomonadota bacterium | reverse complement strand
CACCCGCCCATTGTACCTTCGAGCCGGAGGACTGGTTACGTCTGGCAAAATGCTGGCATCCCGTCGCCCGCGCCTGCGATATTGGCGCAGCGCCGGTGAAAGCCACGCTGCTTGATGAACAACTGGTGATTTATCGCGTGAAGGGCCAGGTGGTGGTCGCCCGCGACGTCTGCCCGCACCGCGGGGTGCCGCTGACGCTCGGTTTCCACGATGAAGAGGGCATCGTCTGCCCCTACCACGGGCTACGTTTCGGTGAAGATGGCCGCTGTAACCGCATCCCTTCCAGCCCCGATCAGCCGGTACCGGCAAAACTCAACCTGTTAACGTTTGCCGTTGAAGAGCGCTTCGGTCTGATCTGGACCTGCCTGGCGTTTGACGCGGAAAACCCGCAGCCGCTCCCGACGATGCCGCACTGGGATGACGAGGGTTTTCAACAGATCAACTGCCCGGCCTTTGAAGTGAACGGGTTTGCTGGCCGCCAGGTGGAAGGATTTCTTGATGTCGCTCACTTTGCGTGGATCCACACGGACACTTTTGCCGATGCCAATAACCAGTTCGTCCCGGATTACAGCCCGCAGGAGACCGGATTCGGCTTTATTGCTGATTACTGGAGTTCGGTCGGCAATTACCCGGCGAGTTCTGACTATCGCGCGCCGGAAGGTTTTCAGTGGTTGCGCCATTTCGAGATGCACCTGCCGTTTACCGCCACGTTGACGATCCATTTTCCCGGCGAGGCGAGGCTGGTGATCATGAATGCCGCGTCGCCGGTCTCCTCGCGCGTTACCCGTATGTTTGCGCCAATCGCGCGCAATTTCGATCTGCATATCCCGATCGAAGATGTGCACGCGTTCAACCTGCGCGTGTTTGAAGAAGATCGCCTGATGGTAGAGACACAACGGCCGGAAAGGCTACCGCTGGATCTGACGCTGGAAGCCCATATTCCGGCGGACAGAAGTTCGATTGCCTATCGCCGTGGCCTGAAAAAAATGGGCTTTGGCGAGTTCTTTCTGGTGTGAGGTGTGGGATGAATGACGTGCTGAACGTGGTGGTTGATGGCTTGTGGCGCCAGGGCGATAAAAACCTCGCCGTGCGGCTGGTCGCCGCCAATGGAGAACCGCTTCCCGACTGGCAGCCCGGCGCGCATATCGATGTGCATCTGCCCTGCGGCCTGATCCGCCAGTATTCATTGACCGGGGAAAACACGACGGAAAGCTACTTGATCTGTGTGGCGCAGGAAAGCGCGTCGCGCGGCGGCTCGCGCTATATTCATCAGACACTGCGTCCCGGCCAGACGCTGATGATCTCAGTGCCGCGCAACCTGTTTGCGCTACACGATGACGGCCCGGTGCTGCTGCTGGCCGCCGGCATCGGCATTACGCCACTCTATGCGATGCTGCTGCAACGGGAAGCGACAGGCACGCCATTTACACTGCACTATTTCGTCAAACGGCGGGAAGAGGCGGCATTTGCGCGCGAACTCTCCCGCTCGCTGACGCACGGAGTTTGTCTTATTCACTGCTCCTCGGAAGGCAAAAGTCCCCGTCAGACGCTGGCGGCAACGGTCTCTGCACCCGGCGACGGGGAGCATATTTATACCTGCGGCCCGGCGGGTTTTATGGCGGCGGTAAGAGAAATTGCGGCGGCAAAAGGCTGGGCGGAAGCGCAGATCCACAGCGAGGCATTTGCGCCTGCCGCACCCGTTGTGGCGTCGCAACAGGAAGAGACCTTTACCATTACGCTGGCCTCCAGTGGGGAAAAATGGCCCGTTCCGGCAAACAAAAGCATTGCGCAGGTGCTTCAGGATAATGGCGTGGCGGTGCCGCTTTCGTGCGAGATGGGAATTTGCGGTGCCTGTCTGACACCGGTGCTTGATGGTGTGGTCGATCACCGCGATACGGTGCAATCGGCAGCGGAGAAAACCGCCGCCACACAGCATATCGCGCTATGTTGTTCACGCAGCCACTCGCGGGATCTGGTGATTGATTTGTAGTCGCCGTGACGGCAAAACCGAAAGTGTTGTTCCGGGGCTGAAGCAGTGATACATCACGCTTCAGCCGCTCCAGCTTCCGGGGTCATATTTCCCATACCACCGCTCCTGGAAAAAACCTGTCAATAGGGTTTCAGTAAAAATAACTCGACATAAATATACATCTTTAAGATGTAAACTAACCCACTCACCACAGGCGACTAAGATGCAGGACGGGGTTTTCCCCTTGTGGAACGGGAACAGGCACACAGAACTGTATGAACCCTGCTTTTTCAGATTATGCCCTGAGACTCAGCCAAGGCTCACAGCGACACCCCGCGTTTCAGTTGCTCCTGAGCTGCTGGTGTCAGTCATCCCATTTCCGCAGCTCCTGTCAAAAACCTGTCAATAAGGTTTCAGTAAAAATAACTCGACAATAAAATACTACATTAAGTAGTATATACAACAGTGAGATGTAAAACAGGATGTAGATTATGGCCATCAGGACTTTACCAGCACAGGTTTCATCCACGATGGCGGCATCTATCAGTAGTGAAGAACAAATCTTTATGACCGAACTCGGCAGGCGTATAACCGCCCTGCGTAAAGACGCTGGACTCACTCAGGTTCAGCTCGCACAGGCACTGAACGTTTCCCAGCAGGCCGTTCAGTCATGGGAGTCCGGGCGGCGGCGGATGCAAATTTCAGCCCTGCCTGCCCTGGCAAGACAGCTTTCCGTTTCTCTGGATGCTCTGCTGGACGGCAGCCATACCCTGGCACCGCGCAAGCGCGGCCCGGCGTCACGGCTGGAGCAGCAGATTCAGGTGATAGGCCAGTTGCCCAAGAGCAGGCAGAAGCTGGTGTCGGAGATGCTCGACGCCGTGATTGCACAGGCACAACAGGCAGGAGCGGACAGCTAAAGAAGATTTTTAACGCGAGCTGAAGGTGTCTCACCACCCACAGCCCGCTAACCACCACTAACTATCAGGGAGTTAATCATGGCTAAACGCAATTCTAAGTCAGAACCACGCACAACTGAAGCGCCACAACCCCTTATCCGCTCGGAGTTTTATGACCGGGTGCGCTGTGACTATCTGCCGCTCCAGGGAGCGTGGATTTCACAGGCGGGTTTTACGCCGGGAATGCCGATCCGGATCAGAGTGATGCCCGACTGCATTGTCATTACCACCCAGAACACCCGCGAACTGTACGGCTGCGCCGAGGGGCTGAGCGTGGCTTACGTCAACCGGCAGAAGATGAAGCTGTGGCTGGAAGGGTTTCCGGGCACGCTGAACGATACCGGCGATATTCCGGTTATCAGGCGGGAGTCGCCCCGCTATGACTGCCTGAAGCGGGGCAAGGACTGACCACTAAAAGCAAAATCCTCGCTTCTTTAAGGTGGGGATTTTTATTTAATCATATTTGAAGTCGATATTTATCTTGAGTGTTTCAACATCTACCGTCACTTCACAGCCATGCCAGAAGGGTTTTTCCTGTGATTTGAAGTTGGCAACAAAATAATTTCTTAATTCAACAAGAAGATCTAAAAGATCACTGTTTGCTTGTGATCCCCCTGTGAACCAATTTATATTTCCAGTCTCTTTATTCACATAGTCGAATTCACATTTACAATGATCATTTTCAAGGGATAACTTTGCCCTCATAATTACTTTGGATGCACCATCAGGAACTATAGCCAGTAATATCGAACCAATATCATTATAGATTTCCTGGTCTGTACGCATCATTTACCTCCCGGTGCATTTTTAAAGGTTTCTTCAATCATCCTTCCACCATCTATAGAGTATTGAACATAAAACTTCTCTGGTCTGGCGCTATCGCCCACATACGATGGCTGTATGGTGACTTTGACTTCTTTACCTTCGCTCAGTGCTTTCGCCCAGCTATTTTCCATCTGCTTCCATGCGCCTTTATTCAGATTACCATCCATCGGTAAAAGATTCAGTTTTTCACCCGGGCCGTTAAAGATGGATGCTATTAAATGACCTCCTTCATCACCATCAACGCCACATTTACCCGCTTTACATTGCTGATAAGTGTTTCTGTCTTTTACGTTAGGAGTAAGTGTAGCTTCTACGTGGCTTGGCCTTGCCAGATTGTCAGTTTCATAAATTTTATCACCATCTACTTTATAAACGGTATTCGGCTGAGGATTATTGAGTTCCTTATTCCAGTTTCCTTTACTGCCGGAACTGGTCACCACGCTTTCCAGCGATTCCTTTGTAACCTTGCTGCCGGTCTGCTTCTCAACCGTCATCAGCGCTTTCAGCTCTGACAGCTCGGTAGCCGACATCTTGCTGACCGTCGCCACCGTCAGCCCTGCCGGTAATGCATCTCCGGCTGCCATCTCTGCCACCCAGATACTGACCTCATTGGCGCAGAGTACCGGATTTCCGGCACAGCCGCTGGCTGCGGCCTGCACTGCTGCAATCAGTTCCGGCGTGGCTGCTGTAACTACTCCACCTGCGGCACCTGCGCCCAGAGCGGCAGCTATCGCTTTATTGACGGCCTCACCACGCTGACAACTGGCCGAAGAAGGATCATCAGCACAGGACAGCACGTCTTTTCCGTGTTCCTGCACGAACTTCGTCTGAGTCTCTTCATTGCCCCCCAGCAAGTTATTCTCAACTGTCGTTTTCCCGGCCTGTGCTGCTGCAACCGCACTGGCACCACTGTCTCCCACCAGCGCACCCGCCAGCCCGGACGCTAAAGTCGCCAGTGCCGAAACGGTCTGTTTCTGCTCCTCGCTCAGTTGGCTGACATCTTTTATCCCCCAGGCGTCGAGGGCAATGATCCCGGCAAGTTCACCCGTCGCCGCCCCGGCTGCTGCACTGCCTGCATCCTTCCCGCTGGCGGCAGCCAGCGCGGCGTTGACCACCGCGTGCGCCAGAACACGCCCGGCAGGGTCGGTTTCCGGGATTTGCGCGGCAATTTCGTTTGCAATATACGGCGCGGCAGCCCCGGCCAGCGCAGATTTGATGTCGCCGCCCGCCAGTGCCTGTATCGCGGCGGTGGCGGCGGTGATACCGCGTTGCAGGGAGCTTCCCGTACCGTATGCGGCCTCTGCTGCCCGGCCCGCCTGAGTAGCGATTTCCTCTGGCGAAGGATTGCGATCCCCCTTGCCGATCAGCGTCTCTTTTGCCGCCGCCAGTGCCGCCGGATCGCGCATGGCTTTCGCTTTCGCTATATCACCTTCCGTGCGGGCGATATCTGCCACCTGCGTGCCAATCTCGCTAATCATCTGCGCGGTTTGCAGGCGGCGTTGTTCTTTTTCCTTGTCAAAAATCTGATCGATGCTGCCGTTGGCATGCGCGGTGTCGCGGCTCAGCGTGTTCACATCCTGCTGCTGGCTGGCCTGGTCGCGGATCACAATCGCGCCGTCAGCCACCGCCGACTGCGTGGTGCCCTCCGCGTGCCCCTTACCGCCCGCACCGGCCAGCAGGGCGTTCGCCATATTCCCGAGAACATTACCCGGTACGCTGCCGCCGGTGCTGAACCCGGCACCCTGATGTTCCGTTTTGTAGTCGGCTTTATTGTTGATATCGGAGAAGCCCAGCGTTCCGGTATCAAGGCTGTTTTTGTCCGGTGTGGCGGTGGAAGCGATAACCGCGCCATCAAGCTGCGTATGATTACCGACGGTAATATCGAAGCCGCCTTTGCCCGCGTAGATCCCGGTCTGCTCCTGAACCGAGTCGTAATTGCTGTTCATTTTGTCGCGGTTGTAGCTGAAACTGCCGCCCGGGCCGCCGCCACCAAAGGTGTAACTCAGCCCGGCGCTCATGCCCTGCTGTTTACTGTTGTAGTTATTGCTGTCCTGCTGGCTGCTCAGCGTCAGGTCGCGCCCGATATCCGCCTTCACCTTATCGCCATTCACCTGCGCACCCTGCAACAGGGTGTCGCGGCCACTGGTCAGATCAACATTCTGTCCGGCATCCAGCGTGGTCTCATTCCATGAGGTACCGTTGCCTTTCTCGTTCCCCTTCGACGCATTTCCGCTGGCCGACACCATGAACCCGGCACCGTTTTTCCCGGCGACAATCCCGACCCCAATCGAGCCACCTTTGCTGGAGTTGCTGCCAGTGGTTTGTTGCGTGCTGGCCGCACCGCCAAGAGTGATATCCCTTGCCGCCGCCAGCGTGATGTCTTTCCCGGCTTTTAGCTGGCTACCTGATATAGCAATATCGCCGCTGTTGGTCGCATTTCCTTTGCCGTTAGCGGTTACGCTCAGGTTATCCCCTGCATTCAGCGCGCTGCCAAATGCCGTGTCCTGCTCTGAATGGGAAGTGGATTTCGACGACTGCCCGCCGAGGGAAACCATCACGCCAAAGGAGCCGTTCTTCGTGGCATCATCAGTGCCGGCTTTCGCCGCCGCCAGGCGTGAAGCCTGCGAGGCCTGAATACCGGAGAGCACAGCTTTGGTACCCTGCAATGCCGCAAGGCGACCATCACTCTGATCTTTTGCCGCCATCGCCGTGGATGCTGCGGTGTTCACCACATCGCCCACCGCGCCGGAGAGTGCCAGCGTCAGACCGCTGCTTTTCTGCTCGAAGGTCTGGTCGGTGGTGCGTTTGTCATGACCCGGATCGACCACCACGCTGTCGCCTTTCAGGGCGAGATCTTTTTTGGCGATCACGTCAGAACCGCCAATATGCAGCGCGTCGCCTGCCGAGATCGTCACATCCCCGCCATTGCTGCCGATGGTGCTCATGCTCTGGCTCTGGGTGGTGCCTTTCTCTTTCAGATCCTGTTTGGTTTTACTGCTGCCGATGGTAAAACCGATGCCGCCGGACCCCATCAGGCCGCTCTTTTTCTGCTCTTTAAACTGCCAGTTCGAGTCGGTATTGGTGGCGGCGGTGATGTCCACGTTATGTGCTGCACTGAGCGTCACATCGCCGTCACCCACCACGGATGAGCCTTTCACCAGCAGGTCATTGCCGGATTTCACCGTCACGTTATCGCCGCTCAGCAGCGTTCCGGCTTCGCGCGTGGCACTCTGCTCGGAGATGGTGTGGGTGGTGGTTTTTTTCAGGAAACCTTTCTTGGTTTTGGTCTCTTCGTCGTAGTGATAGTCGCTCTCAGTGGCGGTCGTCAGATTGATATCGCGCCCGGCCTGTACGCCGATATCACCTTTTGCCGTCACCTGCGCCGCTTCGGCATTCATATCGCGCCCGGCGATAATCGTGGTGCCGGTTCCGCTGGCAATCTCGGTGCCCTGCTGGCGGACCTGCTCGTTAATGACCGTTTTCTTGCTGGCTTTGTAGCTGTCGCCCTGGGTGGTGGCCTCCGCCAGCAGATTGACATCGCGCCCCGCCTGCATGCCGACCTGCTGCTCTGCCGCCAGCCCGGCGGCCTGTGAATTGATGTCCTGACCGGCAGTCAGCAGCAGGTTATTGCCTGCGCTGACCGTCGTGCGAGCAACGCCGGTGCTGTGGGTTTCATTTTTGTCGCTACTGCTGGCGTTGCTGGTCTGCTGCGCGTCGAGGTTCAGATCGTTGCCTGCCGACAACTGTGCCGATTTCCCGGCGCTGACATTGCTGGCGCTGAGCGTCAGGTCGTTGCCCGCCTGCATCGCCAGATTGCCGCCTGCGGTGATGCTGCTGCCCTGGTAACCGACGGTGGAGCGGCTGGTATCCGTGAGATTGCGGAAACCGGACTGGCTGTAAGCCTCATTTTTCTGGATGGCGTTAACGGCGATATTGCCGCCAGCGTCCATCAACAGAGCGCCACCCGCTGAGGCCGTCGCGCCTGTAAAGGTGATGTCCTTGCCCGCCACCAGCGACAGACCATCTGTCGCGGTAATGCTGGCGATACTACCAAGCGTGGTGTCTTTGAGGCTGACCGAGCCATATTTGCTTTTCGCATCCAGCGAGAACTGATCAGCCAGCGTCAGGTTATTGATGCTGCCCTCCACGCTCTCCAGCGCCACGGTTTTGCCGCTGATGGTGGAACTGAGGTTGCTGATATCGCCAATGGCGCTGAGATCAACATTGCCGCCCGCTTTCAGCAGCGCATCATTGCTGTTGGTTATCTGCCCGCTGCTGTTGACGCTGAGATCGTTACGCGCCAGCAGCGTGCTGCCGCTGTTGGTGACGCTGCCGCCGTCAAGGCTGACATTGTTCCCGGCAATCACGCTGCCGTTGTTCACCACGACGTCTTTCGGCGACAGGTAAAGTTTGGGGATCATCACCGTTTCGCCATTAATCGTTGCGCTCTCCCACCACAAAATACTGTGGTCGAGAGAAGCGATTTGCTCAGCGGTGAGCGCCACGCCGAACGACAGCCCGAGCGACTGCTGTGCGCTGGCGGCGTTATCCATCAGATACTGCATTTGCGCGAGATCGGAACCAATTCCGTTCAGGTAGCGGCTGCCGGTCTGGTTCAGCAGCGCATTGCTGACATAGCGTGTGTCGAACGCGGCATCGCCGAGGAACCGGTAGTCATAATCGGGGTTCAGATTGAGGCGGCCTAACATATACGACGAACCGAGGAACTGCGTCTCGTTGGTATACGCCGGATTGGTTTCGCGCGGCGCGGCGGCCGGGGTGACGCCAAGTAGCTTATTCAGATCGCCGAACAGTTCAGGATCCAGTTGCCCCAGACCGTCGAGTTTCGGGTTCACGGTGATGAGATAGGGGCTTTTCGGGTTATCGGTTACCACAAAATAACCGTTATTGCCGGTCGGCAGCGGGTAAGCGCTGGTATCGACGGTTTTGCCTTGTTGCGGTGTCATGCCGGTGTTTTTCAGCGCTGCTGCGGTCACGCCTGCGCTGGCCAGGCTACCGGTATTGCCCAGACTGGCATTGCCTTTCTGCTGGCTACCCGGCGTTACCAGCGCCGCGCCGGATGGCGCACCGTTATCAAGCCCGCTGCCGCCGTTAATCTGTTGCAGCGCATGTTGCAGTTGATCCTGCCACTGCGGGGAATTTACCGCGACCGGCCCGGCGGCCAGTGCCTGTTTCACCACGCTACCGCCAATACTCTGATTGCTCAGGGTATTCAGTGCCGGGGCGGTGATGGTTCCGGTGACGCCGCCGGTATTAGCCGTGGTGTTCGTATTGCTGATATTGTTGCTGAAACTGGCAGTAACATTGCCGCCCGCCTGAATGACGGCGCGGTAAAGCTGCCCCTGCGTTGTCTGTATTTCATGCCCGGTCAGGGTATAAACAATGTCTTGTACATATTTTTGATATTTATCGTTTTTGTTCTTTAACCCGCCCTCCGGAATCGCATCTTCAGCATAGGTGACCTGTTTCCCCGTCCCGTATTTATAAACAAGAACGTCTGCGGAGGTGCTGTTTTGCCAGCTCTGGTTATTAAGCTGCGTCCCTTGCAATAATAAATCATTCGCGCTGAGTATATCGCTGGCTTTATTGTCCAGCACACCTGCCGAAATCACCGCATTCCGGCCTGATGCGATACGTGCACTTCCGCCACTACTGCTGACATCCGTCCGGGTTTCACTTAAAACAAATTTTTGGGTGTCATATCCTTTGAACGGCGCATAGTGATAAGTCGTTTCTATCCATGAATCACACCCACCATCAGCTCCTGCACAGTTGTTGCCTTCCACAGTATATTTAACCGTGTAGTACCCATAACTTTCCGCAGGAAGCAGTGAATAATGAACGCTCAAGGTAGGATCACCGACACCCGGAATGACCTGAGCCGAAGTTGTGACAGTATTTGCTGTTAAACCATCCCGCTGATTCAGCAGATGCCCGGTATTAATGGCGATATCGCCATTTTGCGTTTCGATACTGCCGGAGGTGTTGATCACCTCGCTGTTGGCGTTCCCCGCCGCGTCGCGTTGCAGCACCAGATTGTCACCCGCCAGCATATCACCACGCTGGTTGGTGATGCTGTTGGCATACAGCGCCAGTTTATTCGCCGCATATAGCAGCGCGGTGTTGATGATTGCGTCCGGCGCACTGAGCGTCAGGCTGCCGAGCGTCCCGGCAAAGCCGTTCGCCGTAATGTTGCCCCGGCTCACCAGCGCCACATCGCCACCGCCCTGAATCGAACTGTTGCCGTTCAGCACGATATTGCTGCCGCTTAAGGTGCTGGCTCCGCTGCCAGTGGTGATTTGCCCGTTGTTGGTCAACTGGTTGCCCGCGCTGAGATTCACCGCCTGGCCCTGCATCACATTCTGGTTATCGATCGCCCCGTTGCTGGAAACAGTCAGGGTTTTACCCGCCGCCAGCGTGGTTTTGCCGGTAAAGGCATTGGCCAGTTGCAGCGTCAGGTTACCCAGCGCCACCACCTGCCCCAGCGCGTCCAGCCCGGTCGCGCCGACAAACAGATCGCCGCCGCTGAACAGCTTGCCACTGGCGGACTGATTTACCTGCGAGGCGTTCAGCGTCAGCTGATTTGTGCCGAGCAGCGTGCCATTATTGGTGAGCTGGCGATAATTCAGCGTCAGGTTATCCGCCTGCGTCGTCCCCTGACTGGTGAAGGTATCGCCGGTGAGGGTCATCTGCCCGGCCAGCAGCATACCGCTGCCATCGTTGTTCGCCGCATTCAGTATCAGGTTGCTGGCCTGTAACCAGCCCGCGCCGCTGTACTGTGGTGTGGTGAGTGTCAGTTTCCCGCCGGAGAGCAGTTTGCCCTCGTTGACCGCCAGCGCGGTCGCATCGACACGGGTTTCACCCGCCCCCTGCAGCAGCCCGTCGTTAAGCAGTTGCGGCGTAGTCAGGGTCAGCGTGCCCGCGCTTACCGTCTGTGCGCCGCTGCGGTTAGTCAGCGTCGCGGCGGCAAGCGTGACATCACCGCCCTGCACGTTACCGGTGTTATCGAGCGAAGCCGCCGTCAGGTTCAGCGCCCCGTTACTGGCAAGCGAGCCGCCGCTCTGCTGGGTGATATTCCCGTTCAGCGTGGCGGTCAGGCCGTCGCTGCCGCTGATGGCTCCGCTGTTATTCAGCGTCCCGCCGCCCAGCGTCAGGTTTTTCGCCGCCCATTGGCCGTTGTTGGTCAGCGACAGCGCCTGTAAGGCGGCCGTCCCCATGGCGGTGATTTTGCTGCCTGCGGCGGAATTCAGGTCGCCGGTAAGCTGGAGATTCAGCGCCCCGGCACTCTGCACGGCACCGCTGTTATCCAGTGACTGCGCCGCCAGCAGGATACTGTTGCCCTGCCAGATCCCGCTGTTATTCACCGTACCGGCAGTGATATCCAGCGCGCCCTGCGTCAGCAGCGAACCGCTGTTGATCAGCGCCAGTTGCGGCGTTGCCATCGCCATCCGCACCTGCAATGCAGCGGTTGCCTGGTGGTTATCCAGCGTCAGGCTGTTAAGCCCGGTGAGCACACCACGGTTAGTGATGCCCGCTTCGTGCGCCGTCAGTGTGTTGCCCTGTACGGTGCCATTATTGGTGAGTTGCTGCCCGCGCAGGGTGATATCCCCGGCGCTTAACAGCTGGCCGTCATTGTTCAGCGTCTGCGCGGCGAGCGTCATCGCCCCCTGGCTTTGCAGCGCGCCCGGCAGGTTCAGGGTATTGCCGAC
This sequence comes from Pseudomonadota bacterium, assembly GCA_018261615.1. GTDB lineage: Bacteria > Pseudomonadota > Gammaproteobacteria > Enterobacterales > Enterobacteriaceae > Kosakonia. The sequence continues at coordinate 46,351 of JAGTSE010000027.1, read as the reverse complement.
CGTTGCCGTTAAATTGCCCTGGCTCAGCAACGTGCCGCCGAGCGTCCAGTCATCCGTCGCCACACTGACCTGCCCGCCCTGTAAGGTGCCCTGTGTGGACAGTTGCCCGGCGTTCAGTGTGAAATTACCGCCGCTCAGCGTGCGCGAACCGCTTGCGGTGGTGAGGGTGTCCGCATGCAGCGTCAGGCCGTGCGTGCCCTGCCATAGCCCGCCATTACTGAGTGTGGTGGCATCGAGTGCCAGCGTATCGCCGCTGATGCGTCCGTTGCCGGAGAGGCTGCCTGCGCGGATATCCGTCACGCCGCCGCTGACCAGTTGACCATTGTTGGTCACCGCGCCGCTGTGGATGCCCGCCAGGCCGTGCAGGCCATTGATGATCCCGGTGTTATTCAGCGTGGCACCGCGCAGCGTGATCGCATCGCCCTGCACGGCTCCGTCGTTGTTCAGGTTACCGTTGAGCGTCAGCGCGCCGCCGGAAAGCCAGCGCCCGCCTGCGGTGTTAGCGATGCTGTCCGCCGTGGTCTGCATCTGCTGCGTGCCCTGCATCAGCCCGTTGTTGGTGATGCGTGTGCCCGTCAGCGCCAGCGTGTCGGCAATAAGGTTACCGCTGTTGGCAAGCTGGTCCGCCTGGAGCGTGGCATGGTTATGCGCCAGTAACGTGCCGCTGTTATCGAGGCTGGCTGTGGTGACATCCAGCGCGCTGGCTTCCAGGCTGCCTCCGTTGATCAGCGTATTGCTGGTCAGCGTCAGGCCATCCTGTACGTACAGCAGCCCCTGATTGTTGAAGTTATCAAGATTCAGGTTCAGCCCGCTGCCGCTTACTAACTGGCCGCTGCCGCCATTGAGCAAATGTTGCGTGGCGATGGTCAGGCTGTCGTTACCCTGTAGGGTGCCGTTGCTGGAGATGTCCGGCGCGGTCACAGTGAGATCTTTTGCCGCCAGTTTGCCGTCATTGGTCAGTTGCGCGGCGCTGATGGCTGCCCCGCCCTGGCTCAGCATCTGCCCCTGGTTATCAAGCGAACGGCCCAGCGTGGCGTTCAGGGAATCCTGCGCCTGCACCGTGCCGCCGTTGCGCCAGTTGACGGCTGTGGCCGTCAGGTTACGCCCCTGCATCCGTCCCTGATTGTCGAGCGTGGTGCCCTGTAATGTCAGGCTGCCGCCGCTGAGCATCTGTCCGTCAGCCGTGCCGGTAAAGGTGGTGCCCTGCCAGTTCAGCCCGCCAGTCCCCTGGATCAGGCCGCTGTTACGTAAATCACCGTGCAGCGCCAGCACTTTCGCCATCAGCGTGCCGCTGTTGTTGCTGCTGTCTGCGGTCAGTGTCACCGCCTGCTGGCTGACCACGCTGCCCTGATTATCCAGCGCGCCGCTGACCGTGGCATTCAGCCCGTTTTGCCCGAGCGCCGTGCCGCTGTTCAGCCACTCGCCGGTCGCCAGATCGAGCGTGCCGCCCTGCATCTGCCCGGCGTTGTTGAGACGATTGTTCTTCAGCGTTACCGCACCGTTACTCAGCAGCAGGCCGCTCTGCTGGTTGGTCAGTGCGCTGCCAGTGGCGCTCAGTAGACTGGTGCCCTGTAACGTACCGCTGTTGGTGATATCGGTGCTGTTGAGCGTCAGGCTTTTCGCGGCCAGCAGGCCGCTGTTGGTCAGTGCATGCCCGCTGAGATCCAGCGAGTTCCCGCCCGCCAGCGTCCCGCTGTTAGTGGTGTTCTTTGTCTGCAGCGTCAGGGCATCATTACCCTGCAGGGTTCCTGTGTTATCGAGGGTATCTGCCGTCACTCCGGTGGTATTTGCTGCCACCAGCCCATTGTTGTGAATGCTGTCTGCCGCGAGGGCTAACTGCCCGTCCGCCAGCAGGCGGCCGTTGTTGCTCAGGCTGTGGTAATCGCTGAACAGGTTAACGCCATTCAGTTCGCCATCGCTGGTCAGCGCGTCGCCGTGCAGATAGAGGTCGCCATCGGTGGTGATCAGACCGCCGTTGTTCAGTTGCGCGATGGCAAGCGTCAGGTCTTTCGCGGAGTAGAGTGTGCCGCCGGCGAGGTTATCAAGCAGCCCGGTGTGCAGATTCAGCGCCTGCGTCCCCTGCAACAGGCCGCTGTTGCTGATGTGGGTACTGCCGAGATCCAGCGCATCCGCCACCAGCGTACCGCTGTTGTTGAGGCTTTCCGGCGCGGTAAGCACGATATGGGAGGCATTCGATTTACCGCCATGGTTCAGCGTTTTCGCCGTCACACCGAGCGTGCCTTTTGTCGCATGGGTAGCGTTCAGCGTGGCGTCACTGGCCGCCAGCGTCATATCGCCGCCACTTTGCAGTTGCGCATTCAGGCGGGTCTGCATGCTGCCTGCAGTGACCGTCAGTGCGCCATCAGCATTCACCTGCCCGCCGATATCAGCGGTGGTCTGCGCGTTCAGCATCACATCGCCTTTCGCGGTGATGGCGGAACCGGTGCCGGTGGTCAGCGCTCCGGCCTTCACATTCAGTGAATCGTCTGCGACCAGGGAGCCCTTGTTCTGTACCACGTCCCCCGAGGCAACGAGCGAACGGCCCTGCATTGTGCCGCCGTTATTCAGCGTGGAAGTGGTGGCAGTAAGCTGGCCTTTCGCCGCTACCGTCCCCTGATTATCCAGTTGTGTGGCAGTAAGCCGGGTATCGCCTTCGGAGAGCAGCGTGCCGCTGTTATGCAGCGTATCGCTGGTCACGCCCAGCGCCTGGCCCTGTAATATTCCGTTGTTTTTCAGTGTGGAGGCCGAGGCGGTGAGCTGATTTTTTGCGGCGAGGGTGCCCTGATTATCCAGTTGACCGACGGTAATGCGGGTATCGCCTGCGGCCATCAGCGTGCCGCTGTTCTGCGCCGTCTGGCTGTTAATTTCCAGCGTCTGGCCCTGCAGGGTGCCGCTGTTCTTCAGGCTGCCTGTGGTGGCAGTCAGTTGCCCTTTCGCCGTTATCGTGCCGGCGTTATCCAACGTATCCGCCGTTATACGGCTGTTGCCGCCGGAGGTCATCTCCCCCTGCCAGTTGATATCCTGCGCATCCAGCGTGGCATTACCCGCTGCACTGAGCTGGCTGGCCGCATCGCCGCTGATCTGTTTTGCGCTGAGCGCCGTCTGCCCGCCGGCGATTTTGCTGGCGATAAGCGTGGTGTTCCCCGTAGCAGCCAGCGTCAGTTTGCCATCCGCCGCCAGCGTGGCGTTGTTCAGCGCCACATCCTGCGTGCTGTTAACCGCGATATCGCCCGACGCTTTATGACTGCCGGTGAGCGTCACGCCGTCGCCCTTAGCCGTCAGCGAACCGCTGGCGATGCTCTCTTTCACCACCATTTTGCCGTTCGCATCAAGCGTGATATCGCCCTGACGTGCCGTCAGGTTGCCGAGGTTGACGCCTACGTCTTTCTCGGTGGACACCAGGTGAATACGGTTGGCATACATGCCGCCGAGCGCGCCGGTATCCACCGCCACCACTGGCGCTGCGCCCTCTCCGGCAATCGCTGTCGCTTTTCCGCTGGCATCCACCCGGTTCGCCCCGGTAGTCACCGTTAAGTCCTTCGCATGAATGGCGGCGTTCACTTCCGTGGCGCGGGAGATAAGAGATAATGCGTCGCTGCCGCTGGCGTTCAGCCCCTGTCCTTCCACGGTGATAGTGCCTTTGGTCACTTCCAGTGCGGAGAGATTGCCCGCCGCATCGAATTGCGGCTTACCGGTAGTCAGGGTGGCGTTCGGCGTGTTGATAAACCCACAGCCGTTACAGGTGATGCCGTACGGGTTGGCGACCATCACGTTCGCCGCCTTGCCCGCCACTTCGGTATAGCCCTGCAACTGCGATCGGCTGCCGCCGGTCACTTCGTTGATGATGCCCTGCGCTTCCTGCCCGGCGCGCAGGTTCGGGTTGTTCTGGATAAGCCCGCCAAGCTGCGTCTGCGTCAGTTGCCCGGTGGCGTTATTGAGGATCAGCCCCTCACTGCCGACGTTGTAGTCATGAAACTGGTTGTGCGAGATGCCTGCGCCGTTTGGGGTGGCGATATTGACCACCGGCACGCCGTTGCCTGCCTTATCCATGCTGGCGCCACCTGTCGGCGTGATAGCCGCAGCAAACGCGGGCGCGACCGGCTGCCAGACCAGCAGGACAATAATCAACTCGCTGATGACACGCTGGGAAAAACGAACCGGTTTGTCAGTCTTCATCGTCCTGATCCTTAAAACGTGACAGCCACACGCCAGTTAACCGTGACGTGATCGGGGCCGAGCCAGTCGGGATAATGCAGCGGCGTGCCGACGGAGATCTGGCTGGCGAACCAGCGTCCGGCGCTGCCAAGCCCCGCCGATGCGCCCCACAGCGTGCCGTAGGCGTAACGATCGAGCCGGTCTTTTTCCAGCCAGCCGCCATCCACCGCTGCTGTGGCGCTGATTTGCCCGAACAGGGGCAAAGTGAACAGCAGGTAGTTGAGCTCGTTGCGCCAGTAGCCGCCGTTGTCACCGGAGAGGTACTGCTCTTTAAAGCCGCGCACGGAGCTTTCGCCACCGAGCGTCAGGCGTTCGCTACCGTAGAGCCTGTCCGGCGACCACTGCGCATACAAGCTGGTGAGCCAGACGATGTCGGTACTGAACGGGCGCTGGAAGCTGGCGCTCAGGCTCCCTTTACGGAACTGCGCACGGGGCTCATCGCCACTTTTGCCTTCGTCGGTTTCGCCGTTAAACCACGGCATGCCGTGGCTTAATGTCGGGTTGAAAGTCGCCACGCCACCCAGTATTTTCTGCGTATGGCTGATGCCCAGTTGCAGGCTGGAGAGATTGCGCGTGCTGCTGACCAGCGGTGCGTCGTTAAGCCAGTTGCGCGAGGCGCGCTGTGTCACTCCGGCGGTAAACGCGGTTTTAATATCGCCGTTGCGGAATACCACCCACGAACCGTTCAGGCGGTGCGTTCTGGTGTCGCCGGTGGAGATCCACGGAAAGCCCTGATTGATAATGGTGGTGCGATAGTTGCTCCATGCATAGCGGTAATCGAGCAGGCCGTAACCGTACGGGATGCTGAATCCGGCCTGAAAATTTTGCGCGTCATAGCCGGTGGCAAAATCACTGCTGCGCCCGCCGCTCACCTGCCACTGTTCCGCCAGCCCCAGCATATTACTGGCGGTCAGCGAACCATTTAATTGATCCTCACCGGTACTTTTCTGTCCGCTGTTATCCAGTGAAACCGAAGCACTTAACGGAAATTCCGGTGTGGCAGTTAAATTCACGCTGGAATAACCCGGTTCACTGTCGGGGACAATGTCGATCTGCACCGGTTCGCGCCGCAGACGATTTATTTGTTCCATCCCCTGTTCGATATCCCGCAGATTAAGGACTTCCCCTTCCAGACCGGGGAAAACCATTTTCAGCATGCGCGGTGATTCCCCTTTCAGGCGGATATGGCGTAATTTTCCTTCCAGCACGACAATACGTAATTCGCCGTGCGATAAATCCTGTTCGGTGAGAAAAGCACGGCTGGTAATATATCCCCGACTGATATACCAGTCGGAAATCGCGGCGGTCAGTTCGGTTATTTTTGCCATATTCAGGCACTGGTTCAGCCAGGGCGCAGTCAGTTTCTGCTGTGCTTTTTCGCTGATAAGCGTGACGCCGGAAAGCGTAATCGTGTGGATGGTAAAACAGGGACTACCCGGCTGAGAGGCAGGCGTGCTCTGGCCCAAGCGCGGCAGAGTGGTGCTGCGCTCCAGTTCATCACGCTGCTGCTGGCTCTGACGAAGCAGCTGTTCCTGCTGTTGACGGACAGCGTCACGGTCTGCCGGAGATAATGGCGCCGCTTGTGCCGTAAACGCGAGGAATAAAAAAAGAGCCGAACTACGGATGTAATTCAACGGTGGTGTCATCCTTGCCATAAAGTAAATTAATCAACGAGTCTGTTTTAGTTTCCCATTTAAGAATGCCATCAAAGAGAAAAAATAGAAACAATTAATATTTCTGGAATACCGCCATTGCATTTGTAAGTTTGGCTTTGGGTGTGAGTTTTATACTGCGCTTATCCTGGCACGCTGGATCGAATCTTATCTATTCGTGCTATTCTCCACTAAAATAATCAACACAAAATAAAACTTAACGAAAATTTCTTATAAAGATAAGAGTGTTCCTGCCGCTAATTAGATAACGCTATTCCGTATCGAGAAACCTCGCCGGGCAATGTAATAAGCAAAACGATTGATGCGCGTTAATTTTAATAATAGAGAAAAGGAAAACATGAAAATTCAGTTATTGATTGCCAGTGCTTTATCCGCAGCATTGTTAAGCGGCTGCGCTACCAATACGACATCACATGTCGTGACCGCAAGTAACGGCAGCAAAGTCGATGTTGCTACCATCTTCAGTCCCGCTGAGATGAACAATAATCTCTATCCAGACGTTAAATTGCGCGAAGTCTCTCCGGCTCACTCCGGTACCGGAATGGGGCTTGCGGTTCTGGGCGCAGCGCTCGGCGGCGGCATCAGCAGCAACTCGTTCGATAAAAATGTCTATAAAGGAAACACCATCGATAGCCTGCCTGAACCTACCTCCCGCTATTTAGCGCCGAAAGCGGAAGCCAAAATTCACGACTGGCTGGGAAAAAATGGCGGCGATTACGCCTATCAGAAAACGCTCTATATCGCAGCATCTCAGTGGTCACTGATTTATACCGATATGTCGACCGGCAATAGTAATTACGATCTCACTTATCGGGTTAAATTTTATAAACGTCCTGAGGGCGGCAATGCATTCAGTACTTATGTTAGTGCGGAATGCGCACCGACGGTGAAAACCGCGCCGTTAAACGACTGGAAAGCAAATAACTACGCGAAAGTCAGCGAAGAGACGCAGAAAATGATGGATGCCTGCGTGCTTGAACTGGGGAACCAGCTGCCTCGTCTGCTGAAAAAATAAAGGAACTATCGGGCGCGGGGTGTTTCACAGGAAATATCCTGTCACTCACCGGCAAATCGCGCCGCGATAAGCCGCATGTTGTCTGGAATAAGATGACTGATTTAAAGCGCAGCACGTTTGCAAATGCACAAATGCGTGATGACGTGATAGCCACTCTGTTCCCCAAAAAGTACGTTAAGAATAACCTTTACCTGATCCGGTGAAAGAACAGATCTCTTTCACCGGTGAACATTAATTACCCCAGCAACGTGTTGTTGCGTTATCAGGCATTGTGCGGAACCCGGAATACGCTGACCAGATCCTTCATGACTCTGGCCTGTTCGTTAAGCATTTCAGAAGCGGCAACCGATTCCTCTACCAGCGCGGCGTTCTGCTGCGTAGTGGTATCGATCTGCCCGATGGCGATATTAATTTGGTGAACGCCATCGCTTTGCTCAAGGCTGGCCTGCTCTATTTCTTTCAGAATACTGGTGACGCTATCGACATTTTGTACCAGTTCATCCATTTTTCCGTTTACCTGCCGTACCATCTCCAGTCCGCGGACGCTTTGCTGCGTTGAATTCTCGATCAGTGTCCTGATCTCCTTCGACGAATTGGCCGTTTTCTGGGCAAGATTGCGAACTTCCTGCGCCACGACCGCAAACCCTTTACCATGTTCACCCGCGCGCGCCGCTTCAACGGCAGCGTTAAGCGCCAAAATATTGGTCTGGAAGGCGATGGAATCAATCAGATTAATGATGTCAGACATTTTATCCGCTGAGCTGCTGATATTCTGGATCTCTTGCGTTAGCGAAGTCATCAATTTTCCGTTATCCGTCACCGCATCACTCGCTCTCGCCGAAAGTTGCGAAGCATTCGCCGTATTATCGCCAGTATTTTTTACCGTTGCGGAGATCTGTTCCATTGACGATGCCGTCTGTTCGATAGAGCTGGCCTGCTCTTCCGTTCGGGCCGATAAATCACGAGTCCCGGCCATAATTTGAGACGCACCGGTCGCAATATTTTCGGCTCCACCACGTATTTCCGTGACAATTTTTATTAATTCATCCTGCATATGCGAAATAGCGCTGGTCAGTTGCCCGGTTTCATCTTTTGATGTCACCTTTATTTCTTCCCCAAGGTTGCCTGCGGCGATGCGCGTAGCTGCCTCAACTGCATGTTTAATGGGAGTAACAATAGCGCGTGAAATAACGATCGCCATGGTGGCGCCAAGGATCAGGCAGACTATCGAGATAAAGATCATGACTATTTTTGACATACTGTAATCATGCAAAAAATCAGTATATGACGATTGCATTTTACTTCGTTGAAGATTGATAAAGGTGCTAATTTTATCAATGTACTGTAATTCTTTTTCACGCGTATTATTTGTATATTCATCAATTGCAAAAGCAGGATCTGACTGGATGTTTTGTATCACCTTATTACGTGACTGTATATATAGCTTCCGCATATCCGTAACATTGGCTAAAAGCGCCTGAGAAGCTGTATCGTCTGCTGCAGTATTGAGTTGTTTATAAATCTCGTTGATTTTTTCCGATCGTGAAGTCACTTCCTGCATTAACTGGCTTTGCTTTTGCGGATTTTTTTCTATTAATGCATTGAGAAAAAGAATCGTTGATGTATTAACATTTCTGATAAGATTATTGCCCATTGCCGCGGTGGGATAATCCTCCGTGACAATTTTTGAGATCTTATTTTTGGCTTCATCAAGGCGATATAGTGCATTCCCGGCAATGAAAGCCAGTAACACGATCAGAATGCCAAACGAAGAAATAATCTTATTTCTGATACTTATGCCTGCCGGCTTTACTATGGTAGCTTTGTTTTTCATTATCTTTCCTTAGTGAATTAATAAACATACCCACTGCGTAGTCGCAGATGGCATAGAAAAACATCGGCAGGTTGGTGACTTCCCTTAGCCATTGATCGGAAAAAACTTAAAAAAACACATTCACGATAGGTGATAACTATCAAAAAATGGACAATCGATCGTTTATTTATTTCTTATTGCTGGTCAATAAATAATTTAAAAAGATCTGCCGTAACTTATCCAAAAATATTGATAAGTCGGAAGATATTTTCTACGTTTTGTAAGTAAAAAAACAAAGTGAAATCTATCAAATTGATTTTTTTATTGATTAAGAAGGGCCGTAAACCCTGATAGCCTTTAAGGAGATTCTCATGGTTACGCTATGTAACCTATTTATTCCCTCATGCTAAATTAAACTTTTTCAGGGTGTTGTTAATAGAATCAATCGCACTCGAATAACCCGATATTGTTGATTCCCAGAAAGTCAAAAACCGAAGTCAGATAGTTCTCCATATAATCCATGGTCTGAACCCAACAGCAATATTTGCTGTAAGATGTTGGATCTTATTTTTCACAACATCACGATAAATAACTTCACTATATATGCACAACAACATGGTGGCTTTTTCATACATTGCGTGAACGCTACCGCGCAGCCAACCCCATATGGGGTAAGACGCTGGCAGAAGAGGGAAATGTGATTACAACCGGCGGTCCGTTATTCTGGGTGGATCTTGTCATTCATATTTTGCGAAAAAAACTGGGTTATGAAGCGGCAAGAATGACAGCAGATATGGCCGTCGCTGACAGCCAGCCACTCTCACAGCATATTTACGCGCCCGGTGGATTTCTGAATTCGGTGCATCCATTGCTTATCAAAGCCGAAAATATTGTTCGTTACCAAAACATCGCTATCTCCGTTGAGCAACTTGCCGAACAACTGAATATGTCTTCACGGACGTTGCACAGGAAAATGGGTGAATTGTCACAAGAAACGCCCAAAGGTTTTATCACTCGGGTGCGCATTGAAAACGCAGCCGTGCTGCTGGAAAAACCGGGAAAAACGTTAGCGCAGAGAATATGGTTACAGTGACGAAACGGCTTTTCGACGCGCCTTCATCAGCGTTATGGGCATGTCACCTGGCAAGTATCAGGAGTGGATTAAACAACAAAGCGGCTTGCGGCAACTCTGATACGGGATCTTTCCAGCCGTCGGAGGAACGGGTTTACGGCAAGAGAGTGAAAATTTCTCGATGCCGGGGTATCCCTTTTCACTCTGGTACAGAGAAAAAATGAGTGTTGGTTATGAAAAATATAGCAAGTGAATATACCAACACTATACCAAGCGCCCAAAAAACAAAGGGGTTACCTTTCGGTAACCCCTTGTTTAATCTGGCGGAAGCGCAGAGATTCGAACTCTGGAACCCTTTCGGGTCGCCGGTTTTCAAGACCGGTGCCTTCAACCGCTCGGCCACACTTCCGGAATGAGGCGCACTATAAACATCCCTGAGTCGTCTGTAAAGACTGAGAATGTTTGTTTGCCTGAAAAACAATCAAAAACGTGTTATTTGTCTGAAATATCAGCGTTATGATCGTTTATTCAGCACGCCTGCTGGCAAAATTTAGTGTTTCTTGATGTACAAATCTTTTGTCAGATAGACACCGAGGCTGTCAGGCGCAAAACCACCCACCCACGGTTTCACCAGATGCGTACGCACATAATGGTAAACTGGAATGGCCGGAACATCCTGTCCGAGAATATCTTCCGCTTGCTGGTAGTATTTTCCGCGTTCGGCAATGTCCTTCGCTTTCGCCGCATTCTTCATTGCTTCGTCATATGCCGGATTACTGTACTTGCTGGTGTTTTCACTGTCGCCGGTACGGAAGGTATTCAGGAAGGTCGACGCGTCATCATAATCGGCAATCCACGCATAACGTACCGCATCAAAATTACCGGTATGCATGGTATCCAGCATGGTTTTCCATTCCTGATTTTGCAGCTTCGCTTCCACGCCGAGGTTTTTCTTCCACATAGAACTGGCGGCAATGGCAATGCGCTGATGCGTCTCCATGGTGTTGTAGAGCAGATTGAAGCTCAGCGGATGCGATGCGTTAAATCCAGCTTCGTTAAGCAGTTTTTTCGCTTCGGCTATCCGCTTTTCACGCGGCCATGACGCATAATCCGGCGGCGCGATTTTCACACCGCCGATTTGCGGCTGGCTGATAACCCATGCCGGACGCTGCCCCTGCGCCATCACTTTATCGGCGATGATATCCTTATCCAACGCCATATTCAGCGCACGGCGTACACGCGGATCGTTAAATGGCGCTTTGGTGGTATTAAACTCGTAATAATAGGTCGCCAGTTGCGGCGTGACATGCACCTGATCACCCAGCGTTTTCTGGAGCTGCGCGAACTGATTAACCGGAATGGTATAATTAATATCGATCTCACCCGCCTTGTAACGGTTAACATCCGCCGTTTCAGAATTAATGGGCAGATAGGTGACTTTATTAATTACCGTCTGTTTGTTGTTCCAGTAACGCACGTTGCGCTCGGCAACGATGCGCTCGTTGACCACCCAACCGGTAACCTTATACGCGCCGCTGGTAACGATATGTTCCGGTTTGGTCCACTTATCGCCAAAACGGTTAATCAGTACCGGATCGAGCGGCACCAGAGACGGATGCGCCAGCATCGCCAGAAACGCGGCCGTTGGTTGCGTCAGCGTGACTTCCAGCGTTGAATCATCCAGCGCTTTCACCCCCAGCGTATCAGGCGATTTCTTGCCTAATGCAATGTCCGCCGCATTCTGGATGTGCATGTTGCCAGGAAAGCTGGCGTAAGGCGATGCGGTTTTCGGATCAACCAGACGCTGCCAGCTCCAGACCACATCTTTCGCGGTGATGGCGGTACCATCTGACCAGGTGATACCCGGACGCAGATGGAATATCCAGACCGTGTTGCCCTTGTTCTCCCATTTTTCCGCGAGGCGCGGTTCGATGGAACCGTCATTCCTGACGGCCACCAGCCCGTCGAAGATATCGCTGATAATATTAAATTCGACGTCGCTTTCTACTTTATGCGGGTCCAGTGAAGAGGGCTCGCTGCCATTATTGCGTACCAGTTCCTGTTTTTCTGCCAGCACAGTCCCCGCTGGCACTGTTGCGGCAAACGCGCCACTGCATGCGCTCAGAATGCCGACAGCCAGGAGAGAAAGTGCAATATGATTACGTGGTTGTGGTTTCATGTCCTTTTCACCTTATTCATTTATAGTATGCCGACGTGTTTACACTCTTAGCGCCCAAAGATTTATATAGCAATAGATTTCAGTGACATATAAGACACCAATATGGTTCTGCTTCACATTAATCTCTTTATACTTCCTGGAGCACATTTCATCGCAGGAAATACTGTGCTGAAATCCTTGCTTTATGAGTAAAGATGGGTAAAACAACTTTGTTACAAAGCCAGTCTTTTCTAGACTCGGCAAACAATTACATCTGTCATAAGAGAGTGACTAATGGATCGGATTATTACTTCATCGCGTGACCGCAGTTCCCTGCTCAGCACGCACAAAGTTTTACGCAATACCTATTTTCTGCTCAGCCTGACGCTGGCGTTTTCCGCTATCACCGCCACAGCCAGCACCGTGCTGATGCTGCCTTCGCCGGGGCTGATCCTGACGCTGGTGGGAATGTACGGTTTGATGTTCCTGACCTATAAACTGGCCAACAAACCGACCGGTATTCTGGCGGCATTCGCGTTCACCGGTTTCCTGGGTTATATCCTTGGGCCAATCCTGAATGCCTATTTGTCAGCCGGTATGGGTGATGTTATTGGGCTGGCGCTCGGCGGTACTGCGCTGGTGTTCTTCTGCTGCTCGGCTTACGTGCTGACCACGCGCAAAGATATGTCCTTCCTCGGTGGTATGCTGATGGCAGGCGTAGTGGTTGTGCTGATCGGTATGGTGGCGAACATCTTCCTGCAACTGCCGGCGCTGCACCTGGCAATTAGCGCTGTGTTTATCCTGATTTCCAGTGGCGCGATTCTGTTTGAAACCAGCAACATCATTCACGGCGGTGAAACGAACTATATTCGTGCGACCGTCAGCCTGTATGTTTCGCTGTACAACATTTTTGTCAGCCTGCTGAGTATCCTGGGCTTCGCCAGCAGAGATTAACCGTCTCATCCATGCAACAAGCCTCGCTTATGGACTGCCCCCATTATGCGGGGCTTTGTTTTTTGCTACACTGCCGCTGTTGTTGACTGACGTTGTGAAAAACTATGTTGATGTTTGAAGGCAAAGAAATTGAAACCGATAGCGAAGGCTATCTGAAAGATACCACCCTCTGGAGCGAAGTTCTGGCAGAGGTTATTGCACAACAAGAGAGCATTGCACTCTCCCCGGAACACTGGGAGGTGGTGCGCTTTGTGCGAGAATTCTATCTGGAGTTTAATACCTCGCCGGCTATTCGCATGCTGGTTAAAGCGATGGGAAATAAATTTGGCGAAGAGAAAGGCAATAGCCGCTATCTGTACCGCCTGTTCCCGAAAGGCCCGGCAAAACAGGCGACGAAAATCGCCGGCCTGCCTAAGCCAGTGAAGTGTATTTAATAGCGGATACCAAAATTCGTCCATTCTCTACCGGGTTGATGCGGTTCAGTCAGTACTCTGTCAACCCGGGCACTGCGCGGTCCACCGGCTTTAAGCCATGCCACCAGTTTGTCGACGTTTTCCGCCTCTCCGCAAGCTACCACCTCAACACTGCCGTCGTCCAGATTGCGTGCATATCCCGTTAGCCCCAGACGCTGAGCTTCATGTTGCGTGCAGTAACGAAATCCGACGCCCTGCACCATTCCGTGTACCCAGGCAATTGTGCAAACTTGTGTCATCTTATTCCCCTTTCAGTTCAGGCGCGTTGCATTTGCCCGGCGAACCCGTGACAATAGCGCCCATTTTCTTCAGTTTACAGAATAGCCGAATATGAGCGTACGTTTAGTGTTAGCCAAAGGGCGCGAGAAATCATTGCTGCGCCGTCATCCCTGGGTTTTCTCCGGTGCAGTCGCACGGATGGAGGGCAAAGCCAGCCTCGGTGAAACCATTGATATCGTCGATCACCAGGGCAAATGGCTGGCGCGTGGAGCGCTGTCACCTGCCTCGCAGATTCGCGCTCGCGTCTGGACTTTCGATAAAGATGAAAGCATTGATATCGCTTTCTTTACGCGTCGCCTGCAACAAGCGCAGCAGTGGCGTGACTGGCTGGCGCAGCGCGACGGGCTGGACAGCTATCGCCTGATTGCCGGGGAATCCGATGGACTTCCAGGCGTGACTATCGACCGCTTTGGCAATTTCCTTGTATTGCAACTGCTGAGCGCAGGCGCGGAATACCAGCGTCCGGCGCTTCTCTCCGCGCTGCAAACCCTCTATCCGCAATGTTCTGTTTACGATCGTAGCGATGTCGCAGTGCGTAAAAAAGAGGGGCTGGAACTGACGCAGGGCCCTGTGCTCGGTGAGTTGCCACCTGCGTTGCTGCCCATCGAAGAGAACGGCATGAAGTTATATGTCGATATTCAGGGCGGCCATAAAACTGGCTATTACCTTGATCAGCGCGACAGTCGCCTGGCAACCCGCCGCTATGTCGCAGATAAGCGCGTTCTGAACTGCTTCTCCTATACTGGCGGCTTTGCCGTTTCTGCGCTAATGGGCGGCTGCCGCCAGGTTGTCAGCGTGGATACCTCCCAGGAAGCACTGGATGTGGCGAAGCAGAATGTCACGCTCAACAAGCTTGATCTGAGTAAAGCCGAGTTTGTCCGCGATGATGTGTTCAAGCTGCTGCGCAAATACCGCGATCAGGGTGAAACCTTTGATGTGATCGTGATGGACCCGCCGAAGTTCGTTGAAAACAAGAGTCAGTTGATGGGCGCATGTCGCGGTTATAAAGATATCAACATGCTGGCGATCCAGCTGCTGAACCCTGGCGGCATACTGCTGACATTTTCCTGTTCTGGTTTGATGACCACCGATTTATTTCAGAAAATCATCGCCGATGCCGCAATAGATGCAGGCCGTGATGTACAATTTATAGAGCAGTTCCGTCAGGCCGCTGATCATCCTGTGATCGCTCCCTACCCGGAAGGGCTGTATCTGAAAGGGTTTGCTTGTCGCGTCATGTAACTTGAATTTTAGAGCCGCACCCTCATATCTGGTGGAATAGAAGGTTCCCGGGAGGTGACAATGATAGCCAGCAAATTCGGTATCGGTCAGCAGGTTCGCCATTCACTGCTGGGATATCTTGGCGTGGTGGTCGATATCGACCCTGAATATTCACTTGAGGAGCCGTCGGCGGATGAGCTGGCGGTAAACGACGAGTTACGTGCTCTTCCCTGGTATCATGTCGTTATGGAAGATGACGACGGCCAGGCGGTTCATACCTACCTTGCTGAGGCGCAACTCACCAGTGAAGTGATGGATGAGCACCCGGAACAGCCCTCGATGGACGAGCTGGCGCGCACCATCCGCAGACAACTTCAGGCGCCACGCCTGCGTAACTGAGCATACCCCGCCGACTGCGGGGTATTTTTTTACTTCGCCAGACCCAGCCGGGGTATTTCAATCGCCGGGCAACGATCCATCACCACTCGTAATCCCGCCTCTCGCGCCAGCACTGCCGCCTGCTCGTTAATCACCCCCAACTGCAACCACAGCGTTTTCGCACCAGCAGCAATGGCTTCCTGCGCCACACCCCAGGCCGCTTCAGAGTTACGGAAGACATCCACCATATCGATTTTTTCCGGCACTTCCGCGAGCGTTGCATATCCCTGTTGCCCAAGTAGCGTCTTCCCGGCGACTTTTGGCGAAACGGGGATCACATGATACCCCTGATCCAGCAAGTATTTCATAACGCGATAGCTAGGGCGGTCAGGCTTATCACTTGCCCCCACCAGCGCAATAGTCCGGGTCGATTGTAAAATATCAGCGATATCGGTTTCTTTCATGGTTTCCTCCGGGCGATTTCCCAAAGTGTACGTCAAACAGAGCCACTCAACCATTTTCAGATTTTTTTATCTACTTCTCTTGCAGCATCAGGCGCTTCCAGTAATCTGTAGCGAAAATAACTGACGGGAATCAATGATGGAATCAACAACTCGTACCCTACCCGTGCGCAAACATATCGCTCTGGTGGCACATGATCACTGCAAGCAATCGTTAATGAAGTGGGTAGAACGGCACCAACCTGTGCTGGCAAAACATGAACTTTATGCCACCGGAACGACCGGTAATTTGATTCAGCGAGCGACAGGTCTTGAAGTGAACGCCATGTTGAGCGGCCCTATGGGCGGCGACCAACAGGTAGGCGCGTTGATTTCAGAAGGGAAAATCGACGTGCTGATTTTCTTCTGGGATCCGCTAAATGCCGTTCCGCACGATCCGGATGTCAAAGCGCTGCTGCGCCTGGCGACGGTCTGGAACATCCCGGTGGCGACTAACTTATCGACGGCGGACTTTATTATCGCCTCGCCGCAATTCAACGACAGCGTCGACATTTTGATCCCGGATTATCAACGCTATCTGGCCGAACGGCTGAAATAAACACTGGCGGCAAAGGCCGCCTGTTGTCAGGGTTTTCTCGCCTGAGGAACATCCAGCGATTTGAGGATATCGACAAAGCGTGACGGGTTTTCCTTATCGAACAGCAGCCAGACACGCTTACTCGCCCGCGTTAACGCCACGTACAGCAATCGCCGCTCTTCCGCATCAGGAAACGTTTCTGTCTGAGGTAACATCGCCTGTTCCATAACCGACTCGCGTGCCGGTGCAGGAAAACCGTCCTGCCCTTCATCTAACCCCACCACGATCACATAATCTGCCTGCTGACCTTTACTGGCATGAATGGTCATAAAATCGAGCTGCAACTTCGGCCAGCGGGTTGTGGCCTTCTCGATACCAGGCGGTTTACGGTGATGGTAACGCGCCAACACCAGAATGCGATCCTCAGGCGTCGCATAGCCGCTGAGTTTATCCAGTAAGGCGTCGAGCTGATCCTCAGCCATCAACGTTACTGCGTGTTTATCCCCTGCCGTCAGGCTGTTAAGCGGTTTCGTCAGTTGCCACGGGTTTTGCTGAATAAAGCGATTGGCCACGTCACCGATGCGTGAATTGAAACGATAAGTGGTATCGAGCGCACAAAGATCGCCCTCGCCAAAATTGTCATGAAATGCGGTGGTCAGCGAAAGCTGCGCCCCGCTAAATCGGTAGATAGCCTGCCAGTCATCTCCGACGGCAAACAACGTAGTCTGCGAATTTTGTTTACGCAAAGCTGCGAGCATCGCTGCTCGCTGTGGGGAAATATCCTGAAATTCATCCACCAGTATATGCTTCCATGGGCTGATAAAACGCCCTTTGTTTAGCACATTGATGGCCTGGTGTATCAGACCTGAGAAATCGACCGCGTTTTC
Organism: Pseudomonadota bacterium; assembly: GCA_018261615.1. Classification (GTDB taxonomy): domain Bacteria; phylum Pseudomonadota; class Gammaproteobacteria; order Enterobacterales; family Enterobacteriaceae; genus Kosakonia. Next base: position 29,175 of record JAGTSE010000027.1, on the reverse strand, counting down.
CACCTTCAGCGCTGCTTTCCAGGCTTTCAATAGCGGAGCCATCAGCTTAATACGTTTACTGAACAGGTCGCGTACCTCTTCAGGTGCGTTGGCAATCATTTCAGCCTGCGAACCACCATGCATTCGCATCAGGCCGATCCAGCGATCGAGACGCGGCCCTATGCGGCGCTGGAGTTTGTCATTTTCCCAGAAATTGCCTTCCGGCACGTCCCAGTCCATCTCCTCGCCCAGCCATTGCCGCCAACCTTTTGCCTGCGCTTTTTTCTCGCTGCATTGCTGACACCAGGTTTCCGTAAGTAGCGCCAGGCGCGCGGCAGTATCGTTCTCCAGTGCGCTCAGCACAGGCACTTTTTTACTGCCCTGCTGGATGATATACAGCGCCAGTGCATGGAAAGTCCGCGCGGTAATCTCTTCAGTGTGTAGCCGTTCGCGAATGCGCTCATCCATTTCCTGGGCAGCCTTGCGACCAAAAGCTAATAGTAAAATCTGATCGGCAGCCGCCTCACCGCGCGTAAGCAACCAGCCAGCGCGCGCAACTAATACGGAGGTTTTACCGCTGCCCGCTCCGGCCAGCACCAGCAATGACTGTTCGCCATTCACCACGGCTCGCGCCTGCGAAGGATTGAGCGGGGAACTTTCTATTTGCTCAAAAAAGGCGGCATATTGCGTGAGCATCGACTCGGTATAGGCCTTATTATGCTGCGCCCTTCGTTCTTCAACATCGTTCAGCCATGCCTGGCATTGCTGCCAAAGCTCGCGGCAGTTTTCAAATTCCGTCAGTCGACTTACGGGCATTGGCAGCGCAGTAAAAGCCTGCTGCAATTGCTGTTGTAGCCCGGTAATCTGTTTGCGCGTCAGCCATTTCGCCCGATCGACACGCCCGCCAATAAGCTCAAGCTGTTCCGATAGCACACCAGCCGCCACTTCACTCATCTCCGCGCCCCATTTGCTCCAGCGCTCATTAAGATGGTGATAAAAACGTTGGGTTTCGTTCCATTCCGTGCCGTGAAGACGCACCACTTTTTTATCGGCAAGCTGAAACTCCATCTCGCCCCAGACCAGCCCGCGTTTGCACTCAATTGCCAACAACTGATTAAAGGGAATAAGGTATTCATGCCGGTCACCCGTGACTTTTATGCCCGCGTTCAGAATTACCGCGCGATCGTACGGATGCTGGGCTAACCGTTTTCCCAGTGAAGTCGCTTTCAGTTCCATGACTTATTGTTCTCAGCCTGTGACAATAAAAGTCAGTTTACCTGCCAGAGAATTGTCGCTCCAGTCCAAAAAGTCGTTACAATTGCCGGGATACTCCAATCATAGGGTTGTTCTGAGGTTTTATGCGTACTGTTCTGAATATTCTGAACTTTGTTCTTGGTGGTTTCGCCACCACACTGGGCTGGTTGCTGGCAACTGTGGCCAGTATCGTGCTGATTGTCACTCTGCCGCTGACGCGTTCCTGCTGGGAAATCACCAAGCTATCGCTTATTCCGTGGGGAAATGAAGCGATCCATATAGATGAATTGGAACCAGAGCGCCAGAATAGCCTGCTGAACGCGGGGGGAACGGCTCTGAATATTATCTGGTTTGTACTGTTTGGCTGGTGGTTATGCGTTATGCATATTGTCGCCGGTATCGCGCAGTGCATCACCATTATTGGCATCCCGGTAGGTGTGGCGAATTTTAAAATTGCGGCGATTGCGATCTGGCCAGTGGGTCGTCGTGTGGTTTCCGTCGAAACTGCGCGCGCAGCCCGCGAAGCTAACGCCCGTCGTCGTTTTCAGTAACCGGATCAATTGCCGCTATGTTAAGCCCTCTGCTTCGTCGTTACACATGGAATAGCGCCTGGCTGTATAACGTCAGAATTTTTATTGCCCTCTGCGGTACAGCAGCGCTACCCTGGCTGCTTGGCGAGGTCAAATTGACTATTCCCTTAACGCTGGGCGTCGTGGCTGCCGCCCTGGCAGATCTGGATGATCGCCTGAGCGGACGGCTGAAGAACTTGATCATCACGTTGATCTCCTTTTTTATTGCTTCCGCTTCCGTCGAATTGCTGTTCCCGTGGCCGTGGCTGTTTGCTATCGGGCTTGTCAGCTCCACCTGTGGTTTTATCTTATTGGGCGGGCTTGGGCAGCGCTACGCCACCATTGCCTTTGGTGCGTTGCTAATTGCTATTTACACCATGCTGGGGATTTCGCTTTTCGACCAGTGGTATCAGCAACCGCTGCTGTTGCTGGCGGGTGCAGTCTGGTTTAACTTCCTGACGCTGGTTGGGTACCTGGTTTTCCCGGTTCGCGCTTTGCAGGACAACCTTTCACGCTGTTACGGACAACTGGCGCACTATCTTGAACTGAAATCACGCCTGTTTGATCCGGATATTGAAGATGAAAGTCAGGCGCCGCTTTACGATCTGGCCCTGGCGAATGGTCAGCTCGTTGCCACACTCAACCAGACGAAAACAACCTTGTTGACGCGCCTGCGTGGCGATCGTGGACAACGAAGCACGCGCCAGTCCCTGCATTACTATTTTGCCGCGCAGGATATCCATGAACGCGCCAGCTCATCTCACATTCAATACCAGACGCTGCGCGAACATTTCCGTTACAGCGATGTGATGTTCCGCTTTCAGCGTCTGCTATCAATGCAATCGCAGGCCTGCGACAGGCTGTCACACGCCATTCTGCTGCGAACGCCCTATCAACATGATTCACGCTTCGAGCGTGCATTTACGCATCTTGATGCCGCGTTAGATCGCATCCGCGCCAGCGGTGTGACGTCAGCCGATCATCTGAAAGCTCTGGGTTTTTTGCTCGATAACCTGCGTGCGATTGACGCGCAATTAGCTACAATCGAAACGGAACAACCACAATCCCAGCTTCTGAATGAGACAGAAAACCAGTTAGCCGATGACAGCCTGAATAGTTTTAGCGATATCTGGTTGCGGCTGCGCAATAATCTGACGCCGGAATCTGCGCTTTTCCGCCACGCCGTACGTATGTCGCTGGTACTGTGTGTAGGCTACGCATTTATTCAGATCACCGGCTTACAGCATGGTTACTGGATCCTGCTGACCAGTCTTTTTGTCTGCCAGCCAAACTATAACGCTACCCGCCATCGCCTGACCCTGCGCGTCATTGGCACGCTGGTGGGTGTGGCGATAGGTTTACCTGTGCTCTATTTCGTTCCTTCCCATGAAGGGCAATTGGTGCTGATCGTGATTACCGGCGTACTGTTTTTTGCTTTTCGCACCGTGCAATACGCCCATGCGACGATGTTTATCACCCTGCTGGTGCTGCTCTGCTTTAATCTGCTCGGTGAGGGCTTTGAAGTGGCGATTCCCCGAATCATCGACACGCTGATAGGCTGCGCGATTGCCTGGGCGGCGGTAAGCTTTATCTGGCCTGACTGGCGTTTTCGCCACCTGCCACGCGTGACAGAGCAGGCTTTCGATGCCAACTGCCGTTACCTCGACGCTATTCTGGAACAGTACCATCAGGGGCGCGACAACCGACTGGCGTACCGTATTGCCCGGCGTAATGCCTATAACCGTGATGCTGAGCTGGCGTCGGTCGTATCCAATATGTCTTCAGAACCTGGCGCATCGCCTGAACTCCGCGATGTAGCATTCCGTTTACTCTGCCTGAACCACACCTTTACCAGCTATATTTCTGCACTTGGTGCGCATCGCGAGCAGCTCACCCATCCCGATATTTTGCATCTGCTTGATGACGCCGTCTGTTATGTAGACGACGCCCTACATCACCTTCCTTCCGATCATGCGCGCGTACAGGAAACGCTAAGTTCTCTGTCGCAGCGCATTAAGCATTTGGATCCGCGCCCGGATAGCAAAGAGCCATTGGTCCTTCAACAGATTGGCCTGCTTATCGCCTTGTTGCCGGAAATTTGCCGACTGAAAAGCCAACTGGTTCAGTGAGGATTGGCCGTTTTCTTCATCACAATAGCGAACCACTCCATCAGTTCCTGCCGCGTCTGCGCCGGGAGTGCCGCTTCGTGCAGTCCAGCGATAGCGCCTTCCAGCGCCAGAAGGATTTTCACCCCCAGATGGCGGTTCCCCTTCCGCAACCTAAGCCAGCTGGCCTTCGCGCCAAGAAGATGCAACGTCTGCACATCCATAATCCCGGCATCATGAAGCTGCATTTCTAGCTGAAACGTCAGATTGGGTAAATCGCGCAGACGTTTCCGGGCGCTGCGCTGCGCTTTTTCACGCCGGGCAGCATCGAGAGAATATGCCGAAAGTTCCAGCAGCATAGGGCGATCGTTCCATAACGTCTGATCCACAAAGTAATAATTTAATGAAACCTCCCGTCCACGTTTGTTGAATACTAAAAGTGGTGCATGGTGCGTTATTGCATACTGAGCACTTTGTTCACAGGCCCGCAGGTAAAGCTCTCCTTCGGCCACCATCGCAAAAACCGTGTCATCCACCGACAAGCTATAACCGCCAAAATGGGCACGGTGACGAATTTTGCCAAGCGATGTGAGACATTCACATGATTGATGTATACGCTGATAAGAAAGGTCTTCCATGATTTTTTCCTTATAAATCACACAGTAAAGTCACTACGATGTTAGCTGTTTCGTTAGGCAGGAACATAGGCAACTGTGGGCGGGACAGCAAGCAAATTTTACGTTGTGCGCTAAAGACAAAACAAAAATGCGAGATAGTTTCAGAAATTGAGGTTGATCTTTGAACATTCAGGGGTTACTGTATGTTTATACAGTAACTCACAGGGCTGGATTGATTATGTACACTTCAGGCTATGCTAATCGTTCAACGACATTCGATTCCGCACTCACTACATTAAATAATGCTGAACCCTCCTGCGGGGCGTCCGGGCTTATTAGCGAAGTGGTTTATCGCGAAGATCAGCCTGGCATGACGCAGCTTCTTTTGTTGCCCTTGTTGCAGCAACTCGGCCAACAGTCCCGCTGGCAGTTATGGCTAACGCCACAACAGAAACTGAGCCGTGAATGGGTGCAATCCGCTGGCCTGCCACTCACCAAGGTGATGCAGGTTAACCAGCTTTCACCTTGCCTGACGCTGGAATCAATGATCCGCGCATTACGCACCGGGAACTATAGCGTCGTAATTGGCTGGCATGCGGAAGAATTAACCGAAGATGAGCACCACCGACTGGTAATGGCAGCAGAAGAAGGCAACGCGATCGGCTTCGTTATGCGTCCAGTACGTCATGATCCTCTGGCTGCGGGACAGCATTCCGGGATAAAAATTCACTCAAATTTGTATCATTGAGTAAATTTAAGAGTATTCCTGGGATTTTTTTTGCCTGTAGATTACTTTTGTATTTTATCTGCAAAATATAGCGACCAAGCCTGTGTGGCGCGCTTTTCAGTCTAATTGCATCCTAATTTCATCGGACAAAATAGCAGCGGAATTGTTAAATATTGTGTATACAACGCTTTTTTTTCATATGCCTGACGGAGTTCACACTTGTAAGTTTTCAACTACGTTGTAGACTTTACATCGCCAGGGGTGCTCGGCATAAGCCAAAGATATAGGTAAAGATATCTGCTGAATAGTTTTAGTGAGCAACGCCCCCGGTGAAGGATTTAACCGTGACTTCTCATCGAGATTTTCATGGCGATTTTTGGATGATAACGAGGCGCAAAAATGAAAAAGACAGCTATCGCGATTGCAGTGGCACTGGCTGGTTTCGCTACCGTAGCGCAGGCCGCTCCGAAAGATAACACCTGGTATGCAGGTGGCAAACTGGGTTGGTCCCAGTATCATGACAAAGGTGCGGCATGGCAGAACGACGGCCCGACCCATACAAGTCAGCTTGGTGCAGGTGCGTTCGGTGGCTACCAGGTTAACCCGTACGTTGGTTTCGAACTGGGTTACGACTGGCTGGGCCGTATGCCGTACAAAGGCGACACCGTTAACGGCGCGTTCAAATCTCAGGGCGTACAGCTGACTGCTAAACTGGGCTACCCGATCACTGACGATCTGGATATCTACACCCGTCTGGGCGGTATGGTATGGCGTGCTGATGGTCAGAGCAACCAAGGCTTCAAAGATCACGATACCGGTGTTTCTCCGGTCTTCGCTGGTGGTGTTGAGTATGCACTGACTCGTGATATCGCTACCCGTCTGGAATACCAGTGGGTTAACAACATCGGTGACGCAAGCACCGTTGGTGCTCGCCCGGACAACGGTATGCTGAGCGTAGGCGTTTCCTACCGTTTCGGTCAGCAGGAAGATGCAGCTCCAGTAGTTGCGGCTCCGGCTCCGGCTCCGGCTCCGGAAGTGCAGACCAAACACTTCACCCTGAAGTCTGACGTTCTGTTCAACTTCAACAAAGCAACTCTGAAACCGGAAGGTCAGCAGGCGCTGGATCAGCTGTATGGTCAGTTGAGCAACCTGGATCCAAAAGACGGTTCAGTAGTGGTTCTGGGCTTCACCGACCGTATCGGTTCTGACGCTTACAACAAAGGTCTGTCTGAGAAACGTGCTCAGTCCGTTGTTGATTACCTGATCTCCAAAGGTATCCCGGCGAACAAAATCTCCGCACGTGGTATGGGCAAATCCAACCCGGTTACCGGCAGCACCTGCAACAACGTGAAAGCACGCGCAGCGCTGATCGATTGCCTGGCACCGGATCGTCGTGTAGAGATCGAAGTGAAAGGCAGCAAAGACGTTGTAACTCAGCCGCAGGCTTAAGTTTACGTCTTAGCAAAAACCCCGCCAGAGCGCGGGGTTTTTTATTACCTGAAATCTTGTCTCGTCTTAGAGAAAACTCACTCTTTACCTAACAGCGCCTGCAAATCGTGTTTTAGTGTGGACATCTGCGAAGCATACTTCTCTTTATGTTCCGCATCCTCAATCAGTTGCACAATCGTTTCAGACAGTGTTTTCCCTCGCCGCTGCGCCAGCCCCGCAAGTCGTTGCCAGACGACAAACTCCAGGTCGATTGACTTTTTACGCGTATGCTGGTGTTCCGCGTTAAAATGGCGTTTACGCCTGGCGCGGATAGTTTGTTTCATTCGGTTAACCAGTGCTGGGTTGATATGAAGTCCAATCCATTCATTCACCTGTACCGGTTCATTTTCGAGGGTCAACAATACATCGACGGCTTCTTTCGCCGCACTGGCTTCTATATAACGCGTGATCAGTTCCCCTTCACGGTGCTTTTTAACCAGATACTTCCATTTCCAGCCGCTTTCGAGATTTTCCAGTTGTTGATATTTCATTGCTCTCTCAACGTTACCGTGTCACTCAGTTCAGAATATCAGTTTTTTGTCACTCTGCTTAAAAGAAATCGTCCACTGTGAGCTATCGTCCAGCTTCGCATCGCGAAAGCGCGTAATCCCGGTGTGTTAAAGAAGGGTTTACGGTATAATCTCGCCTTTTACATCAGACTAAAAAAACGACTTTGACCATTACAAAACTTGAATGGAACGACCTGGTTCCTGATACTGAAAGCTATCAGGAAGTTTTTGAATCGTCCGAATCAGCGCACAAAGCAGACTTCTCGCTGGCCGATACGCAACCCCGATTACAATACGCGCTGGAGCAACTGCTCTATCCGCAGGCAACGTCACGCTTTTTACTGGCAAAAGCGCCAGAAGAAGCTGAATATCTGGCGCTTATTGCCTGCGCTACCGGAGAAATGATTCCTCAGGACCGCCCGCTTGTCGGTGGGCAATACCACATCAACGGCGCATCCGTAAGTTTTGACCCGGCCACCAGTGCACAATCTACTTTCACAGGAAGCAAACCAGTAGCGATTGCTGAGTGGATCGAAGCGGAGCAACTGTTTGGTTGTTTACGTCAGTTCAATCATGAAATTACTTTGCAGCCGGGCCTGGTACATCAGGCAAACGGCGGTGTGCTGATCATTTCCCTGCGCACGCTGCTTGCGCAACCGCTGCTGTGGATGCGTCTGAAAACAATGGTGACGCAGCGCCGCTTTGACTGGGTCTCCTTCGACGAATCTCGCCCTCTGCCGGTCAGTATCCCGCCTATGCCGTTGGATCTGAAAGTTATTCTTGTTGGAGAACGCGAATCGCTGGCTGATTTCCAGGAGATGGAGCCCGATCTGGCCGCCCAGGCAATTTACAGCGAATATGAAGAAACACTACAAATTACGGATGCCGAAACAATAGGAACCTGGCGTCAATGGGTCGAGCAGATTGCACACAGCGCTCAGTTGCCCTCACCCGGTACCGACGCGTGGCAGCCGTTCATTCGTGAAGCAGTGCGCTATACCGGCGATCAGGAGACGTTGCCGCTCTGCCCATTATGGCTGGCGCGCCAGTTGCGGGAAGTCGCGGCGACAACCAAAGGCGCAACCTTCAGTGGCGAAGAGCTTCGCTCGATGTTTGCTCAACGTGAATGGCGCGAAGGATTCCTCGCTGAACGGATGCAGGACGAGATCCTGCTGGAACAAATTCTCATCGAAACCGAAGGCGAGCAGATTGGTCAGATCAACGCGCTGTCAGTCATAGAGTTTCCTGGTCACCCACGCGCATTCGGCGAGCCTTCACGCATTAGTTGCGTCGTTCATGCCGGTGATGGCGAGTTCAACGATATTGAACGCAAAGCCGAATTGGGCGGCAACCTCCACGCGAAAGGCATGATGATCATGCAAGCGTTCTTGATGGCGGAGCTGGAGCTGGAACAGCAGCTTCCCTTCTCTGCCTCGCTCACCTTCGAGCAGTCTTACAGCGAGGTTGATGGCGACAGCGCCTCAATGGCAGAGCTGTGCGCATTAATGAGCGCCCTTGCAGAAGTGCCCATCAATCAGAGTCTGGCGATTACCGGCTCCGTGGATCAGTTCGGCCGTTCACAACCGGTTGGCGGGTTGAATGAAAAAATCGAAGGCTTTTTCGCCATTTGCCAACAGCGTGAGCTAACAGGTAAGCAAGGGGTGATTATTCCTTCAGCAAATGTGCGTCATCTCTCGTTGCATCAGGAGCTGCTGGATGCGGTTCAGGCACAACAATTCTTTATCTGGGCCGTAGATGATGTTCGTGATGCTCTACCTTTATTAACAGGCCTGCTATGGGAAGCTGAAGGACAAAATAACCTCAAGCAACTCATTCAGGAACGTATTGCACAGGCGACGCAACAGGATGCACGCCACCGTTTCCCGTGGCCACTGCGCTGGTTGAATTGGTTTAATCAAAACTGATCGGACTTGTTCAGCGTACACGTGTTAGCTATTCTGCGTCCGAAATTACAAATAAGGCTTACTGAGAACATGGTAGATAAACGCGAATCCTATACTAAAGAAGATCTTCTTGCCTCTGGTCGCGGCGAACTGTTTGGTGCAAAAGGCCCGCAATTGCCGGCACCAAATATGTTGATGATGGACCGTGTGGTCAAAATGACCGAGACCGGCGGTAACTTTGATAAAGGCTATGTCGAAGCTGAGCTGGATATCAATCCGGACCAGTGGTTCTTTGGCTGCCATTTCATCGGCGATCCGGTGATGCCTGGTTGCCTCGGTCTGGATGCCATGTGGCAGTTGGTTGGTTTTTACCTCGGCTGGCTTGGCGGCGAAGGTAAAGGCCGTGCGCTGGGCGTAGGTGAAGTGAAATTTACCGGTCAGATTCTGCCGACAGCAAAACTCGTTACTTACCGTATCCACTTCAAACGCATTGTGAACCGTCGTTTGATCATGGGTCTGGCCGATGGTGAAGTTCTGGTCGATGGTCGCGTGATCTACACCGCTTCCGACCTGAAAGTGGGTCTGTTCCAGGACACATCCGCTTTCTGATAGCGAATTCCCATCTGCGATAAAAGCGAAACCTCCGCAATGCGGAGGTTTCTTTTTAAAGAGACAGAATCAGGCGATAACTACCCTATCTTCCATGGCCTCTCGCCAGCCTCCCAGCCACTCGGACCTTTGATTCAGGGTTTGGTACGGACACATTTCTTTTGGGCGTCCGGTAATACCAGCCTGATAACCACGTTGATGTGCCCGTTCCAGGCGATCTCGTTTTTGTCTCTTCATGCCTCGTTTCCCTCATTCTTTGATCTGGTGGAAAAGAAAACAGTGGTTACTTAATGCGCAACCACAGGTAACGAATACCTTGAATAAGCGTTGTCGTCAATGCGCAAAATTCACGCCAGTGTCATAAATGTGAGCTACATGGAAATTCATTTGGACAAAAAATGTGAGCCAGCACAGCTAACGTACGGAGCATAATGACAAAAAAAACCGCCACAGCTTTTAACTATGACGGTTCATTATCAATTAAATTTACTTATGGCAGACGATTTAGCTGCGCGGCTATGCTCACCGCCTCCTGCTGCCAGCCCTGAGCCAACATTTTCACCATTTCGTCATACCCGTCTTGTTGCTGCTTGAGCCCAATATAGAATGGTCGCTTAATCAGTTGCCCCTGGTGTTTAAGCAACCACTCGCCGCTGACAATAACGCGACCATCATAACGCCCGTGAAAACCGGTCACCGTCACATTCAGCGTGTCCTGTTCACTGCCCAGCGGCTGCGATGCCACAACCCAACCCGGCAACTGATTGCTCAGGTTCGCGATCAGCGTATTGCGCAGCTGCTGGTCAAGCGGGCTGGCCCACAGATTGTTATTCGCAATAACATACTGCACATCCGTGGTTTGATACACTACACCATTACCCGCGAGGTAATCCGGCACTGAAACCTGCTCAACCCATAACTGACGATTGCCCTGGCTCTGCCCAGTGCTGACCTGCACTGCCGTTTGTGGCGGCGACGGTAACTGGTAGTAACTTTTATTGTCACCGCTGCTGCTACATGCCGTCAGCAACAGTGCCACAATTATTATTGCGCTCTTTTTCATTGTTTCGCCCTCTTCGGCTGCGGATCGTCTTTCCCTTTCGCTTCGAATACCAGCGCATTGCTCTTGTCGTTGAGTGTTTTCAGCACCGGTTGCAATTCCCGCAGTACCTGATCCAGGCGCTGCATATCCGCCACCATCTTGTTATAGGCAGCAGAGCCGGGCTGGAAGCCTTGCATGCTGCGATTCAGTTCACGCAGTGTGGACTGCATATCAGCCGGTAGCTGCTGCATTGACTGGCTGGCTGTCAGCTTGTTGAGATTATCCAGCGTCGTTTGCAGACGTTTAAGCGTCTGCTGACTTTCAGAAAGCGTTGACGTCGCCTGCTGGATCATCGGATTCAACGGTAGATTGTTGATCTTATCCAGCGTATCCATCAGACGCTGCTGGATCTGCGCCAGACCGCCGCTCACGGTTGGAATGATCGGGTAACCCACAAACTCCCGCATGCCGCTTACGGCAGGTACGTTGTTATAGAAGTCGAGGTCGACATACAGCGCGCCAGTAATAATATTCCCGGTCTTCAACGAACCGCGCAGACCGCGTGTGAGTAGTTCATTCATACGCGATCTCACATTGGGATCTTCGCCCAGTTGATTAATCAAACGTCCCGGTTCAATACGGATCAGCACAGGAATGCGGTAATCATCATTCAGCGCCTGACGCATACCTTCAGTGAAGAACGGCACCCTACTTACCGTACCCAGACGAATGCCACGAAATTCAACCGGCGCGCCAGGCTGCAGGCCGCGAACCGAATCTTTGAAGAACATAAGATAGTCAATGTGGTCGGTATAGAGCGACTCCTGAATGCTACGCTGATCGTCATACAGCGTGAAAACGGATTTCTCCGCCACCGGCTGACCAAGATCCACGCCTTCCGGAACGTCAAAACTGACGCCGCCGCCAAACAGAGTGGTCAGAGAGCCCATCTCCACACGCATCCCGTCGGAGGACAAATCAACAGCAATGCCGCTGTCTTTCCAGAAACGTACATTGCTGGTCACCAGCCGATCATTCGGCGCGTTGATAAATAACTGATAACTCATCGTGCGTTTTTGCGTATCGAAAGTGCTGGTCTCAACCGAACCGACGCGATAACCACGGAACAGTACCGGATCGCCGGGGCTCAGTTGACCGACTTTGCTGCTGTCGAGGATCACACGTATGCCTTTGGCGTCAGGCGGCGCCAGCGGCGGAGAATCGAGCAAATTATAGCGATGCGACACACTGCCTTTTGTACCCGGTTGCAGTTCGATATAAACCCCCGAAAGCAGCGTGCCCAGGCCGCTAATGCCTTCACGGCCCACCTGCGGTTTCACAACCCAGAAAACAGAATCGACATGCAGCAGCTTTTTCATCCCGGAGTTAAGCCGCACCTTGATTTCCACATGAGTTAAATCGTCAGTCAGCGTCGTGCTTTCAACCACACCGACATCAACGCTGCGACTCTTGATGGTGGTCTTACCGCCGATAATTCCCTCGGCATTGGTGGTGATCAGTGTCACCTCCGGCCCCTGGTGGCTGTAATGATAAAACAGAACCCATGCGCCAATCAGCGCCGTAACAATCGGGAAAATCCACACCGGCGACCAGTTTCTCACCTTTTGCACGTTGGCTTTCCCACTCTTATTCTCCATGCTCTAACGACTCCTCATGGTGCGTTTTTGGCTCACGATCCCAGCTTAAGCGCGGATCGAAAGTCATTGCCGCAAACATCGTGATAATAACGACCAGCGCAAACATCAGCGCACCCATCGCAGGATAAATATTCATCAGCCCGCCCATCCGCACCAGCGCAGAGAGTACTGCAATCACAAACACGTCAATCATTGACCAGCGCCCGACAAATTCCACCACTTCATAAATAAAATGCATCCGCTCGCAGTCTCGTCGGCCATGACCTTTCGCATCAATACAGAGCCAGGCAATGCCTATCATTTTCAACGTCGGCACCATAATACTGGCGATAAAAATCACCAGCGCCACCGGGTAAGAACCCTCGCTCCACAGAAAAATCACCCCGGAGAGAATGGTCGATGGCGAGCGATCGCCCAGTAGGTCGGTTACCATAATTGGCATAATATTGGCGGGCAGATAGAGCATCACCGAAGTCATCAACAGCGCCAGCGTCCACTGGATACTGTTGCGCCGCCGGGCGTGTCCATGCGTGTGGCAACGCGGGCAAACGGGTTGATCAACCGCGACAATCGCCGTACAGCACGGACAGGAGCGCAGCCCCTGACGGATCCCCGGCACACCGATGCGCAATGCCTGTTGCGGTTGCGGCGCAGGCGCAATGTCATCCCACAACCAGTGACGATCAACGCACTGGAAAGCGCGCAATTGCAACAGACAGAACAGACACCAGGGAATAAAACTGCTGCCTATGCCAATATCGCCATAGGCCATCAGCTTAACAAAACTCACCAGCACGCCTGCGAGGAAGATCTCTGCCATTCCCCAGCTTTTTAGCTGGAATAGCACCCGCGCCAGATTGATGCGCAGGCGAAAATTCATCGGCACACGATTCACCAGCAGCAGGATAGTCACCAGGCAGAATGCCGGAACCAGTTGTACAAACAGCAGGAATAAAGTGCCGAGGCTGGCATAATCTTCAGAAAAGAGCACGCCGGGGATTTCCAGCATTGTGACCTCGCTGGTGACACCGGCGACCTGCATATTAACGAAGGGAAAAAGGTTGGCGAGCAGCAACATGAACAACGCCACGATGGCATAAGCTGTGGGACGCTGCCGGGGCACGTCCCACTCGGTTGTCAGTGTTGTGCCACAGCGAGGGCAAGTCGCTTTATGGCCGTACAACAACGGCGGCAGCGCCACCAGCATGTCACATTGTGAGCAAAGAATGTGGCGTGTGGCGTGGTGGTGTTCACACATACTGACTCCCTTTATGCGCCGCTTTTCAAAGCCTCAAGATACTCCCAGCGTTCAAACGCCTCTTCCAGCGCCTGTTCCGCCGTAGCCATGTCTGCTAAGACTTTTTGCGTATGATCTTGTGGCTGACTAAAGAAGCTGGCATCGGCGACCTGAGACTGCAAATCACCCAGTTCCGCTTCCAATTGCTCCAGCTTTTGCGGCAATTGTTCCAGTTCTCGTTGCAGGTTATAGCTCAGTTTGTTACTGCTGCGTTTGACAGTTTCTGCTTTGGTTACTGGAACTTCCACCGTTTTCTTCGCCGCCGCCTGTTTAAAGTCCTGCGAAGCCGCTTGCTGACCACGGGCATCGTGGTAACCGCCTACATACCGTCCAATCAGGCCTTCGCCTTCGAAAATCCAGCATTCAGTCACGGTATTATCAACAAACTGACGATCGTGGCTCACCAACAGAACTGTACCCTGATAACTATCAATCAACTCTTCCAGCAACTCCAGCGTTTCCACATCCAGGTCGTTGGTCGGTTCATCGAGAATCAACAGGTTGCTGGGTTTCAGGAATAAACGCGCCAGTAACAGACGGTTACGTTCCCCGCCGGAGAGCGCGCGCACCGGCGTCATCGCCCGTTTCGGATGGAACAAGAAGTCCTGCAAATATCCCAGAATATGGCGCGGCTTACCGTTCACCAGCACTTCCTGCTTGCCTTCAGCCAGGTTGTCCATCACCGTTTTATCCGGATCAAGTTCAGCACGGTGCTGATCAAAGTACGCCACTTCCAGCTTGGTACCAACATGCACGCGGCCGCTGTCAGCTTTCAGTTGATCCAGCATCAGCTTCAGCAAGGTGGTTTTACCGCAGCCGTTCGGGCCAATCAGCGCGATTTTATCGCCGCGCTGTACCTGCGTGGAGAAGTCGCGCACCAGCACTTTGCCCTCCACGCCATAATTAACGTTTTCCATCTCAAAGACGATCTTGCCGGAGCGTGAAGCCTCTTCGACCTGCATCTTCGCGCTGCCCATCACTTCACGGCGTTCACTGCGCTCGCGACGCAACGCTTTCAGCGCACGGACGCGGCCTTCGTTACGGGTACGGCGCGCTTTAATCCCCTGACGGATCCACACTTCTTCCTGCGCCAGTTTGCGGTCGAACTCGGCGTTTTGCAGCTCTTCAACGCGAAGGTTCTCTTCTTTCTCCAGCAGGTAGGTATCGTAATCACCAGGATAGGTAACCAGTTTCCCGCGATCAAGATCGACAATGCGCGTCGCCATATTGCGGATAAACGAACGGTCGTGCGAGATAAAGATAATGGTACCGCTAAAGGTTTTCAGGAATCCTTCCAGCCAGTCGATCGCTTCAATATCCAGGTGGTTCGTTGGTTCGTCCAGCAGTAGTACTTTTGGCCCGCTGACCAGCGCACGGCCCAGCGCCGCTTTACGCAGCCAGCCACCGGATAACGCCGACAGCTCCATATCCGGTACCAGACCGAGTTGCCCCAGCACCTCGTTGATACGGTCTTCCAGCTGCCACAAGCCGTGGTGATCCAGCATCTCCTGCACTTTCGCCAGTTCGTTGAGATTTTTATCACTCGGGTCGGTCATCACCAGATGGGAGATGTCGTGATAACGCTTCAGATACTCAGCCTGTTCAGAAATACCCTCCGCGACGAAGTCATAGACGCTACCGGCGACATTACGCGGCGGGTCCTGCTGAAGACGCGAAACAATCAGATCCTGTTCGTAAACGATACGGCCGTCATCCAGCCCCTGTTCGCGGTTGAGGATCTTCATCAGCGTCGATTTACCTGCGCCGTTACGGCCGACCAGACAGACGCGCTCATTTTCTTCGATATGCAGTTCAGCATTATCGAGAAGCGGCGCATCGCTGAACGACAGCCATGCGCCATGCATACTGATTAATGACATTTATTTATCCTTTCAGGCTGCGGTAATCAGCCAGCAGTTGTGGATTTGACGGTTGCGGGCAAAATCCTGCGACTGCGTTTTTTGGGTAATTTCTTGTGCCTGCAGACCCAGTTTCGCCAGCCCGTCGAGATCCATACGAAAACCGCGTTTGTTATTGGAGAACATAATGGTGCCGCCTTTGCGCAGCAGGCGTTTCAGATCCTGCATTAGCCGCATGTGATCGCGCTGCACATCAAAAGAGTCTTCCATCCGTTTGGAGTTGGAGAAGGTCGGCGGATCGATAAAGATCAGATCAAACTGCTCATCGGTCTCACGCAGCCAGCTCAGACAATCGGCCTGAATCAGGCGATGCACGCGGCCACTCAGGCCATTAAGGCGCAGGTTGCGCTCGGCCCACTCCAGATAAGTGCGCGACATATCCACCGTGGTGGTGGAACGCGCGCCACCCAGCCCGGCATGCACACTGGCACTGCCGGTGTAGGAGAAGAGATTGAGGAAATCTTTACCCTTGCTCATTTGCCCCAGCATACGGCGGGCAATACGATGGTCAAGGAACAGGCCGGTATCCAGATAGTCCGTCAGGTTGACCCACAGGCGGGCGTTGTACTCGCTCACCTCCATAAAGTCGCCCTTCTCGTTCATTTTATGATACTGATTGGTGCCCTTCTGCCGCTCGCGGGTTTTCAGCACCAGCTTGTTCGGTGCGATACCCAGTACCTGGATAGTGGCGGCGATAATATCAAACAGGCGCTGGCGCGCTTTTTGCGCATCAATGGTCTTCGGCGCGGCATACTCCTGTACCACCACCCAGTCGGCATAGCGATCGACCGCCACGTTGTAATCCGGCAGATCAGCATCATACAGGCGATAGCATTCAATGCCCTCCTGGCGCGCCCATTTCTCCAGCTTTTTAACGTTCTTACGCAGACGGTTGGCGTAGTCTTCCGCCAGTGCTGGCGCTTTTGCTTCGCCGGTATTTTCTGCCAGATGGTAATTTTTCTGTACACAATCCAGCGGGCCATTCTTGGCTTTGAACTGGCGCTCAGCACGCAGTTGCAGGCAGTTAAGCAGATCGACAGAGGCGCTGAACAGTGACAGATTCCAGCCGCCGAACTGCGCTTTCAGCAGACGGCCCAACAGGCTATGCAGCGCGATCAGCGCCGGTTCGCTCTCCAGACGTTCACCGTACGGCGGGTTACTGATCACCGTACCGTACGGGCCTTTCGGCAACGGGTTGCTGAGCTGGGCGACATCTTTTGCTTCGAAGGTCACCAGCTCGCCAATCCCGGCACGACGAGCGTTTTTACGGGCGATGTCGATAACGCGCGCGTCGCTGTCAGAGCCATAAAAGCGAGATTCATAACCGGCCAGCCCCAGGCGCGCGCGCGTTTGCGCTTCCGCTTTCACTTCTTTCCACTGCGCTTCATCATGCTGCGCCCAGCCGCCAAAACCCCAGTGACCGCGATGCAGACCCGGTGCGCGATCGGTTGCCGCCATGGCTGCTTCGATCAGCAGCGTACCGGAGCCACACATAGGATCGAGCAGCGGTGTGCCCGGCTGCCAGCCGGAACGCATCACAATGGCTGCCGCCAGGTTCTCTTTGATCGGCGCAATACCAGTGCGATCACGGTAACCGCGCAAGTGCAGACCTTCACCGCTCAGATCAAGGGAGATATTTGCCGTATCCTGATTCAGCCAGACGTTAATACGCAAATCCGGCAGTTCGCGCTCGACGTTCGGGCGCGGCAGGTTTTTGCGGGTAAAGCTATCGACGATGGCGTCTTTCACTTTCAGCGCGCCGTACTGGCTGTTGCGAATCTCATCGTTCAGGCCGCTAAAGTGCACGGCAAATGTCGCGCCGGGATTGAAAATCTCTGTCCAGTTGATCGCCTGCACACCGAGATAAAGATCAAGATCGCTGTAAACCTTGCACTCTCCGAGCGGCAGCATAATGCGCGAAGCCAGGCGACTCCACATCAAGCTCTGGTACAGAAGCCGCGTGTCACCTTCAAAATGGACACCACCCTGAACCACGCGGCACTCCTGCGCGCCGAGTTTTTCCAGTTCAGTTTTTAACAGCTCTTCCAGCCCGCGGGCCGTACTGGCAAACAGAGAAATCATAATGTCACTTATACTCAACGAAAATTGTTGCGCATTATAGCTAATCTGACGGCCATGTCATAAAGTTGAGGGCTTATTTTCGACTTACTGGGAGCAAGACGTGCCAACGATTTCGCGTCTCTTTATCCATCCGGTAAAATCCATGCGCGGTATTGGGCTAACGCATGCGCTTGCCGATGCCAGCGGCTTTGCTTTTGACCGTATTTTTATGGTCACTCAGCCCGATGGCACTTTTATTACCGCGCGTCAGTATCCGCAGATGGTGCGCTTTACGCCATCACCATTAACAGATGGTCTGCATCTAACCGCACCGGACGGCAGTAGCGCGATAATTCGTTTTACCGATTTTGCGCCTGAAGGCGCGCCAACGGAAGTGTGGGGTAACCATTTTTCCGCGCTGATAGCGCCAGATGAGATTAATCGCTGGCTCAGCGGGTTTTTCGTCCGTGAAGTGCAATTGCGCTGGTTAGGCCCGGAATTAACCCGTCGCGTTAAGCGTTATGAAGATGTGCCGCTCTCTTTTGCTGACGGTTTCCCTTATTTGTTGGCCAACGAAGCTTCGCTGCGTGATTTGCAAAACCGTTGCCCGGCCAGCGTGAAGATGGAGCAGTTTCGTCCCAATCTGGTGGTAACCGGTGCACAAGCGTGGGAAGAGGATAACTGGAAAGTCGTGCGTATCGGCGATGTGGTGTTTGATGTTGTCAAACCGTGTAGCCGCTGCGTGTTTACCACCGTTAGCCCGGAACGTGGGCAAAAACATCCGACCGGTGAACCGTTAGCCACGCTGCAAGGTTTTCGTACCGCACAGGATAACGGTGAAGTCGATTTCGGGCAGAACCTGATTGCGCGCAACAGCGGCGTCATCCGCGTAGGCGACGAAGT
The DNA here is from genome assembly GCA_018261615.1 of Pseudomonadota bacterium. Taxonomy (GTDB): domain Bacteria; phylum Pseudomonadota; class Gammaproteobacteria; order Enterobacterales; family Enterobacteriaceae; genus Kosakonia. Next base: position 10,534 of record JAGTSE010000027.1, on the reverse strand, counting down.
GGCTGTGCTGGCGACCGCACCCGCAAAAATTTACAGCTCGGGCGCCGTTGCAGAAGCGCTGGAAGCGGAAATTCAGACAGCGGGAACAGTAGAGATTAGCTGGAAGGGGCAAACATTTATTGGCAACAATCAGCAGGTGCTGCTGGAGCAACTGGAAAATCAGGGGATCCGCGTACCCTATTCCTGCCGTGCAGGTCTGTGCGGTTGTTGCCAGATCAAGCTGATTGAAGGTGAAGTGAGCGCAATGAAAAAATCGGCCATCAGGCAGGATGGCGCAATCCTCTGCTGCAGTTGTATTCCGAAAACGGCACTGCGACTGGAGGCTTAAACCGCCTGTTCGAAACGGAGACTCTCGGTGTGAAGCTGGGGTTTCAGGCGATCATTCATTACCTTAATTGCATCACCCAGTTGCATCGTGCGCCCGGCGATCACCACGCCGGGTTGCGCCAGCAGGCACAGTGCGGCATTTTCGCCTGGCTCAACCACCAGCAGGTTTACGCACTCCTGGGTGTCGCTCAGCCAGACACAGGCACCTTCACCAGTCGCGGGCGACCAGAATGCATCGTGAGTCATAAAATGCCAGCTTTTCGGCATTTGCGGTTTCAGGAAGCGAATCGCCACCAGCGCATTAAGCACCAGTTCCGCACGCTGTTCATTAGAGAGAGCGAGGTTGCGGCATTTTTCCTCAAACGAGAAATATAAAGCAGCGTCATCAACACAAAAACCGGAGGGTAAAAACGCATCCGGCGTCAGCATTTTTCGGGCAAAACGGGAGCGAAATAACATACCATTGGCTAAATCGAGCATCATACGATCGTGCTCGTCATCAAAATACCAGCGCCAATTATCGTCAGGTTTAATTCGCATTGCTCTCTCCCCTCTCCTTAAACTTCCTGTCGCTTTTTTATTCTGTCGCCGTCTCGCTTATTACTCTAATAATAAAAGACCACAATGTACAAATTAGCAACAGTAAGGGAATATAAAACAACCAGGGCCGGAAATAAAGCCCTGGATACATTCTGGCAAAAAAAGATTAGATATGGGTGACGATTTCTTTAATCAGCGGCGGGCCTTTAAAAATAAAGCCGGAATAAATTTGCACGATAGACGCACCCGCAGCGATCTTCTCGCGGGCAGCAATCACTGAATCAATGCCGCCGACGCCGATAATTGGCAAACGTCCCTTTAATTCCTGCGACAGGCGACGGATTATTTCCGTGCTTTTTAATTGCAGCGGACGTCCACTTAAACCACCCGTTTCATCACAGTATTTCATTCCCTGCACCAACGATCTATCCAGCGTGGTATTGGTAGCAATAACGCCATCAATATTGTGGCGAACTAAACTGTCGGCCACCTGGATCAATTCTTCCTCAGAAAGATCGGGCGCGATCTTCACCGCCACCGGAACATATTTATGGTGGATGTTTTGCAGATCATTCTGTTTATTTTTAATCGCCGTTAAAAGATCGTCCAGCGCTTCGCCATATTGCAGCGTGCGTAAACCTGGAGTATTCGGTGAGGAAATATTAATGGCGATATAACCGGCATAGGCATAGACTTTTTCCATGCAAATCAGATAGTCATCTTTCCCATTCTCTACCGGCGTGTCTTTATTTTTACCGATATTGATGCCCAGCACGCCATCAAAATGCGATTTTTTGACGTTCTCAACCAGGTTATCTACACCGAGATTATTAAACCCCATGCGGTTGATCAGACCTTCGGCATCCACCAGGCGGAAGATCCTTGGCTTGTCATTTCCCGGCTGCGGGCGAGGCGTAACAGTACCGATCTCAATGGAGCCAAAACCCATTGCCCCCAGCGCATCAATGCATTCACCGTTTTTATCCAGCCCGGCCGCTAATCCCAGCGGGTTCTTAAACGTCAGTCCCATGCACTGCACAGGTTTTTCCGGCACGCGCTGACGAACCAGCGCCTCAAAAGGCGTTCCGGTAATACGGCGTAACTGCTGGAAGGTCAATTCATGGGCACGCTCTGGATCGAGCTGAAAAAGGGCTTTACGAACGAAAGGGTAGTACATGAACTCTCCTGAATTCCCGGGTGCAAACCGGGGGCGTATTATCAGTGAAAGTGCCGTGAAAGGGAATTGACCTGCGGCAAAAAAAAGCGCATCCGACGCAATCGTTTTCTCTCGCCATTTTGCTTTATGCATTTTTTAGCAATTTTTCTTCGAATAAATCATTTAGTGGAATAAATCGCCTCTGCCACACTGTGGTGAATTGTTATGAATGCTATCAAAAAGAGAACTATTAGTTATAAGGAGCGATTATGCGAGTTGTCACCCTGGCGGGAAGTCCACACTTCCCCTCCCGCTCCAGCGCGCTGCTGGAATATGTCCGCGAGCGCCTCAACGAGCAAGAAGTCGAAGTCTACCATTGGCACCTGCAAAACTTCGCGCCGGAAGATCTCATCTATGCGCGTTTCGATAGCCCTGCCCTGCAAACCTTTATTGAACAGCTTAAAGAAGCAGACGGACTGATTGTCGCCACGCCAGTTTACAAAGCGGCTTATGCCGGAGCGCTGAAAGCGCTGCTTGATCTACTCCCTGAGCGGGCGCTGGAAGGCAAAATCGTATTGCCGTTAGCGACCGGCGGCACGGTGGCGCACATGCTGGCGGTGGACTACGCCCTGAAACCGGTACTCAGCGCCCTGAAAGCACAAGAAATTCTGCACGGCGTGTTTGCCGACGATACCCAGGTGCTGGATTACCAGCACAAACCCAGCCTGACACCAAACCTGGAAACGCGCCTTGATAATGCGCTGGAAACCTTCTGGCAGGCGCTGCACCGCCGGGAGATTCAGGCACCGGATTTTCACCTACCACAAGGAGTTGCTCATGTTTAATCGTTCCCCCTGGCTGGCACTGGCTGGGCTGCTGTCGTTTTCTGCTTTATCGCAGGCCGCAGATCCCGCACCTGACGCGTTGCGCATTGGTTACCAAAAAGGCAGCGTCAGTATGGTGCTGGCGAAAAGCCATCAGTTGCTGGAGCAACGCTACCCGAGCACAAAAATTTCCTGGGTTGAATTTCCGGCAGGCCCGCAGATGCTGGAAGCGCTTAATGTCGGCAGTATTGATCTTGGCAGCACCGGCGATATTCCCCCCATCTTTGCGCAGGCAGCGGGCGCGGATCTGGTGTATGTCGGAGTCGAGCCGCCGAAACCGAAAGCCGAAGTGATTCTGGTGGCGGAAAACAGCCCCATCAAGACGGTAGACGATCTGAAAGGACGTAAAGTAGCCTTCCAGAAAGGCTCCAGCTCCCATAATTTGCTGCTGCGCGCTCTGCAACAGGCCGGGCTGAAGTTCAGTGATATCCAACCCGTGTTTCTGACGCCTGCCGATGCGCGCGCTGCTTTCCAGCAAGGGAATGTGGATGCGTGGGCAATCTGGGATCCTTACTACTCTGCGGCCTTGTTGCAGGGTGGAGTACGGGTACTGAAAGACGGCACCACACTCAAACAGACTGGTTCCTTCTATTTAGCCGCTCGCCCGTATGCAGAAAAGAACGGTGAATTCCTGCAGGGTGTACTGAATTCCTTTAGCGAAGCCGATGCCTTAACCATCAGCCACCGCGACGAAAGCGTGGCGCTACTGGCAAAAACCATGGGGCTGCCGCCCGCGGTGATTTCAACCTATTTCGATCATCGACCGCCAACCAAAATTGCACCTGTTAATGAAGCCACTGCAGCGTTGCAGCAACAAACTGCCGATCTCTTTTATGACAACCGCCTGGTGCCGAAGAAGGTCGATATCCGTACCCGTATCTGGCAACCGACCAAAGAAGGAGCGAAATCATGAGTCTGAATCTGTTCTGGTTTTTACCGACGCACGGCGACGGCCACTATCTTGGCACTGACGAGGGCTCACGCCCGGTGGATCATAACTATTTGCAGCAAATCGCGCAGGCCGCCGACCGGCTGGGTTTTAGCGGTGTGTTAATTCCTACTGGCCGTTCGTGCGAAGATGCGTGGCTGGTGGCCGCCTCGTTGATCCCGGTCACACAGCGGTTAAAATTTCTGGTAGCGCTGCGTCCAAGCGTGGTTTCACCGACCGTCGCGGCGCGTCAGGCAGCAACGCTGGACAGACTCTCCGATGGCCGCGCGCTGTTTAACCTTGTCACAGGCAGCGATCCGCAGGAACTTGCAGGTGATGGCGTATTTCTTGATCACAACGAACGCTATGAAGTCTCCTCCGAATTCACCCATGTCTGGCGCCGCCTTCTGGAGGGCGACACGGTGGATTACGAAGGCAAGCATATTCATGTTAGCGGGGCGAAGCTCTTTTTCCCGCCAGTACAGCAGCCGCGTCCACCGCTCTATTTTGGCGGCTCCTCGGATGTGGCACAGGATCTGGCAGCGGAACAGGTTGATCTCTATCTCACGTGGGGTGAACCGCCAGAACGGGTGAAAGAGAAGATTGCGCAGGTGCGTGCCAAAGCCGCAGCCCATGGACGTAAGGTGCGGTTTGGTATTCGTCTGCATGTCATCGTTCGTGAAACCACCGCCGAAGCCTGGCACTGGGGATCGACAGTTTTATCCTGTCCGGCTATCCGCATCTGGAAGAGGCATACCGGGTGGGTGAACTGCTATTCCCGCATCTCGATGTCGCTATCCCCGAGATCCCACAACCACAGCCACTGAAATTGCAGGGTGAAACGGTAGCAAATGAGTTTATTCCCCGTAAAGTGGCGCAAAGCTGAGGTTTCTATGGTTCGACAAAACAAATGGTTACTGCGTCTCGCTCCATGGCTGCTACCCGCCGGGATTGTGATGGTATGGCAAATCGCCTCTTCCACTGGTTGGTTATCCACGCGCATCCTGCCTTCACCGGAAGGCGTCGTAAAAGCGTTCTGGACGCTAAGCGCCAGCGGCGAGTTGTGGCAGCACCTGGCCATCAGTTCGTGGCGGGCGGTGATTGGCTTCTCCATCGGTGGCTCGATTGGGTTGATACTCGGGCTTATCAGCGGCCTGTCGCGCTGGGGAGAGCGCCTGCTGGATACATCCATTCAGATGCTGCGTAATGTGCCACATCTGGCGCTGATTCCGCTGGTGATTTTATGGTTCGGTATCGACGAGAGTGCCAAAATATTCCTCGTGGCGCTCGGTACGCTATTCCCCATCTATATCAACACCTGGCATGGCATCCGCAATATTGATCAGGGTCTGCTGGAGATGGCGCGCAGCTACGGCCTTTCGGGCTTTAGCCTTTTCCTCCATGTGATCCTGCCCGGCGCGCTACCGTCGATCATGGTGGGTGTGCGCTTTGCGCTCGGTTTGATGTGGCTGACGTTAATTGTGGCGGAAACCATTTCAGCCAACGCCGGGATCGGTTACCTGGCGATGAACGCCCGCGAATTCCTGCAAACCGATGTCGTGGTGGTCGCCATTATTCTCTATGCCCTGCTTGGCAAACTGGCAGATGCCAGCGCACAACTGCTGGAGCTCCTGTGGCTACGCTGGCATCCCGCTTACCACACCAAAGAGGTCACCGCATGAACACTGCCCGACTGAATCAGGGGATCCCATTGTTACTCAACGGCGTCAACAAACGTTACGGTAACAATCTGGTGCTGAATGCGCTGAATTTGCATATCGCCGCCGGGCAGTTTATTGCCGTGGTGGGCCGTAGCGGCGGTGGGAAAAGCACCCTGCTGCGCCTGCTGGCCGGGCTGGAGTCGCCGAATGGCGGAGAGTTGCTGGCCGGCAATACACCGCTTTCAGAAATTCAGCATGACACGCGCATGATGTTCCAGGATGCGCGTCTGCTGCCATGGAAATCGGTGATTGATAATGTCGGGCTGGGGCTGAAAGGCCGCTGGCGAGGTGCTGCACAACAGGCGTTGCAATCGGTGGGGCTGGAACAACGGGCCAGTGAATGGCCTGCAGCTCTCTCCGGCGGGCAAAAACAGCGCGTTGCGCTGGCTCGCGCGCTGGTGCATCAACCGGGATTGTTATTGCTGGATGAACCGTTAGGTGCGCTGGATGCCTTAACCCGGCTGGAGATGCAGGCACTGATCACCGAACTGTGGCAAACCTATGGTTTTACCGTGGTGCTGGTGACACACGATGTCAGCGAAGCGGTAGCGATGGCTGATCGCGTGTTATTAATAGAGGAAGGGAAAATCGGCCTCGATTTGACCATCGATCTGCCGCGCCCACGCCGGCTGGGCTCGGTAAGGCTGGCGGAACTGGAAGAAGAGGTACTGAACCGAGTGATGAAACGCGGCGAGTCGGAACTGACTGCATTGCCCCGGACTCACCACGCTTAATCCACTTTTTGCCCGATGGCGCTATTGTGCCACCGGGCCATACAGCATCACGCCAGCGCTTTGCTGACTTTCTCAAACAGATCGCCGGAGAGATTCGGCAGTGCTTTTAGTTGCTCCAGTGCCGTACGCATTAGCGCCTGACGTTTACTGTCATAACGCTTCAGGCGGATCAGAGGCTCAATCAAACGCGATGCTACCTGCGGGTTGCGGCTGTTCAGCTCAGTTAGCATCTCCACCAGGAACTGATAGCCGCTACCATCCTGCGCATGGAACGCCGCTGGGTTGCTACCGGCAAAAGCACCGATCAGCGAGCGGATACGGTTCGGGTTGCTCAGGGAGAACGAGCGGTGTTTCAGCAGGCTACGCACCATTTCCAGCACGTTATGCGCCGGGCTTGTCGCCTGCAGGATGAACCATTTATCCATCACCAGACCATCCTGATGCCACTTGTCATCATACTCCTGCATCAGCGCATCGCGGCACGGAAGCTGCGCGGCAACCGCAGCGGAGAGCGCTGCCAGCGCATCCGTCATATTGTCCGCATCGTGGTACTGCTGACTAACCAGTTTGTTGGCCAGTTGCGCATCGCCGAACGCCAGATAGCGCAGCGCAGTGTTACGCAGGGAACGCTTGCCGATATCGGCATGTTCAACCTGGTAGCTGTCGAGTTTGTGAGCGTGATAAATCGCCAGGAACTCATCGGCCAGCTCTGTCGCCAGCGTGCGGGTTAACGCTTCGCGAACGGCGGCAATCGCCAGCGGATCGATGATGTCAAACAGTTCGGCAATTTCGTTCGCCGATGGCAGCGTGAGGATCTCAGCGGCCAGCGCCGGATCGATTACCTCATCAAGCAAAATGGCGCGGAACGCATCGGCAACATGCAGAGGCAGCGACAACGCCTGGCCCTGCTGATGGCGTGCAACGTTCAGTTTGATGTGCGTGGCCAGCAGGCTTTGCGCCGCATCCCAGCGAGAGAAATCGTTGCTGGCATGACGCATCAGGAAGGTTAACTGCTGATCGCTCCATTTATATTCCAGTTTCACCGGCGCGGAAAATTCACGCAGCAGCGACGGCACCGGCTGAAAATAGACATTGTCGAAAATAAAGGTTTGCTCGGCCTGGGTGACATTCAGCACATGATGAACCGGGTGGCCATCTTTTTGCAGCGGGATCACCTTACCTTCGTTATCGTACAGCTCGATATCGAACGGAATGTGCAGTGGCTGTTTTTCCTGCTGCTCGGTGGTTGGCGGCGTGCGCTGACTAATGGTCAGCGTATACTGCTCGGTATTCGGGTTGTAATCGTCGGACACCGTTACAATCGGCGTACCGGCCTGGCTGTACCAACGGCGGAAATGCGACAGATCGACATTCGACGCATCTTCCATCGCCTGCACGAAGTCGTCACAGGTTGCTGCGCTGCCGTCATGACGTTCAAAGTAGAGCTGCATCCCTTTCTGGAAATTCGCTTCACCGAGCAGCGTGTGCATCATGCGGATCACTTCTGCACCCTTTTCATACACCGTCAGGGTATAGAAGTTATTCATTTCGATAACTTTGTCCGGACGGATCGGGTGCGCCATCGGGCTGGCGTCTTCGGCGAATTGCAGGCCACGCATGGTGCGCACGTTGTTAATTCGGTTAACCGCGCGGGAACCTAGATCAGAGCTGAACTCCTGGTCGCGAAATACTGTCAGCCCCTCTTTCAGGCTAAGCTGGAACCAGTCGCGACAGGTCACACGGTTACCGGTCCAGTTGTGAAAATATTCGTGACCGATAACGCGCTCAATATCGAGATAGTCTTTATCCGTCGCGGTATCGGTGCGGGCGAGAACGTATTTAGAGTTGAAGATATTCAGCCCTTTGTTCTCCATCGCCCCCATATTAAAGAAGTCGACAGCGACGATCATATAGATGTCGAGATCGTATTCCAGACCGAAACGCTGCTCATCCCACTTCATCGAGTTTTTCAGCGAGGTCATTGCCCACGGCGCGCGATCGAGATTACCGCGATCGACATACAGCTCCAGAGCGACTTCACGCCCGGAGCGGGTAGTAAATTTATCTCGCAGTACGTCGAAATCACCGGCCACCAGCGCAAACAGATAGCACGGTTTCGGGAACGGATCCTGCCACTGTACCCAGTGGCGACCATTCTCCAGCTCGCCCTGCGCCACGCGGTTGCCGTTCGACAGCAGGAACGGATAGCGGGATTTATCGGCGATCAGTTTAGTGGTAAAGCGGGCCAGCACGTCCGGGCGATCGAGATACCAGGTAATGTGGCGGAAACCTTCAGCTTCACACTGCGTGCACAGCGCTTCACCGGACTGGTAAAGCCCTTCCAGCGCAGTGTTCGCCGCAGGGCTGATCTCATTAACAATGCGCAGAGTAAAACGTTCCGGCAGGCCATCGAGAACCAGCTGGGAGCCTTCTTCTTTATAGTTGGTCCAGGGTTCGTCATTGACATGTACTGAAATCAGTTTCAGCTCGCCGCCATCAAGGCGCAGCGGCGTCGCAGAGGCGCTATGGCGTGACACGGTACTTAATGCGGTGACGACGGTTTTTGCGGCATCAAGATCAAAAGTCAAGTCAATATCGCTAATCAGGTAATCCGGCGCACGGTAATCGTGGCGGTATTTGGCTTGTGGCTGTTGTGTCATAAAAAACCTTTAGCATCTTCTGTTTGGTTACGACTCCAGTCTATTCCGGTTGCCTAAATCGCGCCATGTAGAATGTTCATCTTTTCAGAGGGAAAAGCTCTGTTTGCCGTATGTTTATAACAAGAGGCACAAAATGCCATCGACCCTTTCAGCACGATATGGTGTGATCAGGGTTCAATAACCCGGTAAACAAGGTATACTCCAGCAACGACCTGCTTTGTTTATTGTACTAAACGCTCCTGTAAGAGGATGCTACTGCGCACCATGACTCAACTCGCTTTCCCTGGTCTGCAAACGCTGCTGGATACCGACGCCTATAAGCTGCACATGCAGCAAGCGGTGTTCCATCATTACTATGACGTGCACGTCACGGCTGAATTCCGCTGCCGCGGTGACGACCTGCTGGGTATCTACGCCGATGCTATCCGCGAACAAGTTGATGCGATGCAGCATCTGCGCTTGCAGGATGACGAGCACCAGTGGCTCTCCGGCTTGCCCTTCTTCAAAACCGATTACCTCAACTGGCTGCGGAAGTTCCGTTACGATCCGCGGCAGGTGACGATCACCAACGACAACGGCAAGCTGCATATCCGCCTTTCCGGGCCGTGGCGTGAAGTCATTATGTGGGAAGTTCCACTGCTGGCGGTAATCAGTGAAGTGGTTCATCGCTGCCGCTCGCCGCAGGCTGGTGTGCAGCAGGCTCTGCTGCATCTGGAAGAAAAACTGGCGGATTTTGCTGTTCGTTCACAGCAACTGGATATGTCCGGTTTCCGCCTGATGGATTTCGGCACCCGCCGTCGCTTCTCGCGCGATGTGCAGCAAGCGATTGTGGAACGTCTGCAACAAGAACCGTGGTTTATTGGCACCAGTAATTACGATCTGGCGCGTCGGCTGTCGCTGACGCCGATGGGCACACAGGCGCATGAATGGTTCCAGGCACACCAGCAAATCAGCCCGGATCTGGCCACCAGCCAGCGCGCGGCATTAGCTGCATGGCTGGAAGAGTATCCCAATCAGTTAGGGATTGCGCTGACCGACTGCATTACGATGGATGCGTTTTTACGCGACTTCGGTGCGGAATTTGCCACTCGTTACCAGGGTCTGCGCCATGATTCAGGCGATCCTGTCGAATGGGGCGAAAAAGCCATTGCTCATTATGAAAAACTCGGTATCGACCCGCTGTCGAAAACGCTGATATTTTCTGACAATCTCGATTTGAACAAAGCGCTGGATCTCTACGCGCATTTTGCCGATCGTATTAAGTTGGGCTTTGGTATCGGCACGCGTCTCACCTGCGATATTCCGGGCGTGAAGCCGCTGAATATTGTTATCAAGCTGGTGGAGTGTAACGGAAAACCGGTGGCGAAATTATCCGATAGCCCCGGCAAAACCATCTGCCACGATAAAGCCTTCGTCCGCGCGTTGCGCGAAGCCTTTGACCTGCCGCAGGTCAGAAAGGCTAGTTGAATCACAAGGGAGCCAATGGCTTAATGCCGATCAGTTAAGGATCGGTTGAACGATCCAGTGGCTGTGTAAGAATCCGTAATCTCACAGGGATTACGGATTTTTTTATGTTACTTAGCC
>JAGTSE010000026.1 GCA_018261615.1 Pseudomonadota bacterium | reverse complement strand
ACCCGAAGCCGGAAAGACACGACCGGCACTGTATGGACATTATGAGGTAGCCCGATGCACACCGCTTTTTCTTCCCCGTCTTCTGCCCCTGCCGCGCCGTTAATGCCGGTTTCTGACGTTATTCAGGAGCGTTTTTTACGTCTGCCGGAAGTGATGCATTTATGCGGTCTGTCCCGCTCGACAATTTACGACCTCATCAGCCGTGAGGCTTTCCCGAAACAAATCTCTCTCGGCGGAAAAAACGTGGCGTGGGCGCACAGTGAAATTGCTGCATGGATGAGTGATCGCATTGCAGCGCGTAACCGGGGCTGTGATGCATGATGTTGCCCGGTCAGCAAAACGCCCCTTTTTCTGGCTTGCTTCCTGTCGGCATTTCCAGGTATAGTTTTCCCGCTGTCGCAAAATCGGCAGCCGGGATTTGCAGCCCGTGTAACTTATTGGCGACACAACACGCGCCAGGCGTGTTTTTTTATGTCGTGGCTCAGGCACACTCATTTTTCGGGCTGTGGTGTTTCGCACATCATGGTTTCGTTCAGATAATGGTGGTCCGGGCGGGGCAGCCTTCGGGCTGGCCGGTTTCCAATAAGGCCGGTACTGCAAACCCCGTCCGGGCTACCACCAATGAGATTTGCAGCTCCGGTGGTGGCAACAACCGCTACTTATTGGAGGCTGCCATCATGGCTACTATCCTCACCCCGTCACACCCGCAGTTTGTTTTTGTCTTCGCTGCCATTCGCCGCGCAGATCGTACACCCCGTATCTGTATGCTCCGCACCGTTGCCGGAGACGAGTGCACTGCACGCCGTTCCCTCGTTCGCGATTATGTCCTGTCGTTTGCCGGTCGCCTGCCGGTTGCGGAGGTACCTGCATGAAAGAACTGACCCTGACCATCACCCACACTGACCTCCGGCACCTTGAACACCTGCGCAATGTCGGCCAGTTCGTAGGGAATATGCTGATATCGCAGGATGTGTCCGGTGCCTGCCAGTCACCGGAACAGCATTTACAGCTCGCCTCCGTCATTCACCTGATGACCGCCCGGCTTGATGATGTGGTCGAACGCTGCAACCGGCGCTGGCTCACTGAGGAAGTAATGAACGTAACGGAAACCGTGAAACAGGCGTGCGGCCACTGGCCGCGCATTCTCCCGGCGCTGGGGGTGAAGGTCATTAAAAACCGGCATCAGCCCTGTCCGGTGTGCGGCGGCGCTGACCGCTTCCGCTTTGATGATAAAGAGGGGCGCGGGACGTGGTTCTGCAACCAGTGCGGCGCGGGTGACGGCCTGAGCCTGGTTGAAAAGGCGCTGGGCGTGACGGTCAGCGAGGCCGCCGACCGGGTGAACGCCGTAACCGGTAATCTGTCGCCGCTTGCCCCGGATGTGATTGCTGCTGATACGGCAGAAACCGAAGCCGGGCGCAGGGAGGCCGCCGCGCTGGCGGCCAGTCTGCTGGCGAAAAGCCGTTCAGCCTCCGGTAACGCCTATCTGACCCGCAAGGGCTTTCCCGGTCACGAATGCCTGACGCTCACCACCACGCATAAAACCGGTGGCGTGACCTACCGCGCCGGGGATGTGGTTGTCCCGCTGTATGACGACACCGGCGTACTGGTTAACCTCCAGCTCATTAACGCGGACGGCGACAAGCGCACACTTAAAGGCGGCCAGGTGAAGGGGGCATGCCATATCATCGAAGGGCAGAAACAGGCGGGAAAACGTCTGTGGATAGCAGAAGGGTACGCCACGGCGCTGACCGTGCATCACCTGACCGGCGAAACCGTGATGGTGGCACTCTCGTCCGTGAACCTGCTTTCTCTGGCGAGCCTTACCCGCAACCGGCATCCGGGCTGTCAGATTGTCCTCGCGGCTGACCGTGACCTGAACGGCGACGGCCAGACAAAAGCCGCAGCGGCGGCAGATGCCTGCGCCGGTGTGGTTGCCCTGCCACCGGTGTTCGGTGACTGGAATGATGCGTTTACCCTGAACGGTGAGGATGCCACGCGCCGGGCGATTTACGATGCCATTAAGCCACCGGTCGCGAGCCCGTTCGACACCATGAGCGAGGCGGAGTTTACCGCCATGAGCACCAGTGAGAAGGCCATGCGCGTGCATGAGCACTACGGCGAGGCGCTGGCCGTGGATGCAAACGGGCAGCTTCTCTCCCGCTATGAGGCCGGAGCGTGGAAAGTGATTTCCCCGGCTGACTTCTCCCGCGATGTGGCCGCACTGTTCCAGCGCCTGCGCGCGCCGTTCTCATCAGGCAAAATTGCGTCGGTGGTGGAGACCCTGAAACTGATTGTCCCGCAACAGGGCGCTCCGGCGCGCCGTCTGATTGGTTTCCGTAACGGCGTGCTCGATACCGCGAGCGGCACGTTCAGCCCGCACCACAAATCCTACTGGCTGCGCACCCTGTGTGAGGTGGATTTTACCCCGCCGGTGGCGGGCGAAACACTCGAAACCCATGCCCCGCATTTCTGGCGCTGGCTCGACCGTGCTGCCGGTGGCCGCGCTGACAAACGTGACGTTATTCTCGCCGCGCTGTTTATGGTGCTGGCGAACCGCTACGACTGGCAGCTCTTTCTTGAGGTGACGGGGCCAGGGGGAAGCGGGAAAAGCATCCTGGCCGAAATCGCGACTTTGCTCGCGGGGGAGGATAACGCCACATCGGCCACTATCGAAACGCTGGAATCGCCGCGTGAGCGTGCTGCGCTGATTGGCTTCTCGCTGATTCGTCTGCCCGACCAGGAGAAATGGAGCGGTGACGGCGCCGGGCTCAAGGCCATCACCGGCGGCGATGCGGTGTCAGTTGACCCGAAATACCGGGATGCGTATTCCACGCATATTCCGGCGGTGATTCTGGCCGTGAACAATAACCCGATGCGCTTCACCGACCGTAGCGGCGGCGTCTCCCGTCGCCGGGTTATCCTGCATTTCCCGGAACAGATTGCCCCGGAGGAGCGCGACCCAAACCTGAAGGACAAAATTGCCCGCGAGCTGGCCGTCATTGTGCGGCAGCTTATGCAGCGGTTCAGCAACCCGATGACCGCCCGCACGCTGCTCCAGTCACAGCAGAACTCTGACGAGGCACTGAGCATCAAGCGCGATGCTGACCCGACGTTTGATTTTTGCGGCTATCTGGAGACGCTGCCGCAGACGAACGGGATGTTTATGGGGAATGCCAACATCATCCCGCGACAGCCCCGTAACTATCTCTATCACGCCTACTTGGTCTATATGGAGGCCAATGGCTTTAAGCACGTGCTGAGCCTGAAAATGTTCGGGCTGGGGCTGCCGGTGATGCTGAAAGAGTACGGGATTCATTACGACAAGCGGCACACGAAGCAGGGCACGCAGACCAACCTCGCGCTGAAAGAGGACAGCAATGGTGACTGGCTGCCGAAGTGCGACGAACCCGCAGTACCATAGTCCACCTCAGACCGGCGCCCGCCGGTCTTTTTAATTCAATGCCATAACAATAAATGTCATTCTTATGAGGATTAATATATGATTATATGTAATAAGCACTATAATCTTTCATATATAGCATTAAACCATTTTATAGTCTCACCAGCAGCATCTCTTGCATTAAGCATTTCATAAGTCATTTTTGCTGTAGCAAATTTGTTGATTTTCTTCTTGGCATTACTCTCGTTATAAGTTGTTAAGTGTGAAACTTCTGTAGAGACGTCAGTCATATCGTCTATGTTTATTTCAATATTAAATACGGCCCGGATGGCATCTGGATGTAAATAATTTTCCATTTCCCTTTTGGTAGTCATGAATGCAATGGAACCGTCTTTCCTGTCGTTCACGGATTTATATTCCTTTTCATATTGAGGAGGTGTGGATATATCTCGGTCGTATATGTGAACTTCTGGTTTTTTTAGCGTCTTCAGATAATTATTGTTAACCCAGTCTTTGAGGGTATGCCCACCCATAGGGATGAAAACTATGCGTGGGTCATTAAGCATATCTGGAATGTTCGCAATGCCATGATCGAGATAAACCTTTCCAATGTTTTTTAAGAAATTTATATCATTTGGCCCTTCAACACAAACTAAAACAGATGCTCTACTATCGGGGTAAACTCCCAAGTCGTTTGCAATATTTCTAAGTGTCTCATTGTTACCATTTTTAATCTCCAGACCATTATCAAGGGTTCTAATTATGTGACGTAATGATTCTGTTGGTATCTTTTCTACAAGAGCTGGTACGTGCGTTGTAATTAATACCTGGCATTTCTCTGAGTTGGCTAGTTCTTGAAATGCTTCTATGAGTAGTCGTTGATTAGTTGGATGCTGGGATGTTTCTGGCTCTTCAATAGCATAGATAATACCTTTGTCAGGGAATTCATTTTGTAATCGCTCTGCTTCTGCTTTGAAAAAGCTAATCAGAACTAGACGCCTAACACCGCTTCCACGCTTATTAATGGCGATACCTCTATCATCCTCAAGTGTAAGCTTGAAAATATTTTCCCATTTAGGTTCAACCTTAAACTGAGGAACTAATCCGGCCGCAAGGTTAGGAGATATATCATGCAAGTGTTTGATTGTGTTTTTAGCTACTGCAACAGCATGTTCTTTTACATTTTCTTTAATTGATTCAAGTTGGTCCTCAATCTTTTGTAATGCTGATTGCACTGCTGATTTCATTGGGTCTTGCACTTCAGACTCTTCATCCGTACTAGGTCTGTCAGCTCGAAATAATGCAAAGTGAGGAAGTTTGTCATATATTTTTTCACAAATCACCTTACCTTCTTCAGAATTCAGTTTGACGAAACTATCCTTAAGTTTCAGGTCTCCCAACTTTTTGTAGATCTCTTGCCTCAAACTTACATTAGATCTTTTATCAGCTTCATCTACCCCAATTGATGCTGCGATAATTTTAAGCTCATCATTTTTTTTATTAAGTAGTGATTTAGCTCCCTTTGCAGAGGGGGCCATGCATTTTGCTTGAACGCTTCCTGTTCCTTTTCCTTTTGCGAATACTTTATAGATTTCTAACAGACCATTGTCGTTTAATAGATATTCATCTCTTAGGTTAGTTATAGATGTCGCATCTAAAACTATTGGTATTTCAACGCCTGAAAAAATACAGCCAATTGCAACATCATCACTTTCCTTACTATCAACACATTTATCTGCCGCATCATACTTGCATAACTTATGGTCAAAGAAGACTCCGAGAGCCTCTAAGATAGTTGTTTTACCTACATCATTGCGGCCAACTAGTGCCGTTAGAGAGTTAATGTCAATTATGTGCTCGCCGTAATAGCCGCGAAAATTTTTTAATATTAGTTTTTCAAGTTTCATAATGACTACCTTTTGTTCTTAAGAGCTGAGTGCGGTCAATTAAAAATTGCTATAACATATTAAAGGCATTTCATGTTAATAAAACTCTTTGCATTGTTGTTGAGATAGATCACACATTTAAAAGATTATGTTAAAAATTTTTCTGCACTTAACTTTGTGGTGGGTAATATGTTTTTTTTATAAATGTATTATCAGACATGCCATCTGCCAATATCAAAAGAACAAGTAAAGAGCAGCATGAAAATTCTCTTTACCTGAAAATAATCATTTAAGAACAACCTTATCCTCAATTTTTATTACTTACTATTTATTTCAATTAAAGTACATAAGAATAATGAAGATGAGTCAAGTGAACAATGAATCAGTAAAAATTTTATCCATCCTCCCGGTAACAACATCAGTCTGCCTGCTGCAAACAGAGAGACTGGTACTTAGCCAAGGTGAAGAGTCGGCTGTTCACTCTTCACCTACTCATCACCACTTATCCCAATGATATTTAAAATAAAAATCATGAGGTGAATAGTGTGAACAGTTATAAGATAAAAAAGAATTTATTGAGGTTTTTCCTGGAACGAAAAATGAACGCTACCGGCGATGTGTATAGCTATGTGTATAGTTTTATTTTTCGATATTATTTTTTCTTTTAAAATCAATATTTTGATTTATATTGTTGGTTCCTATTATCGCACCATTTCAAACATCTCCTGACGTCTACTCAAGCCTACTAAAACCACGTATACTCTAGTCATACAGCCCTCTTTAGTATTTTGCCGTCTACTGGCATTGCCCGGATCTCTGATTTATCTTGGCGCCGATCTTGGGAAGAGATCAGAAAGACGAAGATCTCTGATTTAGCACTGCACTGATTTTGGGTCAGAGTTATAAACTAAAATTGATAAGAATATTCTACCCTTTCATGGCTTTTATTCGAAGAAAGGGTAGGAAATTTTCATTGTACTAATAACGCATTTGGAACGTCATATAAATGTTCTTGGTAGTGTGATTGCAGTCTGTGATCAAGTAATGCTTGAAAAATATCAGCACAATTTTCAGGAGTTACAATTATTTTATTGTTTTCGTCAAACTGCAAGTTTAGCCTAAACCTTGCTGCATTAGATTTTAGACTTTCCATAAACAAATCATTCTTATAATAAGATTTCTGTCTAATTGCTGATGCTCGGCGTAATTGCATTGCGTTAGTGCCAACATATGCATTTAATTGATTGACATCATCGAATATTTTCTGGAACTCTGGTTCTGAGGTTAATTCCGCAAAGTTATTAAGGTGTGCTTGTTTGTAACTTAAAATTGATTCGAACAAGCCTTTGTTTTTAACAAATATATTGTTTTCAATGATAAAAAAATCGAAACTTTTTGCTATGTCAAACTTGGGTGAATCATCAACTGTCAATGTGTTGTTTTTATAGGCCAAAGATCTTAGGCCATGTTTCTTTTTGGTTCTCCATGAAGAGTCTGTTTTCTTTATACAATGTAAGACTGCATCATCGTGAACTAATTTTACCGAATAAAAATCGCAGTTAGCGAGATGTTTAACGTCGGTCGCTTTTAACTCCGCTATTTGATTAGCCGAAAGGGTTAAAATTTTATTGGCTTCTGTCTCGTCTGTTCCAATTCGCAAAAGACTAGATTCATTATTTTGTGATAGTAAACCATATTCAACCAATTCAGTGTATTTTATTTTTTCGTTATTAACAAAGCCCTTTATCTCATTTGTTAATTCACGAGATATTCCTACCCAATGGCCAGTGAAAATTGGATTTGTAGCCTTAATCCGCTTCCGGAATACCCACATGGATAATGTTGCTTCGTCTACATTGAAATTTCTTAGTAAGTTCAACATGCTCAATTCCTCTTATTAATTATAATTACTGACTGCACATCTTGAGATTCATATTCCTTGTTGGGGGCAAGTATTTCGTTTGAAAGTACCACTCCAGAAAACTCATCTTTACCTCCTGGATATCTGTATGTTATTTCGTACATGCGCCAGTTCAAAACTATTAAAATAGGGTTAAGAATAATTTGACCGGATTTATAAGAAAGCCAAAAAAGCCACATTAGAAAAATTATAAAGCCTATAAATTTATTTTCTTGAGTGTAATCTATACTCATGAATGAAACTATATATGGGAGTACATAATTCATTAAGTCAGCAGGGGTATGCTTTACGGTCAATACTTTTATGTGCTTCCCATCTTCTTTTGTTAATTTCAATGCTAACCAAGAAAAAATAAAACAAAATAAGCATAGAATGAAAAAATTGACTGAAAGAATAGGTTTTTGTAGCGGTAGTTGACAATGAGTATTGTTTATGAAATCAAAGCAGATATTACCTGCTGCTTTTTCTTTATCATAATCCTGTGCTAATAGAATCATGCTAAGAGGTAAGTACGATCCTAGAAATATAGCAAAAGCAATGAACAATCTCGGCTGCATTTATCCTCCTGCTGAAAGTTTTGAAAATATTACTTAACATCTATTGTCAGAGGTAATATTTGAATATTTCTACGTATAAAGTTTAAGATGCAAACTCCCCAGCCAACAACTCAGCCTGCTTCAAAACAGTTTCCGTAGCCAGCAAAGACATATCAGGTGGATAACCATATTTTTTGAGCAGACGTTTTACCACCACGCGAATTTTCGCTCTTGCTGCTTCTTTCACTGTCCAGTCAAGACTGACATTGTTGCGGATAGCTTCCGTCAGAACGACTGCCAGTTCTCGTAGTTTTTCCTTTTGCATCAGCTCACGAGCACTGTTGTTATCTGCAACAGCAGAATAGAAGGCGTATTCGTAGGTACTGAGATTTAACTGGCTGGCAAGGCTGTCGGATTCCTGAATGGTCTTAGCTAGTTTTATAAGTTCATCAATCACTTCTGCTGCGGTCAGAACCTTGTTCTGGTAGCCGTTGATTGCAGAGGTCAGCATATCAATCAGTTTTTTCCCTTGTGTGATACTTTGGTTCGAGCGAACCTTGATCTCATCAGCAAGCAGCTTTTTAAGTGTTTCCAGCGCAATATTTCTGTGCTGATAATCTTTCATTTCCTGGAGAAATTCATCAGATAACACAGATATATCCGGCTTCTGTATTCCTGCTGCGTCAAAGATATCGACGACTTTATCCGTGACCAGAGCCTGATCGATAGTTTGTTTTACCCGCGCTTCGAGACTGTCATTGTGTTCTTCTTCTGAGCTGTCTGGATTTTCAGTAAATTTATTCAGGCGAGCTTTCACCGCCTGGAAGAATGCGACTTCGGGTGCTGCTTCCATTGCTTTATCATGTGGCGTTGCCAGTGCAAATGCTTGGGACATGGCAGCAACAGCGGCAAGAAAACGCATTTTCCCTTTGCCGTTATCCAATCCTAAAATGTGGTTTTCTGATTCAAGGATAATTGTCAGGCGCTGTGAAGTTGTTGCAGTAAAGTAGGCTTTGTAATCGTAGCCATGCATCATGCCTTCGAGGATTTCCAGCTTTTCCTGCATGAGCGTAACGGCTTCTTCCTGAATTTCGGCGGGATCACCACGTCCACCTGCATCAGCGTAGAACGACAGGGCTTCTTTTAAATCAGAGGCAATGCCCAGATAGTCAACCACCAGACCACCGATTTTGTCTTTGTATACCCGGTTGACACGAGCAATGGCCTGCATCAGGTTATGGCCTTTCATCGGTTTGTCGATATACAAGGTATGCATACTTGGCGCATCAAAGCCGGTAAGCCACATATCACGCACAATCACCAGTTTAAGCTTGTCATCATCGTCTTTCATTCGGTTAGCCAGAATCTGGCGTTCTTTTTTGGTGGTGTGGTGTTTAGCGATTTCTGGCCCATCAGCAGCGGAAGATGTCATCACGACTTTGATCACACCATCGTTTAAATCTTCACTGTGCCATTCTGGTTTAAGAGTAACGATTTCTTTATACAATTCAGCGGCAATACGGCGGGACAGGGTAACAATCATTCCCTTGCCATGATCGGCATTGGACTTTAAGCGTTGTTCAAAGTGCTGAACCATATCCGCCGCAATCGCTTTAATACGTTTTGAACTGCCAATCAGCCCTTCGATTCTGGCCCATTTAGAACGTTCTTTCTGGGTAAGCGTCAGCTCGTCTTCATTAAACTCATCATCAAATTCTTCAATAAGATGACGGCCTTCTTCACTGATAGCTATTTTCGCCAGACGGCTTTCATAGAAAATACGCACGGTGGCACCGTCTTCAACGGCCTGCGAAATATCGTAGATATCAACGTAGTTACCGAAAACAGCAGGTGTGTTAATGTCCGTTTTTTCTATTGGGGTTCCGGTAAAGCCCAGATAGGTCGCGTTGGGCAAGGCATCACGCATATATTTGGCAAAGCCATAAACAGTGCGTTTACCTGTTACGTTGCCTTCGCTGTCTTTCACGTCAACTTCTTTGGCGCTGAAACCGTATTGTGAGCGGTGGGCTTCATCGGCAATAACGACAATATTAGTTCTGTCTGACAGCAACTCATAGATATTGCTGCCATCATCAGGCTGGAATTTTTGAATGGTAGTAAACACCACGCCACCAGAGGCTACGCGCAAATATTCTTTGAGTTCTTCCCGGTTGTCGGCCTGTTTTGGTTTCTGACGCAGTAGCTGAGTGGCAGACGAAAACGTACCGAATAACTGATCATCTAAGTCGTTACGGTCAGTGATCACAACCACTGTTGGATTATCCAGCGCCAGCACAATCTTCCCGGTATAAAACACCATCGACAGCGATTTACCGGAACCCTGGGTATGCCAGACTACTCCCGCTTTGCGATCTCCGGTTTTTTGCGCATTAACAAGATCTTGACTGTTACGTCCCTGTTGGCGCAGTGCTACTTCGGCAGAGGGTGAGTCTGCGTTCACCGCCGAAGCACGAATAGTGGAAAGTACTGCTGCATTGACCGCGTAGTACTGGTGATATGCCGCCATTTTTTTAACAGTACGGATGCTGATAATCCCTTTGCTGTCTTCATGTTTGCTGGCTTCAAACACAATAAAGTGGCGGATCATATCAAGTAGCGTTACAGGATTAAGCAACCCCTGTAATAAAACTTCGAGCTGTGGCTGGGTACTGGTGGCTTGCGTTTTGCCGTTAGCGGTTTTCCACGTCATATAACGACTGAAATCAGCAGAAACCGTCCCCGCTTTGGCTTCCAGCCCGTCAGATATCACATTAAAGGCATTGTAGGTAAACAGGCCGGGGATTTGGTTCTGATAGGTTTTAATCTGGTTATAGGCACCTGTTACCGTCGCATTCTCATCCGTGGCATTTTTGAGTTCAATAACCACTAACGGCAGACCATTAATAAACAGAATAATATCAGGGCGGCGGTTATGACGGTCTTCTCTTATGATTATCTGGTTCACCACCAGAAATTCGTTATTGGATGGGTCGTTAAAATCAATCAGCCAGGCCAGTTCTCCCTGGGTATTCCCGTCTTTGCTGATTTCGATATTAATGCCTTCGGTCAACAGGCGATGAAAGGCCAGATTGTTTGCCATTAGGTCAGGTGTGCTGATCTGCATCACCTGTTTTAAAGCTTCTTCACATTTCTGTTCACTGAGGTGTGGATTCAGGCGTTGCAGGGCAGTACGCACTTTATCTTCAAGGATAACCTGCTGATAGCTACGTAAAGGATTGATACCACTAGGTTCAATGTCCGGGCCGTAAACATACTCATAGCCCAGCCCTTGCAAGTGCTCGATCGCCATTACTTCAATATCGGATTCGGTCATCTTTGCCATGCGTACTGTCCTTAATGCCGTTTAACCAGAGAGCGGGTTGTGCACCTGCTTAATTATTTTATGCTACTAACGCGATTGCTTTTTCTGCATACTGAACCCGTACTTCACCGCTCATCAGCTTGGGAAGTAATGTATCGCGGAGTTTTTCTAAATTTAGAATTTGCTTAAGGTTTTCATTAAACTTAATCATGAAAACAGAAACTTCATCCTCGAATTTAGATATTAAATCCTTTGGTGGAAGTTTAACCCCAAGACTATGGACATGGTTCCTGTTGAGTGTTGGTACGGCAGAACCGGAATTCAAACTAGCCAAATCCAGCGTTTTGAGATGAAAATATGCAAACCAAAATGTTGATATTTTGAAATCCTTAATATATAAAGTTGTGTTTAAGGGCCAGCTTTTTTCTAAAGAATAATAAACTTTACCTATTACACCACTTCGACCTGTTATTATTGTTGGATAATCTACTTTAAAAGAGTCGATATTGTCATTTAAGCCGCTCGCTGCATACAGATTGAATTCACCAGATACTCTTTGATTACTTGGAAGGTCAAAGCCTCTTTGTAGAACATATAAATCTTCGATGGTTCCATTTAACCAGTGCTCTTGCTCATTCACAATGAACCACTGCCTAAACAGGGTTTCAGCCATAGATTCCAGCGTTTTATTCTGGCGATGAAGCAGGTCTATTTTGTCATCAAAAGAGGACAGTACAGAGGCGATGGCTTTTTGTTCAATTAATGGGGGAAGATGAATTTTAATCTTTTTTAGGTCTCTAATTGGTAATTGTGGCTGAGCACTACCAGATACAAAAATATCGTAATCTAAGCTTCTAAAAAAATAGAGCAAAAAACGGCTGTCCACTGTCTTTTCATCAGGTCTAACTATAACCATTCCTGAATTTATTCTTACATTTTCATAATGAATTGATTGCTCATAATACGCAGTGTTTCCAACTGTTCCTCTTGTGGTGAGTATAATGTCTTTATCTTGTACTTTCCCTTTTCGTAAGGCGGAATCCTTTTCCTTGCTTATATATTGGATGTCGGAAAAGTCAAAACCATATTTTCTTACGTTTTTTGTAGTAAGAAAAATGGAATAACCTTTGTCCGAAAAATCATGTTGTGATGGATAGTTTTTTCCCCTGTCTCCATCAATAAAAGAAATATTTAAATCTTCCAAGGTGAACGGTTGAAATTCTTTCATAACACCACCTTCGCCAAGTTCTCAGCGATAGCCTTATTCAGACGAGTTTCCTCTTCCAATTGAGCTTCAAACTCAGCTTTAAGTGCCGTAAAACGTTCTTTAAAGTCGAAATCGTCTTCTTCCTCAGCGAGACCAACATAACGGCCCGGAGTCAGTACATAATCGAGTTTAGCCACTTCATTGATATCGACAGATGCACAGAAACCAGCCACATCTTCGTAGTCGCCACCTTTGTTACGCCAGTTATGGTAGGTATCAGCAATGGTTTTGATATCTTCGTCAGAAAGCACTTTGCTACGACGATTTATTAAATGACCAAGATTACGGGCATCAATAAACAGAATTTCTTTACTGCGATCACGATACTGACTGCTGTTTTCACGATCACGACGCATAAACCACAATGCTGCAGGGATCTGGGTATTCAGGAACAGTTTTGCAGGTAAGTTAACGATACAATCAATGACATTTGCATCTTTAACCAGCGCCGCACGGATATCACCTTCGCCCGAACTTTTAGATGTTAACGCCCCTTTTGCCAGTACAACCCCAGCCTGACCTTTTGGTGAAAGGTGATACAGGAAGTGTTGCATCCAGGCAAAGTTAGCATTACCAGCAGGTGGAGCACCATATTGCCAACGGGCATCTTTACGTAGCAGTTCACCTGACCAGTCGGATACGTTAAACGGAGGGTTAGCAATAATAAAATCAGATTTTAAATCTTTATGGGCATCGTTCAGGAATGAGCCTTCGGTGTTCCAGCGGACGTGTTCTGAGTTGATACCTCGAATAGCAAGGTTCATTTTTGCCAGTCGCCAGGTCGTCTGGTTGGATTCCTGGCCGTAAATAGAAATATCGTCGATATTGCCCTGATGTGCTTCAACAAATTTTTCTGACTGAACAAACATACCACCCGAACCACAGCAGGGGTCAAAGACACGGCCTTTATAGGGTTCCAGCATGTTGACCAGCAGGCTTACAATGGATTTAGGCGTATAGAACTGACCGCCTTGTTTGCCTTCTGCCAGTGCAAATTCACCAAGGAAGTATTCGAATACGTGGCCTAAAACGTCAGCAGAACGCGCTTTGGCATCACCCAATGCAATATTGCCAATCAGGTCTATGAGTTCACCCAATACAGTGGCATCGAGGTTTTGTCGGGCATAAACTTTCGGTAACACACCTTTTAGCTGTGGGTTACCCGCTTCGATAAGCTCCATCGCATCATCAACCAACTTACCGATTTCCGGCAGTTTAGCCTTAGCAATCAGGTAACTCCATCTAGCCAGTTCAGGAACAAAGAACACGTTGTAAGCAGTGTATTCGTCTTTGTCTTCCGGATCTGCACCTGCAAATTCACCTTCTCCGGCTTTCAGCAGGTCGTAATGCGATTCAAAAGAATCTGAAATGTATTTAAGGAAAATCAGGCCCAGTACGACATGCTTGTACTCGGCGGCATCAATATTCTTACGTAGCTTGTCAGCCGCTTTCCACAGGATGACCTCTAACGGGTCTGTTTTGATTTCTTTAGGTTTTCTAGCCATTACGGTCATTTTCCAGATACGGACAATTGACCTATTTTGCCTTAAAGTTCCTGTTGTTACGAGCTTATCTATTGATCATTAATCACTCAGAACTGATTGTTTTGATTAAAAATTATTCATCTTTTTGCTTGCGAGAACCAAAACGAAGTTTAGACGGCGTTAAAGCTTTTGATTTGGCAGGAACTTTACTTTCCTTTGGGAAAGGTGGAAAGGTAACAAGTCAGTAATCAGACCGGTGAACTTCTCCGCCAGCTCACGACCAGCAATGCTTTTCCACAACTGTTTCCCTCGGCGGCAAAAATGTCGCCTGGCAGCATAGTGAAATTATTCCCGGGTTAAGTGGTCGCATTGCGGCGCGTAACCGGGGTTGTGACGCATGATATTGCTCCGTCAGCAAAATGCCCCTTTTTCTGGCTTGCTTCTTTTCGGCGTTTCCAGGTATAGTTTTCCGGCTGCCACAAAATCGGCAGCCGGAATTGGCGTTCCGCGTAACTCAATGGCGACACAACACGCGCCAGGCGTGTTTTTTTTATGTCGTGGCTCAGACACACCCATTTTCCGGGCTGTGGTGTCCAGTTTTGCACCATAGTTTCATTCAGATAATGGCAGTCCGGGCGGGGCAGCCTTCGGGCTGGCCGGTAGCCATTGAGGCCGGTTACGCCAACCCCGTTCGGGCTGCCACCAGTGAAATTGGCGTTTCCGGTGGTGGCAATAACCGCTGCTGGCAGCGGAACAGAGCAAGGTGACCGCCCGCCGTGATCCGGCTGAGCGTCTGCAACTCATTTCCCTGATTTACCTGATGACGGATCAACTCGATGCTGTGATCGAGCGCTGCAACCAGCGCTGGCTCGACGGGGAGAAACAGGTATGAAACAGCCGTTACCGCCCGTACTGCGCGCTGCGCTTTACCGACCGCCGCCGGATTAACCTGCATTCCCCGGAGAAAATTGCCCTGGAGGAGCGCGATCCGCACCTGAAGGATAACATCGCCCATGAGCTGGCCGTCATTGTGCGCCAGCTTATGCAGCGGTTCAGCGATCCGATGACTTCGCTTTATTCTTAGAGATTTAGCGGTTTATTTGACGTGATATTCCCGGCTATCATCAACTTTTCATTTTGTACTTGCGAGGGATCGTAAATTGCAAATTTGCATGATGGACTATAACGCATCGGAATTTCAGATCCTTCGTGATGCCTTGCTGCGAAGACAAAAGGTTAGGGTGCCTGGTGGGAAAGGGCTGATGGCTTATGGTCGTCTGGGTGTTCGCGGCGTTCCTGATTTCAGCAAGTGTGGTGTGAGATGAAAATCATCATATTTATTGTCGTGCTGATTGCGGCGCTCTTTCTGATCCCTGAGCGTTGGATTAGCGATATTTTTATGCGTCATATTTCTATTGCGGGTGACGGTGAAGAATCGATGAACGATTACGAGTTCACACTACTGCTCATCAAGCTTGGTCTTTCTGCTGTAATTGCTGCTCTGGCGTTATGGGGCTATCACTTATTCAAACGCTGATGAAATCCACTCAGCCATCAAGCAGAGAGGTACTCGTCCTTTCTTTGACGAAATCTACGCAGAGTGAAGAGTTTACTATTCATTCTTCACTTATGGTGCATTCAGGTTAGGAGAAAATTCCACTTATGCATGCGCCGGTTTTTTGGGGATTACCTGACTGTATCGTATTGCTATCAAGGGAGAGGTTTTACTATATACTTTGGTAGTCAGGTTTATCACATGTCCGTTAGGATGAACAAACGTAAGGGAGTACCTGCTATGAGTAACGCTGTATTTCCAGCGACGGTTTTCACGACACAGAGGCGCTTTAATGATTTTTCCTCCGATGACATGCGTTATGGGGATATATCAGAGGACAGGCTAAAACGAGAGTTCGGACTGATCAACATATCGAATGTGGTTGATCTCTACACCTTAACCCGATTAACAACGTTTGATAATCCCCAATCAAGGTTCGCTGGTGCGTATGGTAGCATTCACCATGCCGCTAAGCTAAGCGTTCAGCAATGTGCGCAACTATTGTTTGAAGAAATGCAGGCAACGTCTCTACCTTATTCTTTTATTGGTCCGTACAAATATTTAATTAATCAGATGTTGAGGCATTTTCATATTTCACAAGGTTCAGCTTTTAGTGATCCACAGTTGAATAAAGCTTATCGCGATAAGTTACATTCTGACTATGCTGCTAAGAAAACAACGTCTATCATGCAAGAAACGATTGGATTATTCATTGATTATACCAATAAAGGATTTCCTCATGAACGATTGGATAATTTAACTTCTGCCATTAAACTCTCTGTACTTCCAAAATTTGACTCTTTAATACTTGATAAAATTAACGGAATGGGAATTACTATCCACGATGTTCATGCAACAAACATCGAAATTCTTCGTCTTGATGTTAATGATTATGGCTGGAAAGCAAGTGTCAGATTTACTGCCCAGGATCATTTCGGTCTGGATGTTAGTGATATACGTAAGCAAAAATTCAATCAGTTTCAGTTTTTCAAAATATGGTTCGTTCTTCAACGATTTGATAAGTTTGGATTTCGTCCATTCCTGACAAATATGGAAGCTGTGATTGATATAGAAGGAAAACGATAATGCGTAAAATAGTAATTTTTTCACTGGCTGTGGTTTTATGTATTATTGGTTATCTGTTTGCGGGGAAGCCTAATGTTTCTGTTATCGATGCACATTACGATGGTAGTACAGCACAGATTATTGTTAATAAATTACCTGCAATCGACTCAGATAAGATCAATTGGTGGGAAAAAAACCAAAATGAAATCCTTGGGAAATATAACATTCCAATTGGCGATAAAATACCATTTCTTATTGTAATCTATGCCTTCGGTGAAGGCTACCAAGTAGAAGGTAAAGAAGACAGACTTTGCTTCTCAGATATGAGACCACCAAAAAATTGTATTGATAAAAAAATTCTCATGATGATCTGGCGCACGCGCGATGGTGGCGTTAAATATCAATTCTAATTTGTATTAGTCGCGACTTGATCTGACGCATCCCCTTGAAATGTTGAGAGTTGCCGGTTTTGATATAGGTGCATGTTTAAGCGATATTGCGGATAGCGCGCAGAAACTGCTGCAAAACGCCTCCGACAAGGATCTGATCGGGTTCACGGAATGAGCATCAGGATTTTCAAGTCAGCACTGATTCGCCAGCAATTAAGCCAGCAAGAGCTTGATGAGTTGGTGGAGGATTTTCTGTCCTATAAAAAGGATGGTATGTTGCCAGATACCTTTGGTCGTGATGCGCCTTATGATGATGACCGCACCTATCCCTTGGTAAAAGAAGAGCAGGTGACCCACATTCATCTTGCCGATGCAGATGCCCCTTTTCCTAAGTTTTTACGTCAGTTCAAACGAACCCTGTTCAGGTGACCAAATTAACTATGCCACTACATCTACAATTTGCATCCCGTTTTCATCATACAGAAATAAGCGGGTAATGACATTCCAATCTCCTTATTTGGTTAACTTCCCAGTGTCGTCAATAAAAAACTCATGAACGTATTTCTTATCATTTAATCCATAATTGATCACATAGGTGTGATTATTCTGCCACTTAACATTTATGCAATTATCAGGATAAGAGGAATTTAATTTATTATAACCAGAGCTAACCACTGTTTGTATTTTACCATCTTCACTTGTATCAACAGTATAATAATTCAATACATCTTTATTATCCACACTAAAACAAAGATGATCGCCATTGATAAACGTAGCTCTTGGATGTGGTGCAGGATTACCGCCAGGGCAACCGGAAAGAAGGATAATTACAGGTAGAATAGCTAATCTCTTCATGCTGGAAATCCTTTCATCACACTTCTGTATCTTTGAAGTAATGAATAATCAGATCCTTTAGGATCATAACCTCGTAGTGCAGGAAGATACATGTAATTTCTAAAGCCGTAAGTTTGCAATAACCAATAATCGCTAACCAAAGAGGCTTGTTGTTCTAAGCTGTAATGACGAATGTCAGCTTTATCTAAACTGTAGCTGTAATCAGCGAAGCGGGAGAATAACCCTCTTGTTCTTACAAATATGCCGTGTTGTGCTTGCCAAACGTGCATCATTTCGTGCATGAATCTATGTTTCTTCTGTACATCAGCTTCCATCGAGAAATCGTGAGAATAGGTATCTTCCCTAAACCACATTTCACCATTTGGACTCATAGCAACATCAATAGGCTGTAGGTTAAACGGTAAGTAGCTTTCCCGATGTACCCAAATTTTATTGTATCTGAGGCTATAACCATAAAGTGATCTTGCTAACGCTATCTCACCCATCGTGATAAGTCTCACGCCGCCAGGAGTAATACGTGTTCCTGACGTTACCCTAATCCTCTCGTTTACAGGCATTCAAAATCCCTCTGATCTGTAATAGCTCTGATCGTTGATCGTATACCTACGCAATCGGACAGGGGAAATTTTTCTTCCGAGAACTTTCTGATTTTAGACAATAGAAGCCATAAATCCCCGTTAGTGGGTTGCTTACAAACTTATACTGGACTAAAGTCGGTGTAATGGATGCGGGATGAATAAGCGGTTCGCTGAAAAATATCCTTTTCCCTGTGTCCCGGTAAAGCGGTCGTGAACCGATGTTTTACAAGCAACAGCGCTCTCTCCTAAATCAGGCCTTCTGTTTTTTAATGCAGGAATATTCCCAAAACCCACCTTTTATCGTCGGTTGGTGTTCGCATTTTGTGCTGCTCGTGTTTTAATTCATACAAAACTTGGCAGTAATTATTACATTTTTACAGAAAAATTAATAATAACGAGAACACGGAATTAATAATAACGAGAACACGGATGAAACCTCTGTACCCGGCAATGATGTTGCTGGCATTCAGTCAGATTGCCCATGCTGCATTTTTATCCCCGACAGATCGCGACAGTATTGAACAACAACAGCAGCAGTTATTGCGTCAGAACCAGCAACAGCGTGAATCACTGGATCGCGCGGTTCCACTTCCACTTCCACTTCCACTTCCACTTCCACGAACAACGTTACCCTTCGCTCCGGATGCGATGAAAGGTCCCTGTTTTACCATTAATCGGGTCGTTCTTGATGGCTCATCCCTGATTAATCAGCGCCAGCAACAGATGTTATTCGCCCCCTGGCAAGGTCGGTGCCTTGATATGAGCCGGATTCAGCAACTTACCGATACGGTCTCAGACTGGTATATCAGCAGAGGATATATCACCAGCCGCGCTTTTCTGACCGAACAGGATTTACGCTCAGGGGAATTACGCTTAGCCATTCTGGAAGGAAAGCTGGAGCAGATCCGCATGGACGGCGTACCAGAACGCGAGCTGAAAATGGCCTTCCCGGGCCTCCAGGGCAAAATTCTTAACCTGCGTGATATTGAACAAGGCATGGAGCAAATTAACCGCACGCGTACCACGCCGGTTCAGATTGAAATATTGCCGGCTGATAAGCAGGGCTGGTCCGTGGTGCATCTGACCGCCACGCCGGAATTTCCGCTATCGGCCTCTGCGAGCTTCGATAACAGCGGGCAAAAAAGCACGGGCGTGGGACAGATTAACGGCGGGCTGACCGGCAATAATTTGCTGGGTCTGGCCGACAACTGGTTCGTCAGCGGCGGGCGCAGCAGCGCGTTTTCGAATGCTAAAGATGCACAAAATTTTGTGGCGGGCGTCAGCGTGCCCTACGGCTACAGCCTGCTGGACTACAGCTACAGCTGGAATAACTACCTCAGCACCATTGATAACAACGGCTACCTCTGGCGCTCAAGCGGCGATACCGAAATGCACCGCGTGAATTTGTCGCATGTGTTATTCCGCAACGGCGATATCAAAACCGGTGTCTCCGTGGGCTTGAGCCATCGCATCAACCATAACTGGCTGGACGATGTTCTTCTGGCAAGCAGCAGCCGCAAGCTCACCAACTTGCTGTTTGGCCTGAATCACACCCAGAAGATGTTCGGCGGCGTGGCAACCTTTAACCCGACCTTCAGCCGCGGCATGCCGTGGCTCGATGCTGAAAGCGACGGCAGCAAAAACGGTGATTTACCGAAAGCGTAGTTCCGCAAATGGAGCCTCAACGCCAGCTTCCAGCGTCCGGTGGCTGAAAAGCTGTGGTGGCTGGCGAGCGCCTATGGGCAGTGGTCGCCGGACCGCCTCTACGGCAGCGAACGTATGACCATCGGCGGCGAAAGCTCGGTGCGCGGGTTTAAAGAGCAAAGTATTTCCGGCGATAACGGCGCCTACTGGCGAAATGAGCTCAACTACACCCTGTTCACGCTGCCGGTGATAGGTCAGGTCAGCGCGCTGGTGGCCCTCGACGGCGGCTGGCTGCACTCCGACAGGCTGGATCGCTATTCCGCTGGCACTCTCTGGGGCACGGCCGCCGGGCTCAGTACCGCCAGTGGCCACGTTTCCAGCTCGTTCACCGTTGGACTGCCTCTCGTTTACCCGGACTGGCTTGGCCCGGATCACGTCACTGTTTACTACCGCGTTGCCGTCGCGTTTTAAGGGATTATCGTCATGAATCAGCCTTCCGTTCGCTTCACTTATCGTCTGCTCAGCTACCTGGTGAGCGGCCTGCTCGCCACGCAGCCTTTGCTGCCCGCCGTTGCCGCCACGCTGACGCCAACAGGCAATACCTCCACGGATAAAGCGGCGAATGGTGTGCCGGTGGTGAACATTGCCACGCCGAACGGGGCCGGGATTTCGCACAACCAGTTTAAGGATTACAACGTCGGCAAAGAGGGGCTGATCCTCAATAACGCCACGGACAAGCTCAATCAGACGCAGCTTGGCGGGTTGATTAACGGTAACGCCAACCTGAAAGCGGGCAAGGAAGCGAAGGGCATCATCAACGAAGTGACCGGCGGCAACCGTTCACAGCTTCAGGGCTATACGGAAGTGGCGGGCAAAGCGGCGAACGTAATGGTCGCCAACCCGTACGGCATCACCTGTAACGGCTGCGGGTTTATCAACACCCCACAGGCCACCCTGACCACGGGGAAACCTGTCTTTGACGCCAGCGGCAATTTACAGGCGCTGGATGTGAAAAAAGGCAGCATCACCATCGAGGGGCAAGGGCTTGATGCCAGCAACAGCGATGCGCTGTCAATCATTTCACGCGCAACGGAAGTTAATGCCGCCATTCATGCCAGGGATTTAAACGTGGTTGCCGGAGCCAACCGTGTTGGCACCGACGGCAGCGTGCAGGCGCAACAGGGCGAAGGCAGCGCTCCCACGGTAGCGGTGGATACCGGTGCGCTCGGCGGGATGTACGCCAACCGCATTCATCTGGTGTCCAGCGAGAAAGGCGTCGGGGTTAACCTCGGCGACCTGAATGCCCGCCAGGGGGACATCACCCTGGATGCCAATGGCAAACTCACCGTACACAACAGCCTCGCCAGCGGGGCGCTGTCCGCCAGAGGTGAAAGCCTCGCCCTGACTGGTGATCACAAAGCCAGCGGCAATATGTCGCTGAGCAGCAAGGGCGACATTGCCCTGAGCAACGGCTCGCTGACCAGCGACGGCGACATGGTACTGAACGCCAACGGCACGATTTCGCATACCAATGAAAAGCTGACCGCCGGACGTGATGCGACGCTTACTGCGAAAAACATTAGCCAGGATGCCTCCAGCCAGGTTAACGCGGCCCGCGATATCGCGGCTAAAGCCAGCGACACGCTCAGCAACTCGGGTTCCCTGCTGAGCGGCGGCAACCTGACCGTCAATACGAAAGATTTTACCCAAAGCGGCAGCACCGGCGCGAAGGGCAAAGCGGACATCACCGCCAGCGGGAAGCTGACCAATACAGGCTCGCTGGTGAGCGACGATGCTTTGGCGCTGAAGGCGCAGGATGTGACGCAGAACGGCGTGCTGTCCGGCGGCAAAGGGCTGACGGTCAATGCGCAAACCTTGACCTCCGGCAAAAATTCGGTAACCCACAGCGACGCTGCGATGACGCTGAATACCGCCACGGCGACTCTGGACGGCGAAACCAGCGCGGGCGGCGATCTTCAGTTGCAGGGCGACGGGCTCACCACTGCGGCGAGTGCCCAGCTCCAGAGTGGCAATAATCTCAGTTTCACCGTTCGTGAAGCGGCGCTTGCGGGTACGCAGGCGGCACAAAGAACCATGACGGTGAACGCCCGCGAAAAACTCACCCACAGCGGCAAAAGCAGCGCGGCATCGCTCAGCCTTAGTGCGCCGGATCTGACCAATAGCGGCGTGCTCGTCGCTTCCAGTCTGAACACGCAGTCGCAGCAGCTTACCAACAGCGGCCTGATGCAGGGCGATGGCGCACTGATGATTGGCACACAAAAACTGGACAACCAGCAGAACGGTACCCTCTACAGCGCCGCAAATCTGACGCTGGATATTCCGGATATCCGCAACAGCGGGCTTATCACCAGCGACAACGGTGTAACGTTAAGCTCTGACTCCCTCAGCAATCCAGGCAAAATCATCGCTGACACGCTGAACGTCAAAGCGACCACGCTGAATGGTGACGGCCTGTTGCAGGGAACCGGCGCGCTGACGCTTGCCGGTGACACGCTCTCGCAGGGGAGCAACGGGCGCTGGCTGACGGCAGGCGATTTCTCCCTTAACGGCAAAACACTGAATACCGCAGGGACCACGCAGGGGCAGAACCTCATCGCTCAGGCGGATAGCTGGACGAACAACGGCTCCGTGCTGGCAACCGGCAATCTCGACGCTATGCTGAGTACCGCTTTGCTCAACAATGGCGATCTGATGAGTCAGGGCAATTTCGGGCTGAATGCGCCAGAGCTGACTAACCACGGCAGCATCCTCTCGTCAGGCGAAATGTCGCTCGCCGGAACATCCTTCAGCAGCGACGGCACGCTTCAGGGCAATACGCTTTCACTGCGCCAGAACAGCATCGACAACAGGGGATCGATCACTGGCCTGAACGGCCTGACGTTGAACAGCGCCGGCGCGCTGAATAACAGCGGAGACCTGCTGAGCCAGAAATCACTGACGCTGACTGCGGGAGATGTGACCAACAGCGGTCGTCTTCAGGGGCTGAACATCACCTTAGACGGTGCGAGCCTGACCAACAGCGGTGCGATTCAGAGCGCGCTGGATTTAGCCCTGACCCTGAGCGGCGACGTGACCGCTGCCACCGGCAGCAAAATCACCGCCCTGGGCGATGCCCGTCTGACAGGCAAAGCGCTGAGCAACCAGGGGCTGGTGAGCGCCAGAACACTGGAGGTGAAAGGCGATTCGCTCAGTAACGGCGGTGAAATCAGCGGCGTTAACGGTCTGAACGTCGCGCTCAGCGGTAACCTGCAACAGCAGGGCAAAGTAATGACCGGCGGTGCGCTGAACGTCAACGCTAAAGATATCAGCAACAGCGGGCAACTTCAGGGGGCGAATACCCAATTCAGCGCCAGTTCGCTCACCAACAGCGGACGCGTGCAGGGCGACAGCGGTCTGACGCTCACTCTGCTGAATGCCCTGACCAACCAGGCCAGCGGTGTGCTTCTCAGCCAGAATGCATTAGGCCTCACCACGCCCGTGCTGACCAACGACGGCACCATTCAGGGCAACGGCAAGACCATGCTCAGCGCGGCAACGCAGGCCCGCAACGGCGGCAAAATTCTCTCCGGCGGCGATCTGACCTTCACCACGCCTGACTACAGCGGCAGCGGCTGGCTACAGGCCACTAACCTGGTGCTGAACGTGGCGAAGCTTGCCAGCAACGGCACCGTGATGGCGGCGAACCTGGCGACGCTCACAGGTAACAGTTTGACCAACGGCGGCACCTTCCAGGCCGCACAGCTGAATGTGAACACGCAGAGTGTGAGCAACAGTGGCACGCTGCTGGGCAATCAGGGCCTGACGCTCAAAGGGAACAGCCTCAACAACGCGGGCGGGAAGGTGTTCAGCGGCGGAGATATGCTTGCCGAAATGATATCGCTCAGCGGCGCGGGCCAGATGGTGGCGCTCGGCAACCTGACACTGAAGCTCACCAACAGCTTTACCTCGCAGAGCGTTATCGCCGCGAACAAACAGCTCTCTGTGAGCAGCCAGGGCGATATCACCAACGGAGCCACATTGCAGGGCAACTGCATCACGCTGAACGCTGCGGGCAAGCTGACCAACGACGGCCAACTGACCGCAGGCAGCGGCGCCACGGCGCTCAGCGGCAGCCAGATTGCAATGAATGCCAGCGGCAGTCTGCAGGCAGGCGGGGACGTCAGCCTGACCAGCCAGGGCAATATCACTCTTGACGGGTTCACCGGTACCGCAGGCAGCCTGCTGCTGAGTGCAACAGGCTCAATCATCAACACCGCCCTGCTCTATGCGGGCAACAACCTCTCGCTGTTTGCTGACCGTATTGAGAATCGCTTCGGCGATATGCTGGCGGGCAATAACCTGGTGATGCAGAAAGATGCGTCGGGCGCGGCGAATGCCGGGGTGATCAATACCTCCGGGAATATCGAAACGACTAACGGCGATATCACCATTAAGACCGGGCATTTGCTGAATACGCGGGATGGGTTGAAGACGAAAACAACTCAGATCGATGGTGCACAAAGTCTTCCGGGCATGGGTGATGCGACGATTAACGTCGATATCAGTCAGCTTGCTGACGGTACTTACGGCATGACCAGTCGGGTGGCAGAAAGACAGGTTGGGGCGTGTAACGGTCATGGAGCCTGTAACTATATCCACTGGAATCAGTTTTACTACTCGATGTATGCCAATTCGGCAGAGCAGAAATTTATCAATAGCCAGACGCGAACTGACGTTACCAGCAATGGAGGTGTATCAAGAATTGCCTCCGGCAAAAATCTCACTATTAATGCAGGTTCACTGGAGAATTTTGCCAGCAATATTCTGGCAAATGGCGATGTCAGCCTGACAGGAAGTACGCTCAACAACCAGAGCTGGCAGTCAGGTACGGTCACTGACTGGTTCGTCTATCAGTATGATTCACGTCGATATGGATATGCAGTCGAGCCAGGTGGACGTTATCCGACGGACGGTAACAACTATCAGGATGTCATGCCTGAGGACACATCCATTGCATTTACGCTTAAAGGACATGACTCAAGTACAGAACTCGGCGAAATATTCCGCTCCGTCATTCAGGCCGGTGGCAATGTTATCGCCAATTTTGCCAGCAATATCAGCAACACCAACACCACGGCGAATGCCGGACAAATCAGCAATACGATTGTCGCGCCGAACCTCAACACGCCGTCTGCACAGAACATCGACGGCGGCAGCAGTCAGAAAGCGTTGGATGGCGCAGGCTCTCTGAGCATCACCAATCCGGCCTGGCAGGATACCGGGATTGGCAAACAGCCGATTGGAGATGGATCTACGCTTGCACCTGGTGGTATCGACGGCAACTATCCCCTGCCATCCGGCAACAACGGCTACTTTGTGCCGTCCACCGATCCGGATAGCCCTTACCTCATCACCGTAAACCCGAAACTCGACGGGCTGGGTCAATTGGATCCAAATCTGTTCGGCGATCTTTACTCGTTGATGGGCATGAAACCCGGTAAAGCACCGCAGGAAACGGGCAGCCAGTACACCGATATCAATCAGTTCCTCGGTTCGTCGTATATGCTCGACCGTCTCAGCCTCAACCCGGATAAAGACTATCGCTTCCTCGGCGACGCGGCTTTTGATACCCGCTATGTATCGAACTACGTGTTGAACCAGACCGGCTCCCGCTACATCAACGGCCTGGGATCCGATCTCGATCAGATGCGCTATCTGATGGACAGCGCCGCCAACGCGCAGTCTTCCTTAGGTCTGAAATTTGGCGTGGCGCTCACCGCAGATCAGGTTGCCGCACTCGATCACAGCATCCTGTGGTGGGAAAGCGCGACCATCAACGGCCAGACCGTGATGGTGCCGAAAGTCTATCTGTCGCCAAAAGATGTCAGCGTGCAGAGCGGCAGCGTGATTAGCGGCAACAATGTGCAGTTAGCGGGCGGCAACGTGACCAACAGCGGCAGCTCGCTGCTGGCGCAGAACGGTCTTACCCTCGACAGCAGCAACAGCCTGAATAACCTTAACGCCGGGCTTATCAACGCGGGCGGCGGGCTGGACCTGAGCGCGCTGGGCGATATCAACAACATCGGTTCGTCCATCAGCGGCAACACTGTCCAGTTGGAGAGCATTAACGGCAGCATTAACAACATTACCCGGACGGAAGACTGGTCGCTCAGCAGCCAGACCCGACGCGGTAGCGTTGCGCTCAGCGGTACCGATGTCGGGCAGACGGCGTCTATTACGGCCACAGACGGGCTGTCGATGGCGGCGGGCCAGGACATCAACATCACCGGCGCGAAAGTCAGTGCCGGAGGCAGTCTGGCGCTGGGCGCAGGCAACAACATCAATATTGCCGCCAACCAGATAACCGACAGCAGCAGCCAGTCGGGCTTCTGGGGCAAAAAAGACACCCGTTCGTCATCCACCTCGAACCAGGGCAGCAGCATTACGGCGGGCGGTAACGCAGTGATGCAGTCGGGCAATGACCTGAACGTCACGGCGAGTGCCATCAATGCAGGTAAAACCGCGCAACTGGTGGCGGGTAATGACCTGAACCTGAACGCGGCGAGCAACGGACAAACCAGCCGCACGGGCGGCAGCGAAAGCCATCAGAGCCGCGCAGACAGAACTACCGTTTCAGCGGGCGACAATGTGACTCTGGTCGCCGGGCGGGACGTTACCAGCCAGGCGGCAGGCATCGCGGCGGAAGGGAATGTTGGTATTCAGGCCGGACGTGACGTCAGTCTGCTGGCGGAAGAGTCCGTGACCGGCAGCAGTTCACACTCGAAAAAGAAAACCGTTATCGATGAATCTGTACGCCAGCAGGGCACCGAAATCGCCAGCGGCAGCAACACCACGATTATCGCCGGGCGAGACGTCAACGCTGAAGCGGCGCAGGTGACCGCCAGCGGGGATATCGGCATGGCGGCAGGCCGCGACGTGAACCTGACCACGGCGACGGAAAGCGATTATCACTACAAGGAAGAGACGAAGACCAAAAAAGGGTTCCTCAGCAAGAAAACGACCCACACCATCGAGGAAGACAGTGCGACCCGTGAAGCAGGCACCCTGCTTTCCGGCAACAACGTTACCGTGCAGGCGGGTAACAACCTGCTGGTGAAAGGCTCCTCCGTGGTGGGCGATAACACCGTGGCGCTGGGCGCGGCTAACAACGTCGATATTGTGGCGGCCACCAACACGGACTCCTCGTGGCGCTTTAAGGAAGAGAAGAAGAGCGGCCTGATGGGCACCGGCGGTATCGGCATCACCATCGGCAGCAGCAAAACCACCCACGACCTGCGTGAAGCGGGCACCACGCAAAGTCAGAGCTTTAGCACCGTGGGCTCGACGGGCGGTAACGTGGTTATCGCTGCCGGAAACCAGGCGCACATTGGCGGTGCGGACCTGATTGCTGGTAAGGACATGAGCCTCAGCGGCAGCAGCGTTATCATCGAACCGGGCCACGACAAACGCACCCGCGATGAAACCTTTGAGCAGAAGAAAAGCGGGCTGACGCTGGCGCTTTCCGGTACAGTCGGTAGCGCGATTAATAATGCTGTTACCGCAGCGCAGGATACCAAAGAGGAGAGTGACGGACGTCTGAAGACCCTTCAGGCCACTAAAACGGTGCTTTCCGGCGTGCAGGCCGGACAGGCAACTGATATGGCTAACACGACATCCGATCCGAACGCGATGGGGGTCAGCCTCTCACTGACCACGCAGAAATCCAAATCGCAGCAGCACGCTGAATGCGGGCAACAATCTCTCCATTACTGCGAACGGAAAAGGCAAGGGCCCGAACAGCGGCGATATTGTGATTGCCGGAAGCCAGCTGAAAGCTGGCAGCGACACGCTGCTGGATGCGAAGAATGACGTCATTCTCAGCGGGGCTGCCAACACTCAGCAATCCAGCGGCAATAACAGCAGCAGCGGTGGTGGTATCGGTGTGAGTATTGGTGCAGGTAAAGGTGCCGGTATCAGCGTCTTCGCCAACGTCAACGCGGCAAAAGGCAAGGACAAAGGCAACGGCACCGACTGGACTGAAACCACGATAGATAGTGGCAAGACCGTCACCATTAAGAGCGGAAACGACACTGTGCTCAACGGGGCACAGGTCAACGGTAATAAAATCGTGGCTGACGTGAGTCACGACCTGCTGATGAGCAGCCAGCAGGACAGCAACAAATACGACAGCAAGCAGACCAGCGTGGCAGCGGGCGGCAGCTTCACCTTCGGCAGCATGACGGGCTCCGGCTACATCGCTGCCTCCCAGGACAAGATGAAGAGCCGCTTTGACTCGGTGGCTGAGCAGACCGGGATGTTCGCCGGTGATGGCGGCTTCGATATCACCGTCGGCAACCACACCCAGCTTGATGGCGCAGTCATTGCTTCCACCGCCACGGCAGATAAAAACAGCCTCGATACCGGAACGCTTGGCTTCAGCGATATTCACAACGAAGCGGATTTCAAAACCCAGCACTCGGGCATCAGCATCAGCGGCGCGGGCAGCTTCGGCGACCAGTTCAGGGGCAACATGCCGGGCGGAATAATTTCGGTGGCGGGTAACAGTGGCCATGCCGAAGGTACGACTCAGGCCGCTGTGGTTGATGGCACCATCACCATTCGCGACAAGGACAATCAGAAGCAGGACGTGGCGAACCTGAGCCGTGATACGGAACATGCCAACGACAGCATCAGCCCTATTTTCGACAAGGAGAAAGAGCAGAATCGCCTGAAGGAAATCGGGATGATCAGCGATATCGGCGGCCAGGTGGCGGATATTGCCCGGACGCAGGGTGAACTGAATGCGCTGAAGGCTGCGCAGGATAAGTACGGACCTCTTCCGACGAATGCAACGGAAGAGCAGCGACAGGCATATCTGGCGAAACTGCGTGACACGCCGGAATACAAAAAAGAGCAGGAAAAATACGGCACAGGCAGCGACATTCAGCGCGGTATCCAGGCAGCAACGGCGGCACTTCAGGGCCTGGCGGGCGGCAATTTAGCAGGTGCTCTGGCCGGGGCTTCTGCGCCGGAGCTGACAAACATCATCGGCCATCATGCGGGTATCAATGATAATGACGCAGCGAAAGCCATTGCTCATGCTATTCTCGGCGGTGTGACAGCGGTTCTTCAGGGAAATAATGCCGCAGCAGGTGCAGTCGGTGCTGCGAGCGGTGAACTTATCGCAGGAGCAATCGCGAAGGTTTTATATCCGGATGTCAAAGACCTGTCGAAGCTGACTGAGGACCAGAAGCAGACACTGAGCACGCTGGCAAGTATCTCGTCAGGCATGGCGAGGCGATTTGCCGGAAGGTGCCAATATCACTAAAGCTATTGTTGAAGGTTATCAGGATGGCGTGATGATTGCGGGAGCGTGGTATCTGGGGCCAGCAGCGTCGGTAGGTAAAGTTGTTGGTGGCGGAGTTATCGCTGAGATAGCCAACGGAAGCTACCAGTGGTTTGATTTGAGCCGTCCGGGAAATGAAAATAAAAGCTGGGATTACAAGAGCAGCGTCAGCTCAGGGATTTCGGGAATGCTTGCCCCGGGAAGAACAGTGTGGCAGAACGTTGGAATAGCGGCTGGTAGCGCATTTTTCACTGATGGACCTGATACGGGTTCTATTGGTGGTGCGGCTATTGGTGCATGGTTCGGTGGCAAATTTGGTGAGTTTGCTCCTTTCCCTGGGGAGGTTAATGACCTGATTGGCGGCATCGGTGGGGAAGTTATAAGCAATAAAATTAAGGATAAGGTTAGTGAAAGTGAAAAATAAAACCATGTTATCTGTTTTTCTTCTAAGTACTATTTACTATGGACTTTGTTTTTTTGCTTTTATTTTCTTGGTAAATAATGTGATTATTGAATTTTTGTCATCGGGGAATGTTGACTTTTCCAAAAAATCATTAACTTATTTATCTGTTGTGAGTTTGATTATTGGGTTGGCTTCAGGTGCAAGAATATGGTTCTTCGCAAAACTTGACGAGCGAAAATCGCGTAAATTGCCTCCGTCAGATCCTGAGTGATATTTGCAGCAATCCCAACTTATACAGTTGGTATTGTTGTGGAGAATAATGCGCTGAGTTTACCGTCGGGGATGGTGAACTACGGACAGGCAGCAGCCTCCTGGAATCAATATGCAGATGCTCATAATCTAACTACAGAACAAAAGCAGGCTGGGTTAGATAAACTGGCAAAAGGGGATCTACCAGAAGGTGCGAATATTACCAAGGTTATCGTGGATGGGTATAAGGATGGCGTATTGATTGCAGGAGCTGCTTATTTAGGGCCAGCGGCATCGGTGGGTAAAGCTGTGGGCGGTGCAGTAATAGCAGAAATCGCCAACGGTACGTACCAGTGGTTCGATTTGAACCAGCCTGGAAATGAAAACAAAAATTGGGATTATAAGACAAGTATCTCGACAGGTATTACGGGAGCATTAGCACCTGGGCGCGGGGTCTGGCAGAACGTCGGGATGGCCGCAGGTGGCGCGATATTTACTGATGGGCCAGATATTGGTTCTATTGGTAGTAGTGCTGCCGGTGCATGGGCTGGCGGGATGTTCGGGGTGTATGCGCCGGGAATAGTTAATTCATTAACTGGTAAAGAAGTACCTGGTTTTGTTTATGATTATTGGGGCGGTGTTGCTTCAGAGTTCTCATCTGGATTAATTAAAGACCTTAGTAATCCGAAAGAGATACCTGTGGAGAAGAAAAAATGAAACGACTATATGGTTATGTAATTTTATTTGTTTATAGTTGCTTATCTTCCATATTGATGTTGTTACTTTTAGGTGGAGGGATTGCAGCTTTCTACTTTTTAAAAGGGGATGGGTTTTATTTCCCACTAAGTCAATTAAAAAGAGCCATGGTTTTCGGCTCTATCGCTGGGTCTGCGATTACACTGGCCACAATAGTATTTAACCTGATAGATAAGTCTAACGGACGTAAAAAGCCACCTTCGACGCCGGACTAAGATCAACAACAATCCCAGTCTTTGCTGCTGGGATTGTTGTTGAGAATAATGCGCTGAGTTTACCGTCGGGGATGGTGAACTACGGACAGGCAGCAGCCTCCTGGAATCAATATGCGGTGGATAATAATCTCACGCCTGAACAGGTACAGGCCGGGCTGGATAAACTGGCGAAAGGCGATTTGCCGGAAGGTGCCAATATTACTAAAGCTATTGTTGAAGGTTATCAGGATGGCGTGATGATTGCGGGAGCATGGTATCTGGAACCGGCAGCATCTGTTGGTAAGGTGATTGGTGGCGGAGTTATCGCTGAGATAGCCAATGGAAGTTACCAGTGGTTTGATCTGAGCCAGCCGGGTAATGAAAACAAAAGCTGGGATTACAAGAGCAGCGTCAGCTCAGGGATTACAGGAGCACTGGCTCCGGGACGGAGTGTGTGGCAGAACGCAGGGATTGCAGCAGGTGGGGCATTCTTTACGGATGGCCCGGATAAAGGCGCTTTAGCTGGAACTGGTGCTGGATGGGTGTTTGGTACAACAGTTGGCTTTATTGCGCCGCCTGTATTTGGCCCTGCACTGGGGCAATACTCAGGTTTCGTTGGTGAGGTGATAGGTTCTGTTGGTGGGGAATTTATTAGTAACACAGTTAAGGATGAAGTGAATGAAAAGAAAAAATGAACCTACTGTAGGCTTACTTCTTCTAAGTATTA
This sequence comes from Pseudomonadota bacterium, assembly GCA_018261615.1. GTDB lineage: Bacteria > Pseudomonadota > Gammaproteobacteria > Enterobacterales > Enterobacteriaceae > Kosakonia. The sequence continues at coordinate 55,475 of JAGTSE010000026.1, read as the reverse complement.
TGTATATGGTCTTTTGCTGTTTAATATTTTTCTCTCTAGCCCTGATAGCTGTAAAATTTATAATTCACCATGAGGTCAATATTAGGCAGTCAGATATTGAGCATGTTTTAGTTGCCAGTGTTATTGCAGGAACGGCATCAGCTTTTGGAGCATGGTTGTTCGCAAAAATAGACGAACAGGCGATTTGCCGGAAGGTGCCAATATCACTAAAGCTATTGTTGAAGGTTATCAGGATGGCGTGATGATTGCGGGAGCGTGGTATCTGGGGCCAGCAGCATCGGTCGGTAAAGTGATCGGTGGCGGGGTTATCGCTGAGATAGCCAACGGAAGCTACCAGTGGTTTGATCTGAGCCAGACGGGTAATGAAAACAAAAGCTGGGACTGGAAAAGTAGTGCTAGCTCAGGCATTACAGGTATGCTTGTGCCTGGAAGGACTATCGGACAAAACGTCGGAATTTCTATGGGTAGTGCATTTTTTACCGATGGTCCAAATACTGGTTCTATCGGTGGTGTGGCTATTGGTGCATGGTTCGGTGGCAAATTTGGTGAGTTTGCTCAAGGGGTTGTAAGTTCAGTATCAGGAAAAGAAATCCCTGGATTTATATTCGACGTTACAGGTTCTTTTGGTAGTGAAATTTTGGGTGGTTATATAAAAGATGCAGTAAATGGTAGTCACCCTTCTTCCGAAAGACACAATGAGGAAGAAAAATGATTGCTTATATTAAGTTATTCATATATTCATGCATCTTTTGTATTACACTCGGCTTCTTTCTTATAGGCGTGGGGGCGTTATTTATCTTTCTAACAAAAGGATACTTATTTTTCCCAATCAACCATGTGGAAAGGATTTTTATGTTTGGGTGTATAGCTGGTTCTGCGATTACACTAGTCACAATAGTATTTAATCTGATAGACAAATTTAACGCTCGTAAAAAGCCACCTTCAGATCCTGAGTGAATTTAGCAACAATCCCCATCCATGTGGTGGGGGATGTTTAAAAACCAAACATTATCGCCACACCATGAATGAAAGATGGAACAAAAAATGGAATGTATAAAATGTAAAAATTTAGAAGCAAACAAAGAGTCTGGATTGTGTGATACCAGTGAAAATGAGGAATTAAGTAAAATTAGATTATTTTAGCCTCTCAGTTCTAACCAAAGAATTCGCGTTTCGTTATGACACCACCTGATATCTGTATGTCCTGTTTATCGCTGCGCTTTGCTATAACCTTTTCTATAGACAGCATATAAACGTTGTTGCCCCTGCGCAATACTCCGCACAGACCCACAGAGACACCTATGGATATTGATAAAATCACAAAATTGATTGAACTGGTCGAAGCGTCAGGCATTTCCGAGCTGGAAATTTCTGAGGGCGAAGAGTCGGTACGCATCAGTCGTGCAACCGTTGCCCCTGCTATGCAACAAGCGTATACGCTCCCCGTTATGCCACAAGCACTGTCAAACGCGGTCGCTCCTGTCTCTGCACAGGTGTCAGCAGAGCCCGCTCCTGCACAAATCAGTGGTCATGTAGTGTGTTCCCCGATGGTCGGGACCTTCTACCGCACACCGAGCCCGGACGCTAAAGCGTTCTGTGAAGTCGGTCAGAAAGTCAACGTTGGGTTTGTATCGGTCCGGCCCCGTCCGTGAAAAGCTATCTGAACATCCCGGCGATCATCTCTGCTGCCGAAATCACCGGTGCCGTGGCGATTCACCCGGGATATGGCTTCCTCTCCGAGAACGCCAACTTTGCTGAGCAGGTTGAACGCTCCGGCTTTATCTTTATCGGCCCGAAAGCCGACACCATCCGCCTGATGGGTGACAAAGTGTCCGCAATCACCGCCATGAAGAAAGCGGGCGTACCGACCGTACCGGGTTCCGACGGCCCGCTGGGCGAAGATATGGATGTCAACCGCGCGCATGCCAAACGTATTGGTTACCCGGTGATCATCAAGGCGTCCGGCGGCGGCGGCGGTCGCGGTATGCGCGTGGTTCGCGGTGACGCGGAGCTGGCGCAGTCCATTGCCATGACGAAAGCTGAAGCCAAAGCGGCGTTCAACAACGACATGGTGTACATGGAAAAATACCTGGAAAATCCTCGCCATATCGAGATCCAGGTACTGGCAGACGGCCAGGGCAACGCCATCTATCTGGCCGAGCGTGACTGCTCCATGCAGCGCCGTCACCAGAAAGTGGTCGAAGAAGCACCGGCACCGGGCATTACCCCGGAACTGCGTCGCTACATCGGCGAGCGTTGCTCAAAAGCCTGTGTGGATATCGGTTATCGCGGCGCGGGTACGTTCGAGTTCCTGTTTGAAAACGGCGAGTTCTATTTCATCGAAATGAACACCCGCATTCAGGTAGAGCACCCGGTTACCGAAATGATCACCGGCGTGGATCTGATCAAAGAGCAGTTGCGTATCGCTGCCGGTCAGCCGCTGTCGATCAAGCAAGAAGACGTGGTGGTGAAAGGACATGCGGTGGAGTGCCGTATCAACGCCGAAGACCCGAACACTTTCCTGCCGAGCCCGGGTAAAATCACCCGTTTCCACGCGCCAGGCGGTTTTGGCGTGCGCTGGGAATCGCATATCTACGCCGGTTACACCGTACCGCCGTACTATGATTCCATGATCGGCAAGCTGATTTGCTTTGGTGAGAACCGTGATGTGGCGATTGCGCGCATGAAGAATGCGTTGCAGGAGCTGATCATCGACGGCATCAAAACCAACGTGGATCTGCAGATGCGCATCATGAGCGACGAGAAATTCCAGCAGGGTGGCACCAACATCCACTATCTGGAAAAGAAACTCGGTCTGCACGAGAAGTAATTCCTGCCTGTAAACCCTCCCTCTCCGGCATGGAGGGGAGGATTTTGCATTTCATCTCTTTTCTTAGTCGTTATCGCTGGCATTGTGCTCTATAAATAGTGAACTGAACTGCTTTTGATTTCCATGGCAATAAATTTTCCGTATGACGTTATAGCAATCTCGTAAAGGCTACGCTCCGTCGTCAGGAGTAACCTAAAGCCGATTAAAACGGTTTCTATTCTGCCACTTACGGAGGTGTGTTTTGTCTGAGCTGTCTTATGTGTCCGGTGCGCGCCACTCGGCATGGTCCATCTATCTGGCGCAAGTGGAACGCGTCCTGCCCCTGCTGGGGGAGCTGAGCCACTGGGCCGATACCCTGCGTCATCCGCGCCGTGCGTTAATCGTCGATATTCCGCTGGAAATGGATGACGGCACCGTGCGTCATTTCGAAGGCTACCGTGTTCAGCACAATTTATCGCGCGGGCCGGGCAAGGGTGGGGTGCGCTTTCATCCTGATGTCACTCTGGAAGAGGTGATGGCGCTCTCCGCCTGGATGACTGTCAAATGTGCGGCGCTGAATTTGCCCTTCGGCGGTGCGAAAGGCGGTGTGCGCGTCGACCCTACCACGCTGTCACACAAAGAGCTGGAGCGCCTGACCCGGCGTTATACCAGCGAAATCGGCATCTTTATCGGCCCGCAGCAGGATATTCCGGCACCGGATGTCGGGACCAATGCGCAAATCATGGCGTGGATGATGGATACCTGGTCGATGAATGTCGGTAAGCCCTCCACGGGGGTGGTCACCGGTAAACCGGTGCATCTTGGCGGATCGCTGGGACGAGTAAAAGCAACCGGCCGTGGTGTCTATGTGACGGGCTGTCAGGCGGCACAGGCTCTGGGTATCAACGTGGCGCAAAGTCGTGTGGCTGTGCAAGGTTTTGGCAACGTCGGCAGCGTCAGCGCCGAACTGTTCCATCAGCACGGTGCACGTGTGGTGGCGGTACAGGATCAGTTCTGCACACTCTATCGCCCCGACGGTATTGATATTCCGGCGCTGATTGCCTGGCAAAAGGCGCAGGGTAAGCTCCTCGGATTTCCGGGGGCCGATACGGTGGCGGATGAGGCGTTCTGGACGCTGGATCACGATATTCTGATCCCTGCGGCGCTGGAAGGGCAAATCACCGCAGAGCGCGCTGCGACTTTATCCTGCAAGCTGGTGCTGGAAGGGGCCAACGGCCCGACACTGCCGGAAGCCGATGATATTTTGCAGGAGAGGAGCGTAGTGATCGTACCGGATGTTATCGCCAATGCGGGCGGCGTGACCGTCAGCTATTTCGAGTGGGTGCAGGATTTTTCCAGCTTCTTCTGGAGTGAAGAGGAGATCGACAAACGGCTGGATACCATTATTCAAAGCGCGCTGGATACCGTATGGAATAAAGCGCAAGCGTTGAATGTGACCCTGCGTACTGCGGCCTATGCGCTGGCCTGCGAACGTATCCTGCTGGCGCGTAAAGACAGAGGGTTGTATCCGTAATATTCGCTAAGCGCAGCGCCGCCATTGGATATTCCGGGATGGCGGCGTGAAAGCCTAATTCGGGCTACAATTTGTAGCCCCGGTAAGCGCAGCGTCACAGGGGATTATTTTAGATGGCGGCCCAGTATTATGAGGAGCGCATAATCTGCCCTTTGCGCTGACGCTGATCGCACCAGATAGTGAAGATCCCGGCAACTGCAACAATCGCGGCCCCAATCAACGTGGCGTGCCCTGGCAGGCTGTCGAGAAACAGATAGCCAATCACCATCGACCACACCAGAGTAGTGTAATCAAAGGGGGCGAGCAGAGAGGCATCGGCATAGCGCAGGCTGAGGGTCACCAGAATTTGCGCCACGCCGCCAAAAAAACCACAGCCAATCAGCAACGCCCACTGCCAGCCCGTGGGGCGTGTCCAGCCAAAGAGCGCCGTCGACAGGCCAATCAATGTCGTCATCAACGAAAAATAGAAAACGATGGCTCCAGGAGTCTCAACACCGTTCAAAAAGCGGATTTGTACATTGGAGGTTGCCGAACAGACCGCTGCCAACAGCGCGAACACGGCCCCTAAGGCCGCGCCGTCAAGCACCAGCCCCGATGCGCGCAAAGCATGGCCCAGGGTCAGGTTTGACGACAGCATAATCACGATGCCGCTAAAGCCGATGACCACCGCAAGCCAGCGGGAAAAACGGACATTTTCTTTCAGCAGCAAGGCCGCCATCAGCACGGTAAACAGGGGGGCGGCATAGCTAATGGCGGTGGCATCGGCCAGAGAAATATAGACCAGCGCCAGGTAATTGAAATACATGCCGCCGGTCCCGGAAAAGCCGCGAATAAAATGGCCGAAAATATTCCTGGTCTTGATACTTTTCATCATGTTGCCCTGTAGTTTTAGCCACAGCAGCAGGGGAAATAACGCGACGAATGAACGGAAAAAAATCACTTCACCGGTGGGGATGGCTCCGTTGAGCCCTTTGACGCAGGCCAGCATTAACGTCGCGCACAGCGCCGACATTATTTTCAGCAACATCCCAAATTTGGCATTCATTATCTTACCTTTGATTTTACGACGTACAGGTGTGGATGAAACCCAACCTTAGAACGCCCGCAAAGTGTGCTGATAAGATAATTTGCCTCTGCCTGAATAACCTTTTCTTATTACCGTAATGGTGCATTTTCGCGTGATATCCGTCATATAAATTGTGTATCCCGCGACAGGGTTTCCCTCTTATACCGTCGAAAACAAAATCCGTATATTCCATGGTATACGGTCTGCCATACCGAATGAAATCTGGCAATACAATGGCGTGTACTCAACGAATTCGCACTTTGGGGAAAACATAATGACAGCAAAAAAATTATCTGCCGTTCTGGCATTGCCACTGTTACTGACCAGCATTGGAGCCAGTGCGGATCTGCTCTCAGACATCACTAAAGGCGGCGATCTGAAATGCGCGGTCTACTCCGACGTTCCTCCGTTCTCATCACCGGATGCGAAAACGCGCCAACTGGTTGGCATGGACGTTGATCTCTGTACCGCGCTGGCGCAGAAAATGGGGCTGAAATTAACCCTCGTGCCAACGTCCGTTGAGGCGCGCATTGCGGTTATCGCCACCGGCCGAGCCGATGTGTTGATTGCTAACCTGGCGTATACCAAAACGCGTGGTAATCAGATCCAGTTCAGCGACCCGTACTATGTCGCCAAAGAGATGCTGCTGGTGAAAAAAGAGAACGCGGATAAAACCCTCGCGGACTTTAAAGGCAAGCGTATCAGCGCCACCAAAGGCACCACCTCTGAGCAGTCGATCCATATTAAAGGCGGCAACGCGGTGACATTCCAGGATGCGGCATCCGCTTTCCTCGCGCTGGAACAAAACAAGGCGGTCGGCTTTGTGACCAACACCATGACTGGCATCAAGATGATCTCCCAGGCGAAAAAAGACGGTATTGAGCTGGCGATGATCAAAGAACCGATGGCGCTGGAGCCGATTGGTGTAGGCATGAAGCGTGATGAGCCTGCCCTGTTGAATGCTGTGAACACCAGCCTGAAAACCATGGACAGCGATGGCACCATCGACAAAATCTGGGACACCTGGATTGGGCCAAATACCGAGTACAAGATGGTGCGTGAAGATCGCGTACAGCCACTGTCGTCCCTGAAATTTGAACCGCTGGAATAAGTTATGGCCTGGTTAGAGCAACACACGTCTGTTTCTTTAGAGGCGGATATCACGCTCTCGACCATGGGGAGTCGTGCCTGGCTGGTGGAAGCGCCGGGGGCATTTAGCCTGGCGGCGCAGCGGCGTATCTGGTCACTGGCGCAAATGCTCTCTCAGTGTGATGACGTCGAAACGCTGATCCCTGGGGTCACGAATTTACTGGTGTTGCTCAGGCGGACGCCGGAAGAGGCGGACGTCTTCCCGCAGCGGCTACGCGAATACTGGCGAGAGGCACGTGAAGTGCAGCCACAAGGGCAGTTAATTGAAATTCCGGTGCACTACGGTGGCGAGCTGGCAAGCGACCTTGAAGCGGTATGCCGCCACACCGGTTTTACGGAAAAAGAGGTGATCCGCCGCCACTATCAGGGACTGTACACCGTGGTTGCGCTGGGCAGTGCGCCGGGTTTTGGTTATCTGCATGGTCTGGATCCGTTACTGGCGACGCCGCGTAAAAAGGTGCCATCGCTCAACATGCTCAAAGGGACCGTGACCATTGGCGGGGCGCAGACGGGTGTGTCGGTATTAACCGGACCGAACGGCTGGAACGCGATTGGTTATGCCGAACTGGAGGTGTTTGACCCGCATGCGGCCAACCCCGCGCTGATGGCACCCGGCGATAACATCCGATTTTTACCTGAAAGGATAGATCTGTGATCGAAATCGAACGCACGGGCGCGCTAAACACGGTGCAGGATTTGGGGCGTTTGGGTTTTCGCCACCTTGGGGTGTCGGTCAGCGGTGCGATGGACCCGCTGGCTTTGCGGGCCGGCAACGCTCTGCTGGGCAACGATGATAACGCGGCCGCCATTGAAGTGCAGATGTTCCCGTTTCGCGTGCGCTTTCACAAAGCAGCGAGCATTGCGCTGACTGGGGCAGATTGCCGGGCGCGGCTGGACGATATCGACCTGCCGCCCTGGTGGGGCTGTCAGGTTAAAAAAGGCCAGGTGCTGGAAATGCGTTATCCGCGTTCCGGTACGCGGTGCTATCTCTGCGTTGCTGGCGGCATCGATGTGCCTGAGGTTTTAGGCTCGCGCAGCACCGCACTGCGTGGCGGGTTTGGCGGCGTCGAAGGCCGTCCGCTGGAGGCCGGGGATCGACTCCCGCTGGGCTTCGCAACGGGTAAACCGCTGCCGGAGGGCGGTGTTGGCATCGAACCGCCGGAACTGGCGCTGCGTGAAGTGTTTGCCTCACCGGTCAATGGCATTGTACCGATACGGGCGATGCCGTCCGGCGAATATGCGCTGTTCGCGGCGGATCATGCCCGTTTCTGGCAGCAGCCCTGGCAGATCTCCCGACAAAGCAATCGCACCGGTTATCGCCTTTCCGGTGAGCCGATTATTCCTTCGCGCACGGTGGAGATGCGCTCTTACGGGCTTATCCCCGGTATTGTGCAGGTGCCGCCAGCGGGGGAGCCGATCATCCAGTTAAGCGATGCGAATACCGCAGGCGGTTATCCCAAGATAGCCTGCGTGATTGAAGAAGATCTCTGGCGGCTCGGCCAGCTACAGGCCGGGCAGTCGATTCAGTTAATCCAGAGTGATGCGAAGCAGGCTATCGTTGCGCGGCAGGCGACTGAACGCTGGCTGGCGCGGTTGCGCGATTTTTCGCGTTCGCTTATCAGCATGAATGGGTAATAACCGATGATGAAAATAGATGTGAACTCCGATATGGGTGAGGGCTTTGGCGTTTATCAGCTGTGTGACGACGAAGCTCTGATGCAGGTAGTCTCTTCGGCCAATATCGCCTGCGGCTTTCATGCGGGGGACCCGGCCATCATGACGCAAATGGTGCGTCTGGCGAAGCGCAGGGGTGTGGGCATTGGCGCGCATCCGGGGCTGCCGGACAGGTTAGGGTTCGGGCGAAAGGAGATTGCCTTCACCCCCGATGAAATCTGTCAGCAGGTGGTGTACCAGATTGGCGCATTGCAGGCGATTGCGAAACTGGAAGGGGAGGCGGTGTCGCATGTGAGTTTCCACGCGGCAATGGGCAATATGATCAACCGCGACGAGGCGCTGGCCCGCCAGGTGATGCAGGCGATTTATCAGCTCGATCCGGGATTAATCATTTTCTCCCAGCCGAACACCATTATTGAGCAGGCGGCGAAAAACGTCGGTCTGCCAGGCTTAACGCTGTTTCTCGCCGACCGTGCCTACGATGCCGCCGGGCATCTGGTGCCGCGCGGCAAGCCAGGGGCGGTAATTAAAGAAGAAGGCGCCGTGCGCGGGCGCGTTCGTCAGTTTTTGCAGGAAGGCACGGTGACCACCATCGAAGGGCATCATCTTGCGGTTCGTGCCCGCTCAATTCTGGTTCACAGTGACACGCCGGGCTCATTGGCGCTGGCGAAGATTGTACGCAGTGAGATTGAAGACTGTGGTGGCGTGGTGGCACCCGCGGCGGACGTGTTGCAACAGTAGTGTGTATTGCGCTGTGTCTTTAGCCCGACAGGTATCCATGCCGTCGGGCTTTTTTATGGTTCGGGAATCTCCCGGACAGTATTTATGCACGCCTCGTGCGGGCTGATGCCCTCACCCCAATCCCCACGGGTAGAAGGAGTTTAGCATCGCACAAAACAGTCCTCTCTTGAGGGAGAATGTTAGGGGGAGGGGGAAATATCACAGCGCCCCGGATGTCAGCATAAACGCCTGATCCGGCTGGGGAGGTGAATTAGAGTAGCCCGGCTAAGCGATGCGCCAGCCGGGATGAAGACTTAACGGCAGCCCTCGCAAAACGCGGCGAGGCGCTCGCAGCCGGTCTGCAGTCGTTCCATGCTGGTGGCGTACGAAAGGCGAATGTACGGGCTCATCCCGTATGCCGCCCCCTGAACCGTCACCACGTGCTGCTCCTCAATCAGCGCCATCACAAAATCCGCATCGCTGTTAATCTGACGTCCGCCAGCGCTGGTTTTGCCGATAAACGCGGCGATATTCACAAACAGATAAAAGGCACCCTGCGGCTTGTGACACGCCAGACCGGGAATGGCCGCCAGCTTCGACAACACGAAGTCGCGCCGCTCGCGATAGATAGCTGCACGCTCTTTCAGCAGGTCCTGTGGGCCATCGAGCACCGCAATCGCTGCCGCTTGCGCCAGCGTGGTGATCCCCCCGGCGTTCTGCGTATTCACATTGCTCATCGCTTTAATCAGCGGTGCCGGACCGCCGCAGAATCCGAGACGCCAGCCGGTCATCGAATAGGCTTTCGACACGCCATTTACCGTCAGCACCCGGTCATACAGGCGGGGTTCAACCTGCGCGATCGTCAGGAAGACGCAGTCGTCATAAATCAGATGCTCATAGATATCGTCAGTCAGGATCCACACATGCGGGTTATCAAGCATCACATCAGCAATGCCCTGCAACTCTTCACGGCTGGCGACAGAACCGGTGGGGTTGCTCGGGTAGTTCAGCAGCAGCCATTTGGTTTTATCCGTCATCGCCGCCGCAATATCGGCAGGCAGTGGCTTAAAGCCATTTTCTTCATGGCACGGTACCGGAATGGGTGTCGCTCCGGCGAATTTCACGATATCGGCATAGCTTATCCACGATGGCGTGGGGATCACCACCTCATCGCCGGGGTTTAGGGTCGCCATCATGGCGTTGAAAATCATCTGTCGCGCGCCGCCGGTGGTGATTATCTGGCTGACGTCATAATCCAGCCCGTTATCGCGTTTGAACTTGCGCTGAATGGCAGCGCGTAACGCAGGCGTACCATCCGTGGGCGGATAACGCGTGTCGCCAGCCAGCGCTGCGGCGTAGGCAGCTTCAATGGCGTGCGGTGGGGTCGGAAAATCCGGTTCGCCGGTGGAAAGCCCCACCACGTCAATTCCCTGCGCGGCAAGATCGCGCGCTTTTTGCGTCATCGCGACGGACGCTGAAATAGCGATGTTTTTAAGTCGATCGGCAATATCTGGCATATCACAGGTGTTCCAGTTGATTCAGCGGGAACCGCGCTCGCGCACGGTGGATGAAATCTGAGAATAGGGAACAGGCCTGGCGGGCGGATAATACTGCTTTGTTGTGGGATCATAATGCAAAGCAATGACTGAACCACCGGCAAAACACCGTAACGATGCAAGCATGCCCCCATTTGCACCGTGGGAGTGCGGGAGAGCGACAGCGGAATGCGGGTTGAGGCGATGGCGGCGAGAATTTCGCGTCATAATGACATAAGTAGCCTGTGTGGATACGCAATCACCAGAACTGGCACAGCCATTGCTTTATTGATGGAAAAGCCATCACTGGAGAAATGCGATGAATCTGCGTCGTCTGAAATATTTTATCAAAATTGTCGATGTGGGCAGCTTAACCCAGGCGGCGGATATCCTGCATATCGCTCAGCCCGCCCTCAGCCAGCAGCTCGCGACGCTGGAAGGGGAGGTCAATCAGCAACTATTGATTCGTACCAAGCGCGGCGTGACGCCCACCACCGCAGGCACCATCCTTTATACCCATGCCCAAGCGATTCTACGCCAGTGCGCGCAGGCGCAGAGTGCGATTGACCGCTCGGGCATGGAGCTGTGCGGTAATGTCTCAGTGGGGCTGGCGCCCGGAACGGCGGCGCAGCAGTTGGCCATTCCGCTGATGCAAGAGGTGCAGCGCCAGCATCCCGGCATTGTGCTCTATTTCAATGAAAACTTCGGTACGACCTTAAGTGAGCTCATCATGAACGGGCGAATGGATATGGCGGTGATTTACGATAACCGTTCCATTCACGGGCTGCGGTTTATTCCGTTGATGAAAGAGCACCTCTGTTTTGTTTGCCCGAACAGCCTGGATAAGCCGGTCAAAGAGATCGCGCTGTCTGACGTGGCGCGTTATGACCTATTCCTGCCGCGCATCTACAACATCATGCGCAAAGTGGTGGATGATGCTTTCGTCAAAGAGGGACTGGATTACCGGGTCGCCTGTGAAATTGAATCGCAAACCACCCTCAATGCGGCGCTAGCGGCCGGGCTGGGCTGTACGATCATGCCGGAAGCTGCCGCCCGCGCGATGCTGAAAGCGTCCGATGCCTGGATGGCAAAAATCATTAAACCGGATGTCCATGCATCACTGTCGTTTTGTATTTCGGATCATCTGCCGCTGTCTGAGCCTGCCGAAGCGGTGAAATCGATCCTGCTGTCGCTGGTCTCGACCCGCACGCCGGATAACCGACCCCTGACGCTGGTGAGCTAATAAGTCTCCCTTATTGCCGTAAAGCGAAACCCTCTTACTGGCCAGTCGCGAGTGCGGGATAGAGTGAAAACATTCACGAAGACAACAGCCAGTACCGGGTCACTATGGAAAAAACAGTCACTCTTGAGGCGCTGGCGCAGCTCACCGAAAGCCTGCGCGCCACGTCAATTTCTCATCTCGTGTTAAAAGGCAGGGCGTGGTCCGTTCATCTCACGACCACGCCGTCGATGGCCTCTCCTCCAGCGGTGGATGAACCGCCGCGTTTTACGCCTTTGTGTTCTCCGGCACCGGGGCGGGTGCTGCTGCGCCATCCCTTGCTTGCGGAGAATTTCGTCGTTCCGGGCAGTCCAATTGCCGCGCAGGATTTACTGGCCATGGTCAAAGTTGGCGCACTCTATCTTCCCGTACGCAGTCCGGTTTACGGGCGGCTGATTTCCTTTGTTGTGAGCGAGGGGGATGCCGTGGAATTCGGTCAGGAAATCGCTAAAATTCAACCAGATGACTCATCTTGTTCAGGATTATAAGTCCCCCTTATTGCCTCAAACTATTTATGTCTTATACCGCTGAGGCATAACTGAATAGAGTCAAAAATACGCAATAAATACGATGCGGCATCTCAGAAATGCCGTGATGACAGGAGAGGCAACATGCCATTTTCAGATTATAAAGTCGCACTGGTTACCGGTGCATCCGCCGGGATGGGTGAAGCCATTGTTGAACGTTTGTGCCAGGAAGGGATAACCGTACACGCCGTGGCGCGCCGTCGGGAACAACTGGCCGCACTGGCGGATCGTACCGGTTGCATTCCGCATGCTGTCGACGTCGCCGACCTCGAGGCGCTAACCCGCTTATGCCGTGACCTGCAGGTGGATATTCTGGTGAACAACGCCGGCGTGTCGCACCCCGGCTCCATTCTTGATGCCAGTGAAGAGGTGATTGAAACCCAGCTCAACGTCAACCTGCGCGCGGTGTTGCACCTGTGCCGTTTGCTGGTGCCGGGAATGGTGACGCGCGACTGCGGCCACGTCATCAACATCACCTCGATTGCAGCGATTTACAACTTCAACGGCAACTCCGTCTATCACGCCACCAAAGCGGGCGTTCATGCGCTTTCGCGCCAGCTGCGCATTGACTGCTACGGTAAGCGCGTGCGCATTACCGAAATCTGTCCGGGGCGTGTGGCGACCGATATTTTCGGCAACGTCTCTGGCGATCATGAAGAGGCGCGTAAGCGTTTTATCGATGGCTTTGAACTGCCGCAGGCAAAAGATATCGCCGATTGCGTGGCCTTTGCCGTTAGTGCCCCGATTGCGGTGAACATCGGCAATATCGAAATCACACCTACGCTGCAGGTTCCTGGCGGGCTTTCTACCATGCGTCCCGGCGAAAACGCAGTCTAAGCGGGTTAACAGGAGGCTCATTATGGCGCTCGATTTTAGTACCATTTTAACAGGCCACTATGGCGAGATGATCGTGAAGGGCGCGACCGTCACGCTGGAACTGGCGTTGGGCGCCTGGCTGCTGGCCATGTTTATCGCGTTGCTGCTGCTGGTTGTCCGCCTGTCGGAAAACCGCATCGCCATGCGCCTGGTGGCTGCTTACGTCTCGTATCACCGCAATGTGCCTACGCTTATCCAGTTGATGATGTGGTATTTCGCCATTCCGACGCTGCTGCCGGAGTCGGTACAGATGTGGATCAACGATTTCAACGCCGAGTTCCTCTTCTCGATGTTTGCGTTGGGATTATGCCAGGCCGCCTACTTTTGTGAAGATATTCGCAGCGGCCTGCGCGCCATTCCGGATGGACAAAACGAGGCGGCACGGGCGCTGGGTATGAGCTATATGCGGTCAATGGGCTCGGTGATCCTGCCGCAGGGGATCCGTAACGCCTTGCCGGCACTGATTAACCACACCGTGCTGCTGTTCAAAAACACCAGCCTTGCGATGGTCATCGGGGTCACTGAGTTGACCTACGTGACGCGCGATCTTGAGAACCAGACCTTTCGCACCTTTGAGGCCTATGCCATCGGCACATTAGGCTATCTGGCGTTTTCGCTGCTGCTGATGGGACTGGGTGCGCTGTTAGGCCGTCATTTTCAACGCGTGTACGCGAGGTAATCACTATGTTTGACGTTTTTACCATTTTGCAGGATCACGGCATGCTGCTCCTGATGGGGCAGTACCCGAACGGTCCGCTTGGGGGCGTACTGTGCACGCTGGTGATTTCCCTGCTGGCAGTGGTGCTCTCTTTCCCGCTGGGCGTGCTGGTTGGGCTGGCGCGATTATCCCCGTGGCGCGGGCTGCGCTGGGCGGCGGCCTGCTGGGGCTACACCCTGCGCGGCATCCCGCTGATGATGGTCGTGTTCTGGACCTATTTCTGCGTGCCTATGCTGATTGGGCAGAATATCAGCGGCTTCTCCACCATGCTCTGTACGCTGGTTATCTACGAAAGCGCTTACATTGCCGAGATTGTACGCGGCGGGATTCAGGCGTTACCGCAGGGGCAATATGAGGCGTCGCGGGCGCTGGGGATGAGCTATCTGAAAACCCTGCGGCTGGTGATTTTACCGCAGGCGTTGTTCAACTCGCTGCCGAGCCTGGTGAGCCAACTGGTGTCGATCATCAAGGACAGTACGCTGGGCTATGTCATCAACGTCCCGGAACTGACCTATGCGGCAAACCAGGTCAGCAACCAGCTCCTTACCAAACCGTTTCAGGTCTTCGCCATCGTGGCCCTGAGTTACTACCTCATCTGTTTTAGCCTGACCTGGCTGGCAAACCGACTTGAGAGCTGGATTGCTAACAAACGGCTCAATGCGCAGCCGCAGCGGGGAGAAGAACAGAACGATCCCCTTTTCTTTGCCAACCGCAAACTTAATAAGGAAACATCATGATCCCGATGATTTTGTTTAATCAGGTCAACAAGTGGTATGGCGATTACCAGGCCCTGACCGACCTCAGCGCTGAAGTCAAAGCGGGGGAAGTGGTGGTGGTGTGTGGCCCCTCTGGCTCCGGAAAATCGACGCTGATTCGCACGGTCAACCGCCTGGAGCCTATCGAGCAGGGGCAGATTCTGTTTGACGGTATCGATATCCACGGCAGCAGCACGCGCCTGAACCAACTGCGTACGCGAATAGGTTTCGTCTTTCAGAACTTCAATCTGTTCCCCCACGTGTCGGTGATGGACAACATCATGATGTCACCGGTAAAAGTGCTGGGCACCAAACGCTCCGAGGCGCGTAAACACGCCGGGGAATTGCTGGAGCGCGTGGGCTTGTCGCACAAGGCGAACGCCTATCCGGCGCAGCTTTCCGGTGGGCAGCAGCAGCGTGTTGCTATTGCCCGTGCGCTGGCGATGAAGCCGCCGGTGATGCTGTTCGATGAGCCAACGTCGGCGCTGGATCCGGAAATGGTGGGCGAGGTCTTAAGCGTTATGCGTTCGCTGGCCCAGGAAGGGATGACCATGATGTGTGTGACCCACGAAATGCACTTCGCCCGGGATGTGGCGGACACGATCTGGTTTATGGATCAGGGGCAGATTCTGGAAAAGGCAACGCCGGAGCAATTCTTTAGCGCACCGAAGCATCCACGCGCACGACGTTTCCTTAGCGATTTACTGAATTAACGGAGTTGCTGTGTCAATTTTGCTGCCCAATGATGGACCGCTGTATCGGTGGTTCGTCATCAATTAGTGCGTGTTTTGGCTTCACCAGTATCGAGCTGAGGTGCGATCTTGTGCGCTTGAACGCTTCTATGCACTGAGAAGGTGGCAAGGAACTATGTCAAGGGCTGGGCCTTTAGCAACTAGGTTCGCGAGTTGCGCATGGATGTGACGAAATGTTGTTGTTCAAGCCAGTGTCCGGATTCTTCAGCATGTGGGCGGTGCTGCCGAGTCATTGGCAGAGGTTTAGGGTATGCCAGTGGTGCAACGTGCTCTGCGGGAGTGATTTTGACAGCATCGTACGTCATTGGATCGAGTTGGCGGAATACTGTTATTGATGGAATAATAATCAGAAATGGTTAACAACTCATTGCAATAAGAGGCACTGCTCTGGTGCATCAGTACATCACATCTTTAGATAAGTTTCGCCAATATCCGCTTTTGCTGCACGGTATTGTTCTGCACCTTCGACCCTTTTGATCTCGCGATTGGTGGTTGAGGGGGATCTTGATAATGTGTCAGCAATGTCCCTAATGCGACGTTTTGCTACCAGCTCTCTGGATATTCCCTTGACCTGCTTCCTGCTGAGTAAAATACCGCGATGTTAGTAATGTCTTCATCTGGCACTGCTGATGCCATGCTCCCGGCACAATTCAGAAACTGGCGTACCCGCCTCAGCCTGTTTGAGAATGGCGATGATCTGACTGTCAGTAAAACGTGATCGCTTCATTGAAATCCCCCTGCATTCAGGTTAGGAGAAAATTCCACTTATGCATGCGCTGGTTTTTTCGGGGGGATTACCCTGTTACGTTACGGCGCAACATACTTGCCGCAGACGCTGCGGGAATTCTTCCTCGCCCGGCAGGGGCGTGATTATGGTGATGTTGCTGGCAGTCTGAAACTGGCCCGCATCAATTACAACTGGACGCAGTGCTATCCTTTGGATTAATGCGATAGCAACCAGTAAAGGGTTACGGCACTCCGGCTGGCGGGCAGGTGCTTCATTCAACAAGAAAATATCCGTGATATATTGAACGTTATTCTCTCTCATCAGGCGCAGCCTATGTCCTACTCGATCGGCGAATTTGCCAGGCTTTGCGGGATCCCCGCCACGACGCTACGTGCATGGCAGAGCCGTTATGGTCTGCTCAAGCCGCTGCGCACTGAAGGCGGACATAGGTTGTACAGCGATGACGATGTGCAGCAGGCGCTAAAAATACTCGACTGGATAAAAAAAGGCGTGCCTGTTAGCCAGGTGAAACCTCTGCTGGCGCGTCCGGGTAGTCGTCATGCGAATAACTGGCTGACGCTTCAACAGACGATGCTTCAGCATCTGAAAGAGGGCAAAATCGAATCCCTGCGTCAGCTCATTTATAACTCAGGTCGTGAATATCCAAGGGGCGAGCTGGTGCGCGAAGTGTTGCGTCCGCTGCGTGGCCTGGTGTCGGCGAATGTCGCGGCGATGATGACCCTGCGGGAAATTCTCGATGGCATCATTATTTCCTACACAGCGTTTTGTCTGGAAGGGGATAAAAAAGCGCCCGGCGAACACTATCTGCTCACTGGCTGGCACCTCAACGATCCTTGTGAAATCTGGCTTGAGGCGTTACTGCGCACCGGGCAGGGGCAGCGTATTGATATTCTCCCGTCTCCTCCGGCAATGCTGGCGCCAGAGATCTTCCCGCAGCGTAAATGGCTGCTGGTGACCAGCGGAAAGCTGACCGCCGCGCGTAAAAAACAGATTACGCAGTGGCAGCAGGTTGTCTCCCTCGACGTGATTACCCTTTAAAAACACTCCCATTAGATTAAATTTTTATTTTTCATAATGCTTTGTAATCTTTGTTTATTTATAAATTCCATCTATAAAACTTAGACAAATATACTTTGTTGTGTAATTTTTAAAGTAAGTCTTTTTATACCCGTTAAGCGCAGGGGGCATTTATGAACCATCAACCCACGATTGGGATTAGCGGATGTCTGACTGGATCCGCAGTGCGCTTCGACGGAGGACATAAGCGCATGGGGTTTGTCATGGATGACCTGGCGCAGTGGGTCACGTTTAAGCCTGTCTGCCCGGAGATGGCCATTGGCCTGCCGGTTCCTCGTCCGGCGCTGCGTCTGATCCAGACGACCGATGGCGACACCCGCATGCGTTTTAGCCACGATCCGCAAGAAGATGTGACGGCCAAAATGGCTGACTTTGCCGAGCGGTTCCTGCCTTCCATCAGTAACTTATCCGGCTTTATTGTCTGCGCTAAATCGCCCAGTTGCGGGATGGAACGTGTACGGTTGTATGATGAGCAGGGCCATCGCGGGCGTAAAGAGGGCACGGGTCTGTTTACCTCTGCGCTGCTGAAAAAATACCCGTGGTTACCGGTAGAAGAGGACGGGCGCTTGCACGATCCGCTGCTGTGCGAAAATTTTGTCGAGCGGATCTTCGCGTTACGTGAGCTGAATGCGCTACGTGAAGAGGGGTTAACCCGCAGCAATCTGCTGGCGTTTCACAGCCGCTACAAACTTCAGTTGCTGGCTCATCATCAGGGAGGTTACCGCAACATCGGGCCTTTTGTTGCCCGGCTTGCCGAGTGGCAAGATCTGGACGCTTTCTTTGTTGCTTACCGCGAGCAGTTTATGGCGATCCTCAAGCATGTCGCTTCGCGCAAGAATCACACCAATGTGCTGATGCATATTCAGGGTTATTTTACCCGGCAGCTCACCAACCGGCAGCGTGCCGAACTGCTGTCGGTGATCACCAACTATCGGCTTGGGTTATTGCCCCTCCTTGCGCCGTTAACATTGCTGCAACACTATCTGGCGGAATATCCCGACAGTTATCTGCAAACACAGAACTATTTCGCGCCTTATCCCGCCAATCTTGGCCTGCGGCTCGCCGTAAGCTAACGGAATACGAAAAGAGATGCAGAAAGAGAACTATTGCAATTTGCGTCAAGATACGGGAATTTTGGCGTGAGGTTTTTCTCAACCCGAAATAGATACCGAAAAAAGAGAACGTGCTATGCAACATATCATCGAAGGCTTCCTCAGCTTCCAGAAAGAAATTTTCCCGCAACGTAAAGAGCTGTTCCGTAGTCTGGCGTCCAGCCAGAACCCGAAAGCGTTGTTTATCTCCTGCTCAGACAGCCGTCTGGTGCCGGAGCTGGTGACGCAACAGGAGCCGGGCCAGCTTTTCGTTATCCGCAATGCCGGTAATATCGTGCCATCGTTTGGGCCGGAGCCGGGCGGTGTATCAGCGACAATCGAATATGCGGTTGTGGCGCTGGGCGTGACGGATATCGTGATTTGTGGTCACTCTAACTGCGGCGCTATGAAAGCGATTGCTACTGCACAGAGTCTGGAGTCAATGCCTGCGGTAGCCCACTGGCTGCACTATTCAGATGCGGCAAAAGCCGTTGTTGAGAAAAGGACTTTTGAAAACGAGACCGATAAAGTCAATGCGATGGTTGAAGAGAACGTGATTGCGCAGCTGAACAATATCAAAACGCATCCTTCTGTGGCCGTCGGGCTTCGTGACAACGCGCTGCGTTTGCACGGGTGGGTTTACGATATTGAAAGCGGCGAAATCCGTACGCTGGATAAAAACAGCAAGAAATACGTTTTGCTGGCCGAAAATCCAACGGTGTATTTTGAATAAAACTTATCCCTGGCTGAAGTGTCAGCCCCGATAAATGCGTAAAGGCTGCCTGGCAGCCTTTACTATGCACAAAAAAGCGCCCGAAGGCGCCTCTCACACAGACATCGCAACAAACTTATTTGGTCAGTTCGGCTGTCATGTGTACGTTGTTATTGGTATTGGCTTCAATAATTTTGTAAGACGCACCTTCTTTTTGCGCCTGGGCGGCAATCACGGATTCTGCATCATCCAGCGTGCGGCCGGTTGCCGTAACGGTCTGTGCGAAAGCGCCAAAAGAGAGAGCAGAAAGTGCAGCAGCGATAGCGATAGTATTGAAAGTTTTCATGGTGTTATTCCTTAAATTTCTCATTTATGCCGGGTGTTATTGCCCGAATCTAAAAATCTTCTGTTACGGCTGATGGCCCAGCCAACGTCTTATTTGTAAATAACTGCGGTGCCGTGCAGGGTGTTCGGGCCGGTCACTGAGGTGATGCGGAACGATTTCGCGCCCATTTCATCGGCTTTCTGCGCCAGTTCACTTTCCAGCGAAGAGAGGTTGGTACCGGCATCGGCGGAAATCACGCCCACTTTCTGCTGGTCAGCCGGAGAAGACTGAACTTCTATCGCAGCCATGCTGGCGAAAGAGAGGGAGCTGAGGACTGCAACGGCGATCAGGGATTGAATGCTTTTCATGTGATTTACCTTTCTAAAATGGTTTGCTTGGGCGTCGCAAGCATTAACTTAACGATCGATAGGTAAATCATAAATGTGATCTGCGTCACTCGTCAATATTATTTTTATAGTGATCATTAAAATAAATATAAATATTTTATTAATCAATAAATTATTGTGATTAATTTTTTCAAAATCTTAGCTGGTCATCGCCCATGCAATGTTTTTATAATGATTATTAATTAAATTAATGTGGACAAGGGAGGAACCATGACAACCGATGTCACATGCTGTACGAAAAAAAGTCGTGGGCGACCGAAAGTCTTCGACAGAGCAGAGATGATAGACAAGGCGATGATGCTGTTCTGGCAGTATGGCTATGAAGCCACATCACTGGCTGAACTGGCGGAAGCTACCGGCGCGAAAGCGCCAACGCTGTATGCGGAGTTCACCAATAAAGAAGGGTTATTCATGGCGGTTCTCGACCGCTATATGGCACTCTTTATTGCGAAATACCAGGCGACGCTGTTTTGTGATGAGAAGAGCGTAACCCAGGCGCTGCGGGATTATTTCACAGCGGTAGTCAGCTGTTTTACCCGTAGCGACACGCCAGCGGGCTGCTTTTTGATCAACACCTCTGCCACGGTATCATCGTTGGCTGCGCCTATCGTCGAGACGATCAGGGAAAAGCATGCCTCGCAGGAGCAGACCCTGCTGACGTTTTTGCAGCAGCGCCAGTTGCGCGGTGAGATCCCGTCACACAGCGATCTGCCGGTTATTGCGCATTTCTTAATGTGTATTGTGCAGGGGATGGCGGTCAGCGCGCGGGAAGGTGCGACGCGGGAAAAGCTGATGAAGATTATCGACACCACACTGCGTTTATGGCCGGAACTGGTGAAAGCGTGAAGACAAAGAACCCAGGCAACGCCTGGGTTTAGAGCCTAATGGGAGAGGCTACTAGTCGTCAGGCAACAGTCGTCAGGCAACAGTCGTCAGCGTCGTTACCTGCAAATCGGCTAAACCGTCGATGGCGCTGACCATCGCTTTGAACGGTGCGGCTTGTTCATGCTGCGCCAGCATTTGCGCCGATTGCCAGCGCTCAATCATCACGAACTGATGATCGTTTTTGCTGTTGACATGTAGCTGGTACTGCTCGCATCCCGGCTCGCCCTGAACGTCCCGTTCCACGGTTTTCAGCGCCTGGGCTACTTTGTCGCGGGCGCCTGCATGGGCGGTAATGGTGGCGACAATGGTAATTTTTTCCTGCATTTTTCTGCTCCTTTAAGCGTATAAAACTGCGCTCAGTCTACGCCGTCTGTGCGAACAAATAATCCACTTTCGGGCGACAGCACTTTCATCCGCAAAGAGAAAATAGGGCTTAGCGCCCGCTACGCAACGACTGCGGCGGAATGCCATAGCCGCGAATAAAGACTTCCCGCATATGGCGGCGATCGCCCGGTTTATTGCTGATTGAGCACCGCTTTACTCCAGTCATAAAACGCCCGCACTGAGGGCGGTAAATAGCGACTTTGCGGGTAAACCAGCGACAGGGGCAAGTCAAAGGCGTAGTTCTCCATACAGCGTACCAGCGCTCCGCTTGCAAGCCAGGGTTGAGCAAGATAACTGGCGACGCGAATCAGCCCCATCCCTTGTATCCCGGCCTGAATATAAGCATCCGTATCGTCAACGATCAGCGTCTCGCTGAGACGGATTTCATGATCGTCGCCTGCGTGGCTCAGCAGCCAGTCGGTGGTACGCCCGGTGCGGTGATTCAGATAGCCCACGGCCTTATGCTGGCGTAACGTCTGTAAATCAGCGGGATTGCCATACTGCGCAATGTACTGCGGGGATGCCAGCACCATCCAGCTAAACCTCGCCAGCGGACGTGCCAC
Source organism: Pseudomonadota bacterium (assembly GCA_018261615.1). Taxonomy (GTDB): domain Bacteria; phylum Pseudomonadota; class Gammaproteobacteria; order Enterobacterales; family Enterobacteriaceae; genus Kosakonia. Next base: position 33,889 of record JAGTSE010000026.1, on the reverse strand, counting down.
CAGCGTGGTGGAATCCTCCACTCTGCCGGTACGAATTACGCAGTCATACCCTTCCTGTATCACATCCTCAACGTTATCGCTGGAGCACAGCGTCACCGTCAGTTGCGGGTAGCGGTGCAAAAATTCACCCAGTCGGGGCAAAATGCAGTGTCGTGCCAGCGATTGCGGCATGCCTATTTTCAGGCGACCTGCGGGCCGGCCGTGAGTGCCGGGGAAAGAGGACTCCAGCGCGGTGATATCATCCAGTATCCTTTTACACGCCTCGTAGTAGCGGCTTCCTTCCGTCGTCACGCTGAGTTTGCGCGTGGTGCGCTGTAAAAGCTGCAATCCCAGCCCGTTTTCCAGCTCTTTAATTACCCGTGAGACGGTGGAACGCGGCAGGCTGAGCGCTTCTGCGGTACGGGCAAAACTGCGCGTTTCCACCACTTGCACATAAACGCGCATTGATTCCAGTTTATCCACTTTTCCCTCCGCCTGTTGTTGATTATCCCATTTTAACGAACAGTTAAACCTGAATTTTGTGCCTTATCGAAATCACGCCTTCGCCGTAATCTTTTGTTCAGTGCAGTAAAACTGCTAGCTGATTAAATGAGGACGCGAAATGAAAATACAGAACGAAAACATATTGGTGCTTGGGGCGGGACAACTTGGCGCGGCGGTGCTGAACGCGCTGGTGCCTGCCGTTACGCAGGCGCAGGGCTCAGTCACGGTTGTGGTTTCGCCAGGTGCGTGGGATGAACGCGGCCATTTGCGATCGGCGGCACATCAAAAATCGGTGGATCGCGGTGCGAGATTTATTGCTGTCGATATTGCGACCAGTACGGTTGACTCGCTCATCCCACTGCTGGCGCAGTTTGACACGGTGATAAATTGCATGGGCTTTGTCGCCGGAGCGGGTACGCAACTCAAAATTACCCGCGCGGTGCTGGCCGCTGGCGTGTGCCGTTATTTTCCCTGGCAGTTTGGCGTGGATTACGATGTAGTGGGAAAAGGCAGCGGCCAGCCGGTGTGGGACGAACAGTATGATGTTCGGGAGCTGTTACGGGCGCAAACCGGCACCGAATGGGTGATCGTTTCGACCGGTATGTTTACCAGCTTCCTGTTTGAACCGGCATTCGATGTGGTAAATCTGGAGCAAAAAACGATGAATGCGCTGGGCGGATGGGCGACGCAGGTGACAGTGACTTCGCCTGCGGATATCGGTCGGCTGACCACCGCTATCTATCTGCATCAACCGCGCATTGTGAACGAGGTGGTACTGATTGCCGGGGAAACGCTCTCGTATGCCACTCTTGCAGATACCGTTGAAGCCGTAACCGGGCAGGTGTTTAAAAGAGGCGTCTATACTCTGTCTGCGTTAACAGACGCCCTGCGCCTGCAACCGGAGGATCAAATGTGCCGCTATCGTATCGCTTTCGCCCGCGGCGAAGGGGTTTGGTGGCCGATGGAGCAGACCTGGAACGCCCGGCATCAGATAGCGACGCAGGACGTTAAAGGCTGGTTGCAGGAACATCTGGCGTAATCTGGCTGAACTGCCCGCTGGCATCAATGGTGCAGCATTTCGTCGACGATCTGCGCTTTGTTCAAATTGTACGGATAGAAGGTCGGCCAGTTATCCATCGCTTTCAGCAGCGCTTGCTGGGATTCGTTACCCATAAAAATATGGAAATGCAGCGACTGGCGTGGCGCAATAATGTGGTCGCTGAATTGCACAAATTTCGGTGCTTTTGACTGCGCGTCTTTACATTCAAACAGATAGCGCACGCCTTTCTTGCCGGAGGTGTAGGTCAGAATTTTATAACCGGCGTAGTCATAGCGGCAGCGGGTGACCGTTTTGCCGGTATGAAACTCAATCACGTTATTTTCAATGCCGATGGTGTCGATGTCGGTCGCATACCCTTTTTTGTAGTAAGCGCGGTACTCCTCCACGGTTTTGTCGCCGTGCTGCGCTTTTTTCTCCAGCACCGGATCGAGAAAGCCATTCAGCAGCAAGGGATTCAGCGATTGCCAGATCCCGTCCCAGTCTGAGAGTGACCGATCCTTGACATCTTTATTGTCGAAAATACCTTCGCTGGCTTTGCGTTCCACTTCTGTCAGCGGCTTTCCGTGGTGATGATCGTGAGCCATGCCATGTGTGCTACCCACTAATACTCCCATGCCCAGAACAAAGGCGGATTTCTTCATGATCATACTGCGCTCCCTGATGGTTTTTTATGAAATGTTATAATATAACAATATTGAAAATCATCAACGCGTGCAACATAGCTTCGGTTATAAAACATAGAGAAATTCATATCTTTATGATAAATAAGTGATTTTTACTTTTTTTGTTGCTGTGTCGCCATTGCCGCTCTTTTCGCAGTGCAGTGCTTTTCCCCTTGGTTGAGGCGGTTTTAAAGGGTGAGCAATGAGTTTCTATGCAATGATTATTATGGCCTTCGGTATGTCGATGGATTCCTTTGTCGCTGCCATTGGCAAGGGAGCGGTATTACAATGTCCTCTCGTTCGCGAAGCGCTGAGAACAGAGTCGATCTTCGGCATCGTTGAGGCTATCACTCCGGTCATTGGCTGGGCTGCGGGGCTGGCCGCCATTACCACCAGTCTTGATGCGATGGCCGTGGGCGCCGGGTTGACGTTCCTCAACGTTAATATCGTGGTTACTGCGCTGATGATAGGTCTGGCGACAGCCATTATAGCGACCATGGGCATGTTGCTGGGGCGTTTTCTTGGCGCGATGATCGGCAAATGGGCGGAGGTACCCGGCGGCGTGGTGCTGATAGGTATCGGCAGTTCAATTCTGGTTGCGTACTTAGGCTTACTGTAACTTGCCTCCAGAGGCAAAATCATTAACAATGATCCTGAAGGTGATGGCGTTCCACCTTACCCAACCGCTTCCTGGAGAAGCTGATGACGCCTGATATGACTCTTAAATGGAGGCATGTCGGGCGTTCTTCTTTTGTCCTTCCCGCATGCCTCAATGTGATGTATTGATGAGGAAAAACATGCTGAAGTCTTTATTTGCCGTCATTGTGGGTGGTTCCGCAGGCTGCGTTATCCGCTGGCTACTCTCTTTGCGTTTAAATGCGCTTTTTCCCAATCTGCCGCCGGGTACGCTGCTGGTTAACCTGCTGGGTGGAATGATCATTGGCGGCGCGATGGCATTCTTTACGCGTCAGCCGCATCTTGATCCCACCTGGCGATTGCTGATTACCACGGGCTTGTGCGGGGGCATGACAACTTTTTCAACCTTCTCGCTGGAGATTTTCGCGCAGTTGCAAACGGGAAATTATCTTTGGGCAATGACCTCCGTGTTGGTGCATGTGTTGGGATCGTTGCTGATGACGGCACTGGGTTTTACGCTGATTAATGCACTGTATTGAGCCTGTGCGAGGGGGAGATAAATATCTTCCCCTGTCTTTAACCGTAAAATGCCGGGATTATTGTCCACATTTTTATTTTAATCTTGCAAAGAGGTTTTTCTGATTTTTTAAATGGCACTCATGAGTGAGTATTGACTAATGCTACTAAATAAGCAGAATCAGGAACGTTGACGCAGTAGATAAACACGATATAGCCCGTAATAGTTATTAAAAATAAGCGCGTTGACAATAACTGTTGGCGGAAAAATCTGTTGTCGGGAAATATTATATTTTTTTAGTTTGCTTGCTGATAAACGGCGAGCCAGAACGGTTCGCAGGCCAGATTTTTTCGCCATTTACATGTGAGTCTGGAGTGACTGATGGGCAAAGAAAAGGAGAGTTACGGAATGCACGATTTTTTCAGATGTGACACTTCTGGTCATGAAATGATTGGGCGCTATACATATGTGAAAATTATTAATTTTGATGCGACGGACACGATGAACGTTGAGTTTTCTCCGAATCAGAAATATTTTATTTCAATGATGGCGAACCGCAAACCGCCTGCCGGTAATAGCAATTAATAACTTCTATTAATGAATGTAAAAATAAATGTATTGATGACCTTCTCATATTTCATCCATTCTGGGGGTTGAAACCCTGGCATCGCATTTGCAACCGTCCCTTGCGGGCGGCTTTTTTCCTGCAAGCTTTTTGTTGGTCGCAATATGTATCATCGGCAGTTGCCTGCGCAGCTTGACGCCTTCCGTAGGCTGGAGGAGTCGTCCGACACTAAGAGCCTATCCCATTAGGCTATTTTATTTGCCATTTTGGTCCTGGGCAGTGCTCACACAAAATGTGTTGGCATTTTGAACGCCGCTTGCAGCGGCCCTTTAGGGCGAGCGAAACGAGTCATCCTCACGTACTGCGTGTACGCTCCGGTTGTTGCGCGCTGTCCGTGTCCAGACTGGCTGCAACAAGATACGCCTGGTGGGATAGGCTATTAATCGTTTTTTTTCTCTACGTGGCCAAGCGGTTTTTCCGGGAAGCAGTAGTCGCGCACGCGACGTTTTAACTCTGCTGCATCGGGAAAGCCGCCTTCCTGCTTGCGATCCCAGATGACTGTGCCATCGATATCAATCACAAAAATTCCACCAGTGCCGGGGATCAGGCGCACCGATCCGAGATCGGTACTGAACGTATGCAGCAGTTCTTGCGCCATCCAACTGGCGCGCAGCATCCAGTTACACTGCGAGCAATAATGTAAAGTAATGGCCGGTTTGTTCATTTTCTCGTTCCTCCAAAAGGCGAATCAGACAGCAAAGTGTATGCAAAGTGCGAACACAAAGGTGAGAAGTTTATGAATCTATTGCAAATGATAATAATTATCATTACTATATAATCCCATAACATAACGATAACCTGCTTTTTTGGTCCTGACTTTTTTGTCCTGACGTATTCTCGTTTCGTGGAACGACTGGAAGTAAGACGTGAGCCTGATACTAATAAATTCTAAGGCTTACAAAAGATTATGTGTAAATCGCAACTTTCTCCGCGTCGTTTCAGGAAGCGCGTGCTGGTGACTTCATTACTCGCAGCCCTGTATCAGAACACCGCACTGGCAGCGGATGCCGGAACCTCAACGACTACCGCAACGAATGCGAAACAGGATACGGCCGAACAGATGGTCGTTACAGCGCCCGCGCTGGTGCTGAAAGCAGGAAGTAGCCATTCAGTTAGCGCACAGGATTTACAAAACAAAGGCGCGAAAGATTTCGGCTCTATCATGCGTTACGAACCGCTGATCAGCGCGACCGGCGTAAACGGCGGTTCCGGTAACGGCAAAAGCGGTTTTGACCGCGGCGGTTACACCGGTTACAACATTCGCGGCCTGGAAAGTAACCGCGTGGGAATCGATGTTGATGGTATTCCGCAGCCGGATGCAACCGGCCGTAGCTACGCCAGCCGCGCGGGCCTGAACACCTTCGGCATTGGCCGTGACTATATCGATCCGTACATGTACGGCAATGTGGATATTCAGTCCGGCGCGACGTCCACCGAGCAAGCAAACACCTCGATTGGTGGCAACGTCTCTTTCCGCCCGAAATCACCGGACGATTATCCGCACCCGGACAAAAACAGCTACTTTGGCTACCAGAGCGATTATGACTCCGCCGATCGCAGTTGGCACAACGGCGTGACCGGCGCGGCAGGGGATGAAACCCTGCGTGGCATCTTTGTTTATAGCCGCCGTGATGGTCAGCAAACCCGCAACAACAGCGGCTCCATCGATGCGTACCCGGCGAACTGGCACTCCGACGCGATGATGGCCTCCGGTATCTGGCAACCAAACGATGAGCATAAACTGACCGGTACGCTGGATTACTACCACAAAACCAATCACACCCATTACGACGCGTGGAACAGCAGCGGCAGCACAATCCTTGGCGACGCGCAGCAAACCAGCCAGACCCGCCGCTGGGGCGTCAGCCTGAAAGATGACTGGACGCCAATGAACGACTGGCTGGACAGTATGTCCAGCAAAGTCTATTACCAGCACACCGAAGCGCATGACCGAACCTGGATGCCGGACAGTACCACCGCCACGATGGAAACGGTTTACTCCAATTACGATACCGATACCTGGGGCATACAGAACGCGCTGGCGAAAACCCTTGGCCGCCACGATCTGAGCGCGGGTTTTAACGCCAGTACCACCAAAACCAAGCGTCCGTTTAACCAGTCTCCGCTGCCGAGTATTTACAGCGAGATCATGCAGCCGGAAGCAGACAGTAGCAGCTACACGCTGGGCGCATTCGTGCAGGATCAGCTTAACTTCGATGCAGATGGCCATCATTTCGCCATCATTCCAGGTGCGCGCGTCGTACATCAAGCCATGAAGCCGGATAACCTTTCCAGCCTGACTACCAACAGCACTGTGCTGGATGAGTCGGACGTCTCCACCCTGTACGGGAAAAATTCCGACACCCAATGGTTGCCGTCGTTAACCTTACAGTACGATATCACGCCGCGCCTGATGACCTACCTGCAATACAAACGCGGCGCTGAGTTCCCGAACGCCAGCCAGCTTTACGGCTCATGGAACCTGGGATCCAGCTATGCCGGTCGCCAGCAATATGCGCTGATCGGCAACACCGATCTGAAAACCGAAACCAGTAATAATGTCGAATGGGGCATGAAAGGGGAGGTTACCGAAGGCGTTACTCTGCATACCGCGCTGTTCTACAACAGCTACAAAAACTTTATCGCTTATACCCGTTATACGCGTGCCAATAACCCGGATAAATTCACCAACGTTCCGTCGAACATCTACACCACTTATCAGGCGGAAAACCGTGACAAGGCCTTTATCTACGGCGGTGAAATCAGCGCGAAATTTAACTTCGGCACCTGGTTTGAGCAGGTCAATGGCCTGAGCGCCACGCTGGCTTACGGCTACACCGAAGGGAAATCGAAATCCAGCTATATGGGCGACAAATACCTCGATCTCGACAGCGTTGCACCGATGAAAGCGATCGTGGGTGTCGGTTGGGACGATCCGGCGAAACGCTACGGTACCGCGCTGACAGCCACCTTCGTGAAGGGTAAACGTGCCACCGACACCAACCGCGAGTCTTACACCAACACCGGATCCGCGATTAACGACTCCAGCACCGAGTATATGCGCGTGCCAGGTTACGGCCTGCTGGACTGGACGGCCTACTGGCAAGTGGCAAAACACGTGAAAATCAACGGCGGCGTTTACAACATCACCGACCGTAAATACTGGGATTATCTAAGTAGCCGCACTCTCGAGGAATCCACCAACCAGGATGCCTACGACAAAGCGCTGGCTGTTATGCCGGGCCGTACCTGGCAACTGGGCGTCAACGTCGATTTCTGATTGCGCGCATGTCCTGGTTCTCCATCTCCCGGTAACGCTGCCGGGAGTTTTAACATGATAAAGGAAGCGAATACTATGCCTGTTTCGTCAAACGATTTTTCCGCAATTTGGCAGCAATATCAGGAAATTAAAGCGCGGGAGCCTGCTAAGTACGCCCGCGATATCGCCACCGAGATGGCGATCAGCGAAGCCGAATTAACCCGCTCACGCGTCGGACATGATGCCGTGCGCCTGAACGGCGATATGCGCGGTTTGCTCGCCGCGCTGGAGTGGGTCGGCGACACCAAATGCATCTGCCGTAACGAGTATGCGGTGCATGAACATATTGGCCGTTTCACCAACCTGCATATTAGCGAACGCGCCGGGCTGGTGCTCAACCCGCGCGCGCTCGATCTGCGCCTGTTTGTTAATCAGTGGGCCAGCGCCTTTAGCCTGTGTGAGCAAAGCTCGCGCGGCGAACGTCACAGTATTCAGTTCTTCGACCAGCAGGGCGATGCGGTGCTGAAAGTCTACGTCACCGAACAGAGCGATATGGCGGCGTGGAACGAAGTGGTTACCCGTTTCACGGCACAGGCCGATCTGCCATTAGCGACCGGCGAAGCGGTTGCCGAACCGCACGCTGAAAGCGCTGATGGCGTCGCGCTGGATCAGGCATGGCGGGCGATGACCGATGTGCATCAGTTCTTCGGCCTGCTGAAAAAACATCGCCTCTCACGCCAGCAGGCGTTTCGCCTGGTGGGTGACGATCTGGCCTGTCAGGTCAGCAACGACGCGCTGCCGCGCCTGCTGGAGACGGTGTTACAGCAGGGCAATGAAATCATGATCTTCGTTGGCAACCGTGGCTGTGTGCAGATCTTCACCGGCGTGCTGGAGAAGCTGACGCCGATGAAAGGCTGGATCAACATCTTCAACGAACACTTCACGCTGCACTTGCTTGAGAGAGGCATTGCCGAAAGCTGGGTCACCCGCAAACCGACGGCCGATGGTCATGTCACCAGTCTTGAACTGTTTGCCGCCGATGGTACGCAAATCGCGCAGCTTTACGGCCAGCGCAGCGAAGGGAAACTGGAACAGAGCCAGTGGCGCATGCAAATAGATGCGCTGTGCAACGAAGGGCAAACCGCATGAAAAAAATACTGATGCTGCTGGCGGCGCTGCCGCTGATGGCGAGCGCCGCTGTGGAAAAAGTGGTGACGCTCGGCGGTGATATTACCGAAATTGTCTACGGGCTTGGTGCTCAGTCGCAACTGGTGGGGCGTGACACCACCAGTAACTGGCCGCTGGAGGCGAGCAAACTGCCGGATGTGGGTTATGTCCGCCAACTCAACGCCGAAGGCATTCTGTCGCTGCGCCCGACCATCGTGCTGGCCAGTGAACAAGCGCAGCCGTCGACGGTGTTGCAAAACGTCGCCAGGAATAACGTCAAAGTGATCCCGGTTCCGGGGGGATATACGCCCGCCGCCATTGATAACAAAGTGGCGGTGATTGCCGCTGCGCTCGGTAAAGCCGCCGAAGGCGAACAGTTGCGGCAAAAAGTGGCGGCGCAAATCGCCGCGCTGCCGAAAACGGTGCTCCATAAACGGGTGCTGTTTCTGCTAAGCCACGGCGGGATGGGCACGATGGTCGCCGGGCAAGAGACGGCGGCAGACGGTGCGATCCGCGCGGCGGGTTTACAGAATGCGATGCAGGGTTTTGCCCACTATCGTGGTCTTTCGCAGGAAGGGGTGATCGCCAGTCAGCCAGATCTGATAGTTATCTCTGCCGATGGCGTGAAAAGCATGGGCGGCGAAGCGAACCTGTGGAAGCTGCCAGGTCTGGCGCAGACACCAGCCGGGCGGCATAAACAGTTGCTGATTGTCGATGATATGGCGCTGCTTGGCTTTAGTCTGCGCACGCCGCAGGCGCTGCTGGATCTGCGCAAAAAAGCGCAGCAGTTACCCTGATGAGCCGCGCCGTTGTTCGCGCGCTGTGGGGAATGCTGTTGCTGCTGCTTGGGTTGACTTTTCTGGCGAGCACGCAGGGCGCCATGCATCTGCCGTTCAGCAGTCTGTGGCAGGCAGGCGACGAAGCGCTGCGCCAAATCTGGCGGACCATTCGCCTGCCGCGCGTGCTGTTGGCGCTGGTTGTCGGCGCGGCGCTGGCGCTCTCCGGCTGCGTGATGCAAGGGCTGTTTCGCAACCCGCTCGCCGACCCTGGTTTGCTGGGGATCAGCAGTGGCAGCGCGCTGGCAGTGGCCTGCTGGCTGGTGTTGCCGCTACCAGTACCCGCGCTGGTGGCGCTCTACGCACCGATGGTGGCGGCCTTTATCGGTAGCCTGGCGGTGATGGTGGTTATCTTCTTGCTTAGCAAAGCCCGCGACAACACGCTGTCGCGCTTGCTGTTGGTTGGTATCGCCATTAATGCCCTGTGCGGCGCGGCGGTCGGTGTACTTTCCTGGCTGAGTAATGACGCCCAGCTTCGCCAGCTTTCACAGTGGGGAATGGGCAGCCTCGGCCAGGCGCAGTGGTCTATGCTTGCGCTCTCCGCCACACTGATTGTGCCGTCATCGCTGGTGGTATGGCGCGTTGCCCGTCAGCTCAATCTGCTGCAACTGGGCGATGAAGAGGCGCACTATCTCGGCGTCAATGTTCCGGCGCTGCAACGGGTGATGCTGCTGTGCAGCGCGCTACTGGTGGCGGCGGCGGTCGCCATCAGCGGGATCATCGGGTTTATCGGCCTGGTGGTGCCGCACCTGGTGCGCATGTGGCTGGGGCCGGATCATCGCGCGCTGGTGCCTGGTTCGTTGCTGGCCGGGGCGATACTGCTGCTGATTGCCGATACCGCCGCCCGCACGCTGGTGGCTCCGGCGGAGATGCCGGTAGGGCTGATCACCAGCCTGCTCGGCGCGCCATGGTTTTTATGGCTGATTTTTCGACAACGAGGAACCGCGCATGGATAACACCTTAACCGCCGCGCATTTATGTCTGCAACGTGGGCAGCGTTGGGTGATTGATGATGTGTCGTTAACGCTGAACGGCGGCGAACTGGTGGCGTTGATTGGCCCGAATGGTGCGGGAAAATCAACGTTGCTACGGCTTCTGACCGGTTATTTACCCGCTGATTCAGGGGCGTGTCGACTGGCGGGTCGCGCACTGGAACAGTGGCCGACAGAGACGCTCTCCCGCTGTCGGGCGGTGATGCTGCAACAAACTCAGTTGCGGTTTGACTGGCCGGTGGCGGCGATTGTCGCGATGGGGCGCGCGCCGTGGGGATCGCAGCGTGAAGCCGGGATTGTGCGTGACGTGTTGGCGCTAACTGGCTGCGATGAGCTTGCGCATCGGTGCTATGCCACGCTCTCTGGCGGTGAGCAGCAGCGCGTACAACTGGCGCGCTGCCTGGCGCAATTGTGGCGCGACAGCGCGCCGGAAGGCTGGCTGTTTCTCGACGAACCCACATCGGCGCTGGATCTTTACCACCAGCAACAGTTGCTGCGACTGCTGAAAAAGCTCACCGCCAGCGGTAAGTTGCACGTCTGCGTGGTGCTGCACGATCTGAATCTGGCAGCGCTATGGGCCGATCGTATTCTGCTGTTGCATAAGGGAAGGCTGGTGGCGCAGGGTTCGCCGCAGCAGGTGATCCAGACGTCGGTGATTGCGCAGTGGTACGGCGCCGACGTGCAGGTTAGCACGCACCCAGGCGGCGGTGCGCCACACGTTTTCCTCTGTGCTTAAAGCGCCCGGCGGCGTGGCGGGATCAGGGTTGCGTGGGGAAGGGCGTCAACTGGCGGAAGGTGTTGAGCAGCCCTTCGGACCAGGCTTTGCGGATGGCAATAAAATAGGGATCACTTTCAATAATCCGCTGTTGTTCTCGGGCATGGAAGCTGTCGCGACGGTAGATCATCACATCCAGCGGCATGCCGACGGAGAGATTGCTGCGCAGCGTGGAGTCGATCGAGATCAGCGCGCAGCACATCGCCTGCTCCAGCGGCGTATCCGGCGTCAACACCCGATCGATAATCGGCTTACCGTACTTGCTTTCGCCAATCTGGAAGTAGGGCGTGTCGTTGGTCGACTCGATAAAATTCCCTTCCTGATATATATGAAACAGTCGGTGCTCTTCGTTGCCAATCTGCCCGCCCAGCAGCATGTTACAGCCAAAGTTGGTATTGCTGCCGTTTTGCTGCGCCTTGCTGTCGCGGTGGATAACTTCCCGCACCGTTTCACCCACCAGCGTTGCGGCGTCGTACATTGTTTCGGCCTGCATCAGATTGGGCGTCTGCTGGCTCTCGATACGCGAGGCCAGCAGAGTGATGATGCTCTGCGTGGTCGCCAGATTACCGGCGGACTGGATCACCAGCACCCGTTCGCCTTCACGCTGAAAAACGTGAAGTTTTTTGAACGTCGCAATGTGATCGACGCCCGCATTGGTCCGGGAGTCAGAAGCGAAGACCAGCCCGTCGCACAGACGCATGGCCACACAGTAGGTCATTACCACACCTTTTTACATAACAGTTAACACTATTGCTGCTGAACCTGTTGCTGCTGTTGCGTAAACAGATTCACTTCAGCGGTGGAAAACAGCTCTTCGCAGCCGCCGCCCAAACGGCTGCCGCGCACCGGGCAGGCATCCAGATAATCCATCCCTACCGCCAGCCGCAGATGCTGGTTGAGACGGCGGGTAGCGTTGGTGATATCAAAACTGTGCCAGCGGTCGTTGATCCAGGCTTCCGCCCAGGCATGCATTGCCACATGTTCGGTATCCTGGCTATAGACATAACCACTGACATAGCGCGCCGGGATCTTCAGGCTACGGCAGCAGGCCAGAAATACATGGGTATGATCCTGGCAGACACCTTTTCCTTTGGCGAATGCGTCCGCTGCGCTGTCCTGTACATGCGTTGCGCCGGGAGTATACGGCATTTTTAGCCGTAATTCCGCCATCAGCGATGTGAGACTCTCTTCGGGCGCGGCTTCCCGGTAATAGCGGCTGGCAAAACCGCGGATCAGATCGTCTGCTTCCGTTAGCGGCGTGACGCGTAAAAAGACCAGCGGCGACAACGTTTCATCGCTGTTATCCTGGCTCTCTTCCATATTATCGGCGATTTCCACCACCCCTTGAGCGTGGATAAAAATCTCCTGGTGCGGGCTGTCCAGCGTCAGCACATGCATCAGGTTGCCATAAGCATCACGGGTGGCGACGGCCGAAGCGGGTAGCGTCAGTTTCCACTCGCTAACCTGCTGACGCGCAGAGTTTTGCGGCGTCAGCCGCAGATACTGCGTGCTGAATTTCACCTCTTCATCGTACTGGTAATGCGTTAAATGGTTGATGGTGAGTTTCATAGCGCCTCCAGATAAGTCTGGCGAATGCTGTCGGCCAGCTCATTGATTTGGGTAAGGAAGTGGTTTAGCCAACTTTGCAGCCCCTGCGACATCACTTCGTCGAGGGAACCAAAGCGCAGTTCCACATGCAACAGGTGCGCCCGACGTAGTGGAACATGCGCCCGCGTGTTACCAATCATCTCCAGTTGCTGCACCAGATCTTCCACGCAGGCATGCAGCGAACGCGGCACATCATTACGGAACACCAACAGTTCGCTGACGGTTTCGCGGCTGATCGGCTGGCGGTAGATGCTGTGATAGGCCTCGCGGGCGCTCACCGCGCGCAGCAGGGTGTCGAGGCGATAATATTCACGCACCGGATCCGGATCGTTGTTCAGTTGCTGATCTTTAAGCGCCAGCAGTTGAGCGGTGGCGTAGGCGCGCTCAATCAGCGTACCGACACGGATAAAACATTGTGCGTCGTTGCGCAGTAGCGTACCGAACATCGCGCCGCGAAACAGGTGCGAGCGCTCTTTTACCCAGTCAAAAAAGGTATCAATACCGATTTTATCCACCCCGGACTGACGCAGATTGCGGATGTCGATACGCGTGGTGTTGATGCACTCCCACACTTCTGACGACAGACTGCCGCGTACCGCGTGGGCGTTATTCCACGCCATTTCAATACAACTATAAATACTGCTGGGGTTGTGGCTGTCGAGGGCGAAGAAATTCAGCAGGTTGTTCATGGAAAAGCGGGCGTAACGCTGCTGAAACAGCTCATGGGAAAAGGTGAGATTCAGCGGCAGCGCCAAATCGTGTTGCTGCTGGCGGTGGCGTGGCATCATCGACAGCTTCCAGGTGACATCCAGCACCCGGGCAAAACTCTCTGCCCGCTCCAGGTAGCGGGCCATCCAGTACAGTTCGCTGGCTGTGCGGCTTAGCATTATTCATCCTCCTCCATCACCCAGGTGTCTTTGGTACCGCCGCCCTGCGACGAGTTCACCACCAGCGAACCTTCGTTCAGCGCCACGCGCGTCAGGCCGCCCGGCACGAGGCGAACCTCTTCGCCGGAGAGCACAAACGGGCGCAGATCGATGTGGCGTGGCGCCAGTCCCTCTTCGACAAAGGTCGGGCAGGTGGAGAGCGCCAGCGTCTCCTGGCCAATATAGTTGCCGGGGTTTGCCAGCAGTCGCTTGCGGAAATCCTCAATCTGCTGGCGAGTTGATTTTGGCCCGACCAGCATGCCGTACCCGCCCGCACCGTGAACCTCTTTCACCACCATGCTGTCGAGATGGGCCAGCACATAGTTAAGATCGTCAGGTTTACGGCACTGCCAGGTGGCAATATTGCCAAGAATTGGCTCCTCGCTGAGGTAGAAGCGGATCATGTCCGGCACATAGGGGTAAATGGATTTATCATCGGCAACGCCAGTACCGATCGCGTTCGCCAGCACTACGCCGCCCGCCCGGTAGACCGACAGCAGGCCCGGAACACCGAGCATCGAATCGGCATGAAACGCCAGCGGATCGAGATACGCGTCGTCAATGCGACGGTAGATCACATCCACCCGGCACGGGCCTTCGGTGGTGCGCATATAGACCGAACCACCTTTTACGAACAGGTCGGCGCTTTCTACCAGCTCAACGCCCATCTGCTGTGCCAGAAAACTGTGCTCAAAATAGGCACTGTTAAAACGCCCTGGCGTCATCACCACCACCGTGGGATCGTCCACCGGAGTACTTTCACGCAGGGTTTGCAGCAGGTAGCCGGGGTAGCGCTCCACCGGCGCAATATGCTGGCTGGCGAAGAGAGCCGGGTAGAGGCGCATCATCATCTTGCGGTTCTCCAGCATGTAGGAGACGCCGGATGGGGTGCGCAGGTTATCTTCCAGCACGTAATAGCGACCATCGCTGTTACGTACTATGTCGATACCGGTGATGTGAGCATAAATATTGTTATGCAGATCCACGCCCTGCATACAGGGCTGGTACTGCTCATTTGCCAGAACCTGCTCGCGCGGGACAATACCGGCGTTGAGGATATTTTGCTGATGATAGATATCGTACAGGAAAGCGTTCAGCGCTTTGACGCGCTGGCGGATGCCCTGATCGAGGATGCGCCATTCATGGGCCGGGATAATTCGCGGTACGCTGTCAAAGGGGATCAGCCGTTCAGTGCCGCCCTCTTCACCATAAACGTTGAACGTAATACCCACCCGGTGAAATAACAGTTCTGCTTGTTCTTTCTTTTGATGGATAGCGTGCTGGTCGGTCTGTTGAAGCCACTGCCACCAGGCATCGTAATGCTGGCGTTGACTACCCTCTGCGCTGAGCATCTCATCGTAGTAAGGTGCTGTCGGAAGCGTTATTTTTATCATTGTCATCCCTTGCATTCAGCGTGTGAAGATTCTGTAAAAATGCAGAAAGCATGCCAGCATGGCTGGCAATGCGTTTTCGTGGCGAGTACAGGCAAAAATGCACCATTTTGATGCAAAGCGCAGCGGCAGCGCGCTAAAGTGGTGTGAAATGTAAGCGTAGCTGAACCTGTGCTAACGGCGTTTCGCGGCCGTCGGGCTGACCACTAGCCACACGGCCAGGCAGACAATTATCGCGCCGATGAGAAAGCCACCGTTCAGCGTTTCGCCCAGCGCGAGGTAGCCCCACAGCACGGCAAACGGCGGGATAAGAAAGGTGACAGTCAGGCTACGCAGCGGCCCGATATCGGCAATCAGGCGAAAATAGAGAATATAAGCCACGGCGGTACAGAGCAGACCCAGTGCCAGCACGCAGGTCCACACTGACGGCTGCGTCCAGTGGATGGTTGCGCCGCTGCTAATCGACCAGATGCAGAACGGCAGCAAAAACAGCGTGGCGCCCGCCTGACTGCCGAAGGCGACCAGCGTCGGATCCAGACCGCCGCGCGCCGTTATCCAGTTGCGGGTGAGAAAACCGGCAATACCATAGCAGCCGGTCGCCACCAGGCAAGCCGCCACGCCAGCGGCGACCTCCTGCACGTTGCGCATTTCACCGAGCGTCGTAATCGTCAAAATCCCCACCAGCCCGAGCACAACACCCGCCCACTTTTTCGCGCTCAGGCGTTCGCCAAAAAACGCGACGCCTGCCAGCGCGCCCATCAACGGCGTGGTGGCATTGAGGACGGCGGAATATCCGGCAGGCAGCCATCGCGCTGCCAGGCAGTACATCAAAAATGGCAGCCCGGAGTTAATCACCCCAAGCAGCAGGGTCGCGCGAAACTTACCGGAAAACTGAACGGCGTGGCGAAATAGCGCCAGCAGTGCCGCCAGGCCAAGAAAGCCAAACAGCACGCGGAGAAAAGCGGTGTTGATGGCACCGAATTCCGGTGCGGCAATGCGCATAAAAAGAAAGCTCGCGCCCCAGATAGCCGCTAGCATCATTAATCTCAGATAATCAATGGCCCGCATTGTGCAACTCCTTGTGTTGCGTTTTTAACTAAAAATGTTTTACCCCGGCGGCATCAGGCTGACAAATCAGCATTTTTGCTACAGTTTAGTTGCACTTAATTATGCGGAGAGCCGCAATGACCCTACCGCCCCTTCAGGCATTAATCTGTTTTGCTACCGTCGCCCGACATATGAGTATGAAAGCGGCGGCCGAGGAGTTATGCATTACCGCCAGTGCCGTGAGCCAGCAAATCGCCAGGCTTGAGGCGTGGCTGAACGTCCGGCTGTTTATGCGCGGGCCACGTTTTCTGGCGCTGACCGCGGAAGGGCACATTTACCTGCGCGCTATTCAGCCTGCGTTTAACCAGATATCGCAGGCTACGCAGCGCCTGATGGATAATGCCTGCCAGAGCAAAGTCACCGTCAGTTGCACGCCCGGTTTCGCCATTCAGTGGTTGTTGCCGCGATTGGGCGCTTTCGAGAAACTGCATCCCGGCGTGGAGGTGCAAATTAATACCACTAACCGGGTGGTCAATCTGAGCAATGAAGGGATCGATTTTGCCGTGCGTCACGGTGCGGGCGTGTATCCTGGGCTTCAGTCGCACTGCCTGGTGAACGACCACCTGTTGCCAGTATGCAGCCCGGCGTTGCTGGCGGAAAACCGGCCCGGATCACCGAGCGAATTACTGAATTACCCGCTGCTGCACGATGAACACCGGCTGGACTGGCGTTTGTGGTTCGACACGCAGGGCATACATAATGTGGATACTGATAAAGGGCCAGTGTTTATCGACTCGAACGGTGTGATTGAAGCCGCGCTGGCGGGCAGGGGCATTGCGCTGGTGCGCCGGGTGCTGGTGGCGGAGGCATTAAGCTGCGGGCGTTTGATCTGCCCACTGGCCATTACCGTCGCCTCACCGATTGCCTATTATCTGGTGTACGACGAATCCGCCGTATTGCAGCGGATGAGCCGGGATTTCCGCGACTGGCTGCTGGCAACGGCGGCCTCAGAGGAGCATTGCTGGCCTGAATTGCATTGAATGCAGGAAGTTGGCTGAAAATGAATGGTCAGATTTCGTGGGATATTTACATGTTGATTCGTCTCATTCTGTATAGGAACTTAATGCTAATTCATTGAATTAACATTGAAATGTTGTGTTGTTAATGTCTGTGTAGTGATGTAAAATCGGATTGCTCTTTAGTGTTGGACGTATTACGTCTTGTCGGGTGATTAGCCAGACACTAATTTATTGAACGCATTTAGGGTTGCGAAAGTGCCGCAACCTGAACTCGTTCCTCCTTCAGGTTGCGGCACTTTCGCTTCCTCTAGTAAAGAGTCAGGCCCGGAAACATTGCTGTACCGGGCCTTTTTATAGGTGCTTTTATGGGGATTATTAAAGAGTTATCTATATTTCTTCATCAAGATGAGTCTGACGTAAGTCTCTATCTGCAAAGTGCCCCGCGCAAATATAAAGTCTACAGGATACCTAAGCGCACAAATGGTTTTCGGGTGATAGCTCAACCAACGAAAACGTTAAAAGAGTATCAACGTGCGTTTGTCCATGCTTATCCGTTACCCGTACACGAGGCTGCTATGGCGTATCGTGTGGGAAGAAGCATTCGGGATAACGCAGAAGCACACACTGCCAATCAGTATTTGTTGAAAACTGATCTTGAAGATTTTTTTAATTCAATCACTCCAGCAATTTTCTGGCGTTGTATTGAACAGTGTTCTGCAGAGGTGCCTACCTTCTTACATCAGGATAAGATATATATTGATCGACTTTTATTTTGGCAACCCACTAAGCGTAGCGCACGGACATTGATGTTGAGCGTAGGTGCACCATCATCTCCAGCGGTTTCAAATTTTTGTTTGTACGAATTTGACAGACTTTTAAGCGACGAGTGCAAGAGGTTAGATATTGTTTATACGCGTTATGCCGATGACCTGACCTTTTCAACCAATACCAAAGATTTACTAAAAATACTCCCTGCTTTTATACAAAGTTTGTTAAAGGAACTATACAAGAATGCATTACGACTTAACCACGGTAAAACAGTTTTCTCGTCGAAGGCTCATAACCGCCATGTCACTGGGGTTACCATCAACAATGAAGGCAAATTATCTTTAGGTAGAGAGCGTAAACGCTTTATGAAACACTTAATAAATCAGTATAAATATGGTCTATTAGATGATGCTGATACGAATTATCTTCGTGGGCTGTTGGCATTTGCTTCTCATATTGAGCCTGAGTTCATTACTAAAATGAGTAAGAAATATACTGATGCTTTGATCCGGCGCCTCTACAGGAGCAACTAATGAATAAGCAACTTGAAAGACGGGCTCGTGGGGGAAGTTTGCTATCATCATTTGAACTTTTCCAGCTTACTTCTGACCACAATGAAAATTCAGATGAGTGGTTTAAGCGCTGTCGGGACTACTTACAAAATGGCGCTGTAGATACATTCGGAGTATTCCGACCTGAGAATTCATTGTATCTTCGTTCGCTCTCCTTGGTTGATTTTCGTCGTTTTTCCTTATTGGATGTCATGTTTGAAGATGATCTTACTGTTATCATCGGAAATAATGGACAGGGGAAGTCGAGCATTCTTTCAGCGATTGCGAAAACCCTTAGCTGGTTCAGTGCAAATATCCTCAAAGAAGAGGGAGTAGGCCAACGATTAAGTGAAACGACTGATATTCGAAATGAATCCGTACAAAAATATACAGATGTCAGCAGCAATTTCTATTTCGGGAAAGGGCTTAAGAATATATCAGTCAGGCTGTCCAGAGCAGTATCAGGAAATTCTACTCGTAGAGATGGATTAGTTAAAGAAATAAAAGAAATAGCCGATGTGCTGAGGGTGGTGAATGATAAACAAGCCATCAATTTACCCGTGTTTGCTTTTTATTCCGTTGAGCGTTCTCACCCATTCAACCGCCTTATAAAAGATAGTAACGAACAGAGAGAAGAGCGTCTGGATGCATATACCAATGCTTTGTCTGGCGCAGGACGTTTTGATCATTTTATAGAATGGTTTATTGCGCTCCATAAACGGACGGCTGGAGATTTTACAAATGGCATTGAAACGATTAGACAACAAGTCCGGGATTTAAAACTGTCAGTTGAAAATGGGTTAGTTTCAGTTAAGCCATTACTTGACGAGGCAGAGTTAAAGCTGGCTGATGCTATTTCAAAAGAGTCAAAGCTGGTTAAAACAGGAACATTACCTGAAGCATTACAAAAAAAATTAATTGTTAAAGCGATAAGTACAGTTGTACCAAGTATAAGTAACATTTGGGTTGATACCTCTTCTGGTTCCGATGTGGTTAAGGTCATTAGTGATAATAACGAAGTTACCATTGAACAACTCTCAGATGGACAGCGTGTTTTCTTGGGGTTGGTGGCTGATCTTGCCAGACGAATGGTTATGTTAAATCCACTGCTTGAGAACCCTTTTGAGGGCAGAGGAATTATATTAATAGATGAAATTGAGCTTCATCTTCATCCGAAATGGCAACAAGACGTTATTGCAAACTTGCAAGATGTATTCCCAAACCTTCAAAAGATTATCACAACGCATAGCCCGATTGTCTTATCTACTGTTGACAAGCGTTGTGTTCGCCAATTTATTGAATATGAGGAAGAGGCTGTTGTTTATCTCGAGCCACCAAAATTTCAGACAAAGGGTGTCATTAACTCGGATATTCTCGAATTAGTCATGCGTGTATTTGCTGCACCTCCACATATTGCTGAATCCCATTGGGTTGACGAACTTGAAACTGCACTTGATGATAAAGAGTATGACGATAATCCTTTAGCGAAAGATCTATATGAGAAAATTAAAAAACATTTTGGTGAAGATAGTTCCGAGCTGAAAAAATGCGAGGCATTAATTAGACTCCAGGCGATGAAACGTAAAGCTCTGGCTAAGTGGCATGAAAGGAATCAACCACAATGAAGCGATTAACCAGATCAACAAAACCAAATTGCCTGAATGGGCTTGTTGGGGGACGACATCACTGGGAAAATGTCAATAAAGATGACATCTGGTTGGCACTTGCTCGTATGCAAAATGGCTATTGTGCATACTGCGAATGCCGTTTAGATCGCAAACACATTGAGCACTTTCGCAATCGAGATGAATTTAAGGCGCTCACTTTTGTCTGGGAAAATATTTTTGGTTCATGTGGTGATACCAGACAAAAAGGGGGGTGGCAGCGTTGTGGTATCTATAAGGATAATGGAGCTGGAGACTATTTACCCGAAGAATTAATTAAACCGGATGATGAAAACCCTTCATTTTTCCTGCATTTTTTAATAAGCGGTAAGGTACGTCCTCGGGAGGGACTCAGTGCTATTGATAAACACAAAGCTCTTGAGACAATCCGTGTATTTAATCTTAATGACGACCCGGTTTTGTATGGTAGTCGTCGAAAAGCGATTCAGGCAGAATTATATCTAATTACAGGTTTTTATAAAATGCAAGATGAGTTTAGTCCTGATGAGTGGGATGAGTTCTTAAACGGAGAATTGATGCGAGTAGCTGATCTGGAATTCAGCACTGCGCTTACGCATGCATGGATTTATAACGAACAATATTAATGAGTACCCCCGAATAATGACCTTTTGACTTAATTTTTTTTCATCGCTAACAACATCAGAACATGTACCAAAGGCTGGAATGTTCCAGCCCTCTTTTTATAGCATTCAATCTTAATACACATTGTGTCATAAAGTAATGGGTGCAATATAGCAATCTCTCCTGAATTACACATTTCGGCTGTAATTGCAGATTAAGGATATTTACCCGCCGAGGTACATCTTTTTCACTTCCGGGTTGGCGAGCACCTCCTGCGCTGCGCCGGAAAGCACAATCTTGCCATTCTCCAGCACATAGGCGCGATCGGCGATGGTCAGCGCCGCAGTAGCGTTTTGCTCTACCAGCAGAATGGTGATGTTCTCTTCGCGCAACTGGCGGATGGTGGTAAACAGCTCGCCCACCACCTTCGGGGCGAGACCGAGGCTTGGCTCATCCAGCATCAATAATACCGGCTCACTCATCAATGCGCGGGCGATCGCCAGCATCTGCTGCTCACCGCCGCTCATGGTGCCTGCCATTTGCTTACGCCGCTCCTTCAGGCGCGGGAACAGGGTAAACATGCGATCCCGCAGGCGGGTGAAGTTTGCGAGGTTGTTATACGCCCCCATGCGCAGGTTTTCTTCGATGGTCAGGTTGGTGAAGATTTTGCGGCCTTCCGGCACCAGCGCCAGCCCTTTACGCACAATATGGTGCGTCTGGCTGCGCGAGATATCCTCATTGAGGAAATTCACTGTCCCGGTTGAGCGCACCAGGTTGATGATCCCGTTCAGCGTCGAGGTTTTTCCCGCGCCGTTGCTGCCAATCAACGTAACAATTTCACGATCATTGATTTCAATATCAACGCCTTTCAGCCCCTGAATGACGCCGTAAAATACCTTTAATTCGCGGGCGCTAAGCATAACGTACCTCTCCCAGGTAGGCGGAGATCACCTCCGGATGTTGGATCGCCTCAGACATCAGGCCGCTAAACAGCGGTTTGCCATACTCCAGCACCATTACCCGTTCGCACAATGCGTTGACGAAAGGCATGTCATGTTCAATGAGCAGCACGCTCAGTTGATAATCCTTGCGCATGCGGAAAATCAGCCCGGCCAGATCCTCTGTCTCTTTCGGGTTCATCCCGGCGGCGGGCTCATCCAGCAATAGCAGTTGCGGCGCCGTTGCCAGCGCGCGGGCAATCTCCACTTTACGCTGGTTGCCATAACTCAGATTGGTGGCCTGCAAATTGGCGTACTCAGCAATGCCGATATATTCCAACAGTTCCATCGCCTTTGCCCGCGCGGCGCGTTCAGCCGGGAAATAGCGGCCAATATGCAGCGCCGCTTCCAGCAGCGAATAGCGGCTGGCGTGATCCAGACCGACCATTACGTTTTCCAGCACCGTCATCGAGTTAAACAGGCGTATATTCTGGAAGGTACGTGCAATACCGGCATTCACCACCTGGTTGGGCTTCAGCCCTTTGATCGATTTCCCCGCCAGCGTCACGCCACCGCTGGTGGGTTTGTAGTTAGCAGTGATGACGTTAAATAGCGTGGTTTTCCCCGCGCCATTGGGACCGATAAGGCCGAAAATCTCGGCTTCATCGACATGGAAACTGACGTTGTCGATGGCCCGTAACCCGCCGAACTGCATCACAATATCCTCGACTTGCAGGATGACGTTATTTGCTGACATGACGGCTCCTTCTGCGCAACTGCCATAGCTCTTTTTTCCCCAGCAACCCTTCGCGGGCGAACAACATAATCAGTAACAGCAGCAGCGAGAAGACCACCATACGTAGCCCCGGGTAGGCACCAAGATCGTGACCGAACAGCAACAGCGGCTGGTCAAGGAAACGCAGCCATTCGCCGCTACCCACCACCACAATAGTGCCCAGCAACGCACCAGTGGTACTGCCCAGACCGCCGAGCACAATAATGATCAGCAACTGGAAGGTGAGCATAAAATCAAACAATCCTGGCGAGATCGTCGTCAGCAGTGAGGCCAGCAGGCCGCCGCCAATCCCTTCAAAAAAAGCGCTGGTGGCGAAGGCGCAGGTTTTAATACGGAAGGTATTGATACCCATCGCAATTGCCGCATCTTCATCGTCGCGAATCGCCTTCATCATGCGGCCATACTTCGACCACACCAGTTGCAGGATCATCCCGGTTGCCGCCAGCGCGAACAGGCCGCACCAGAACAGCAGATGCGGTTGCTGGGGAATATCGTTTAGCCCAATCGCGCCGTTGGTGATTTGCGGGTTGTTAATGGCGAGGATCTTGATAATAAAACCGAAGCCCAGCGTGACAATCGCCAGATAGTCACCGCGCACGCGGAACACCGGAAACGCCAGGCACACTGCCAGCACGGCAGCACACACGCCGCTGATTAACAGCGCGGGCAGGAAGCTGGCGTGCAGCACCATAATAAATGGACTGGGCGCCGCCATTTCGAACATATCCATCTTGCTGTCGCTGGAGAGAATAAACAGCGCGGTGACATACGCGCCAACGGCGACAAACCCGTTAGGTTCGAGCGAAAGCTGGCCGGTGACGCCGTTAATCAGGTTGTAGCTGACGGCGAGGATCATAAACACGAAAACGGTGCTGATCACCCGCACAATGTAGTCGTTAAACAGCAGGTTAATCCCCACCAGTAGCGCAATGGTGATCAGAATAATAAGCAGGTTACGCCCCTGCGCGGCAAGCGTCGTGGTCGGGTTCAACATCAGAAACGGCTCCTTTCCAGGCGTTCGTCACCCATAATGCCTACCGGGCGGAACAACAAGACCAAAATCAAAAACATGAAAGCGAACGCGTCCTTATAGCCGCCAAGCTCCGGGAAAATGGCAACCGCGACCACTTCGGTAAAACCGAGAATAAAGCCGCCGAGCACCGCGCCGGTGACGCTGCCAATACCGCCAAGTACCGCCGCAGCAAAGGCTTTCAGGCCAATCAGCACGCCCATTAACGGGTCAATGGTTGGGTAGCTGATGGAGTAAAACACCCCACCCAGCGCCGCGAGGCTGCTGCCGAGGGCAAACACCAGCGAAATAATGCGGTTCGCATCGATGCCCATCAGCCGCACGGTATTAACGTCAAACGCCACTGCGCGGATCGCCATACCATAGCGAGTGCGATAGAGCAGCCAGAGGATCGCCAGCAACAACAGCACGGTGATCAGCGGCACGATCCACGCCACGTTGGTAATGATGATGTGGCCGAAAGTCAGCGTTTTGTTGAAATAGTCCGGCGCGGAAAAGAAGCGGGTACTGCCACCAAACAGCACGTTGAACAGGTTTTCGAGAAAAAAACTGACGCCAATAGCGGTGATCAGCATCGAAATTTTCGATGCCTGGCGCAGCGGGCGATAGGCGACCCGGTCAATGAACATGCCCAGCAGGCCGCACAAACCGAGGGTCATAAAAATGGCTACCCCAAAGGGCAGCCCAATAGAGGAAAACAGAAACAGGGTGGCAAATGCGCCGACCATCATCACATCTGCATGCGCGAAGTTAATCAGGCGCAGAACCCCGTAAACCATGGTGTAGCCGATGGCGATCAGGGCGTACATGCCGCCCAGACTCATGCCGTTGACTACCTGCTGGAAAAAAATGGCACCATCCATTAAAAAACCTCTTATTAACAGCCGGTTACTGCCTACGGATTGACTACGGTTTTAAAGGCTAGCTGGCCGTCTTTCACTTCGTTGATCACCGCACTGCGCACCGCATCGCCATCTTTCAGCGTCAGCGTACCGGTCACGCCCTGGAAGTCTTTGGTGGCGCGAATTTTCTCGTTAACGCAGACGCGATCACGCGGGTTATCACACTGGTTCATGGCGTTGACTATCACGTTGTAGGCGTCGGCCGCCATTGCCCCCCAGGTGTGGGTCGGGGTTTTGAACTTCTCTTCCCAGGCTTTG
The DNA here is from genome assembly GCA_018261615.1 of Pseudomonadota bacterium. Classification (GTDB taxonomy): domain Bacteria; phylum Pseudomonadota; class Gammaproteobacteria; order Enterobacterales; family Enterobacteriaceae; genus Kosakonia. Next base: position 9,397 of record JAGTSE010000026.1, on the reverse strand, counting down.
ATAAAGGTTTCACCGGCAGGTGTCTGCTCTTTGGCGTTAGGTGAGTAGTAATCGGTGGTCATATAGCCGTTGACCGCATCTTTACCCACTTCGAAAAATACCGGGTCTGCCGCCAGTCCATCGCCGCCCACGACCGGTTTGTCGAGGCCGAGCTGTTTCGCCTGCACGGCAATCAGCGCGCCTTCGGTGTAGTAAATCGGCATGTAGATCATGTCGACGTTTTTCGCTTTCACGCTGGAGAGTTGCGCTTTGAAATCTTTGCTGCCCGATGGCGCCTGTACTTCGATAGGAATGGTGCCGCCGTTTTTCAGGAACTGGGTGCGGAAGGCTTTTGCCAGGCCAACCGAGTAGTCATTGCTGCTGTCAAACACGATGGCTGCGGTTTTGGCTTTCAGATCGCGAGACGCGAGGTTCGCGCCGACCACGCCCTGGAAGCTGTCCGAGAAGCAGACGCGGCTGACATACGGATGGTTGCGGGTAACACGGTCGTTCGTCGCCGTCGAAGAGACCAACGGCGTTTTGGTGTCGTCGGCGATTTTCACCATCGCCAGTGTATTTGAAGAGGTCACTTCACCGATCACGGCATCCACTTTATCGCTGGATACCAGGCGCTGCATGGCGTTCGCCGCTTCGACTTTGTCACTCTTATCGTCGATCACGATAAGCTTAATAGTGTCGCCGTTTTTCAGCGTCGGGGTGATGCCCTGAATCAGATCCAGACCTTTTTGTGAAGGCTGACCATAGCCGCTCAGCGCGCCGCTCAGCGGCAGCACCACACCGATTTTAATTTCTTCCGCCAATGCGCTGTGCGCGCCCGCCAGGCCGGAAATCAGTACGGCCATTAAAGAGACTTTCCCACCAAAACTCTTCATTGTTACCTCACGTCCGTCAGTTGATTGTTTATGTTTAACCATCAATTAATGCGCAATACTGGAATAACGAAGCGGCCGGAACACAGAAATTAACGGCCTGATGTTTTTGATTTATCGCATTTATTTAATAAAGGACTTTTCCGTCAATAATGATTGCACCATACATCCATTAATTAGTTTTTTCTCATCCATTCTTCTTATAGATTTACTTGTCGTTATGGCACTGTCTTGGCTACCTAAAATAGTGCAGGCGCACTGTTGTGGTGCATGAATAAATAAGTGAGGTAGCACGCAAAATATTTTTATGTCTTCGTTGTATGCGATCGCCTTATTTAAAGATAAAAATATTTTCAGTTGTTTTTTATAAACTCTTTGTCAGAATAAAAAACTGGATAATGGAGATAAATATGGTAATTAAGGCCTGCGTTAGTGAGTATTGACAATAATAAAACCCTTGTTATTCTGCATTGGCAGTCAATTTATTATTCCACTTTTCAGAAGTGTTATTTCTGCGTTAATTATTTTATTCAGTCTTATCCTGAGGGGGATAAATAATGAATATTCAAAAACCCTATCTGCTTTTTTTAGGTGATGCGCACGATCAACTGGCGGCGAAAGTCGCGGAAGGAATTAAACAATGGCATCCGGAATATTGCGTCGGGCAATACCGTATGGCGAACTGTCATGCCAACTGTCAGTTGCCGGATATGGATATTGATACAGCGGTAAAAGCGGGCGCAAAAACGTTGGTGATCGGCGTCGCTAATCGCGGCGGTATTATTTCAAAAGAGTGGATTTCCATCCTCAGCCATGCGCTGGAAAGCGGGCTGGATCTGGCGGCGGGCCTGCATAATAAACTGGCTGATGTGCCGGAGTTGAAAGCGCTGGCCGACCGTCTTGGCCGCTCACTGTTTGACGTTCGCCATCCGACTCAGCAATATCCGGTCGCCAGCGGGCGTAAGCGCAGCGGCAAACGTCTGCTGCCGGTCGGTACCGACTGCTCCTGCGGCAAGATGTACACGGCGCTGGCGATTGAAAAAGAGATCCTCGCCCGTGGCGGTAAAGCTACCTTCCGCGCGACCGGGCAGACCGGCATTCTGATCAGCGGCAGCGGCATCAGCGTGGATGCGGTCGTATCGGACTTTGTCTCCGGCGCGGTGGAAACTCTCGCCCCGGATAACGACGCCGATCACTGGGATATCATCGAAGGGCAAGGTTCGCTGTTTCACCCTTCATTCGCCGGGGTGACCACCGGGCTTATTCACGGTGCGCAGCCGGATGCGCTGGTGCTGTGCCATGAGCCCACCCGCACACATATGCGCGGCGTTGACTATCCGGTACCGGATATTCTCGATTGCATGGCGCTAAACCTGAAAATGGCGCAACTGACGAACCCGAAAGCGAAATTTATTGGCATTTCCGTCAACACCTCGGCGCTGGATAAGGCAGAGGCGATTGCGCTGATGTCCTCCCTGCAGCAGCGTACCGGGCTGCCGGTGGTCGATCCGTTCCGTCAGGGCGTTGGCGCGTTGGTTGACGCACTGGCGACACTGTAATGGAACTGTTGGTAGCGCATGAGCGCTGGCCGTTGCGGCAGGCATTTACTATCTCGCGTGGCAGCCGCACGGCGGCCGACGTGGTGTCGGTAACGTTGCAGGCGCAGGGGATTAGCGGGCGCGGTGAATGCCTGCCTTATGCCCGCTACGGCGAAACCGTTGAGAGCGTGATGGCACAGATTGAGGCGCTGCGTGGCGACCTCGCTGCCGGGATGAACCGTGAGCAGTTGCAGTTGCGACTACCGGCTGGCGCGGCGCGGAATGCGCTGGACTGTGCCTTCTGGGACTGGCAGTGCAAACACAGCGGGCAGAGCATCTGGCAACTGACTGGCAGCGCCACGCCGCACCACCTGCAAACGGCTTACACGCTGTCGCTGGATACGCCGGAGAAAATGCAGCAGGCGGCGCGGGAAAACGCCTGGCGTCCATTGCTGAAACTGAAGCTGGCCGATGAGCAAGATATCGCCCGCGTGACGGCCGTGCGTGAAGGCGCGCCGCAGGCGCGGTTGATCGTCGATGCCAATGAAGGCTGGAACGAGAGCATCTATTTACAACAGGCGACGGCGCTGGCGGCGCTTGGCGTCTCGCTTATTGAGCAACCGCTTGCGGCGGGACAGGATGCCGTGCTGGCGCAGTTGCCGCACCCGGTGCCGCTGTGCGCAGATGAATCCTGCCATGATTCCGCCACGCTGGCGCAACTGGTCGGGCGCTATGAGTTTATCAATATCAAGCTCGACAAGACCGGCGGCCTTACCGAAGCGCTGCGCGTACGGGCGCAGGCGCAGCAGCTTGGGCTGCAAATTATGGTGGGCTGCATGGTGGCGACGTCACTGTCGATGGCGCCCGCCGTGGTTGTCGCGCAGCAGGCCAGCGTTGTCGATCTCGACGGGCCGCTGCTGCTGGCGGACGATCGCCCGCACGGGCTGCATTATGATGGCAGCGAACTTTTTCCACCGACACCGGCTCTGTGGGGCTGATGGCGAAGCGTAAGGAGAGAATAATGTCACGTACAGTCTATGTGAATGGCGAATACCTGCCGGAAGCGGCGGCGAAAGTATCGGTCTTTGATCGCGGTTTTTTGTTTGCTGACGCCGTGTATGAAGTGACCGCTGTGGTGAATAGCAAGCTGGTGGATTTTGCCGGGCACTATGCGCGGCTGGTGCGCTCCTGCGGCGAGCTGGGGTTAACGTTGGCAGTGGATGAGAATGGCTTGCGCGAGATCCACCAGCGGCTGATTGTGGAAAATGCGTTACAGGAAGGCGGCATTTACCTGCAACTGACGCGCGGTAACTCCGGCGATCGGGATTTCCATTTCCCGCCCGCCAGTACGCCGCCGACACTGGTGTTATTCACCCAGGCGCGCGCGGTAGTGGATCATCCGGCAGCCAGCAAAGGCATTCGTGTGGTGACCTGCCCGGATATTCGCTGGCAGCGCCGGGATATCAAAACCGTGCAGTTGCTGGCACCCTGTCTGGCAAAAGCCTTTGCCGAGGCGCAGGGCGCGGACGACGCATTTCTGGTGGAAAATGGCTATATCACCGAGGGGAGTTCCTGTAACTGCTATATCGTGCAGGACGATAACACCGTGGTGACTCGCCCACTGAGCAACAGTATTCTGCACGGTATTACCCGCAAAGCGCTAGTGAAGCTGGCCGAGGAGCACGGCGTGACGATCGAGGAGCGGCTGTTCACCCCCGAAGAGGCACGCAACGCCCGTGAAGTGTTTATCAGCTCGGCCACCACGTTTGTCTGGCCGGTGATTGCCGTTGACGGGCAGACCATCGGCGACGGTAAACCGGGGCCGATCACTCAGCTTTTGCGCCGGATCTATTTGCAGATGCTTTGAGGTTTTAGCGCCACCCGCTGAAAACTGTGGTGCGTGTTACTTGCCGGATGGCGCTGTGCTTTCCGGCGTTTGTAGGGCATTTGCTGCCGCCAGCGTGGCGTTTTTCGCCCAGTTGAGAATCTCCGGAGCGCTCAAACGGGCTTCAGGTGCTTAATCCACCCGGTTTTTCGGTTTCCCGGCAATAAACGCGGCGACGTTTTCCTCGGTTGTCGCAAGAATACGCCCGCGCGCTTCCACTGATGCCCAGGCAATATGCGGGGTGATAAGGCAGTTTTTGGCAAAGAGCAGCGGGTTATCGGCAGCAGGCGGTTCACTGGAGAGCACATCCACAGCCGCGCCAGCGATACGGCCTTCATTCAGCGCGGCAGCCAGATCCGCTTCATTCACCAGATCACCGCGCGAGGCGTTTAGCAGCAGTACGCCGGGTTTCATTTTTTGCAGCGTGCTGTGGTTGATCATCCCTTTGGTGGCAGGTGTCAGCGGGCAGTGCAGGCTGATAACGTCAGCTTCGGCGTACAATGTGTCGGGATCGACATAACGCACGTTACTGTTTTCCGTCCTTTTCGCTGAGTCCGTTGCGCAGGCCAGCACCGTCATTCCCATCGCCTGGGCGATAGCGCCAAATGCCTGGCCGATGCGGCCATAACCGATAATGCCGATCTTTTTGCCCGCCAGTTCCACCATCGGGTTCAGCCAGTAGCACCAACTGTTGCGCTGCTGCCAGCCACCGGCGTGAACATCCACACTGTGTTCGCTGACACGGTTACACAGTGCCAGCAGCAGTGCGGTGGTGAATTGCGCTACCGTGGCGGTGCCGTAGGAGGGCACATTGGCGACGGCAATACCGCGCAAACGCGCGGCGTTCAGATCGATAATGTTATATCCCGTGGCGGTTACGGCGATAAATTTCAGCCCCGGACACTGGCTGAATACCGTTTCGCCCAGCGCAACTTTGTTGGTTATGGCGATATCGGCGTTTGCCAGCCTTTCTGCCACTTGCTCCGGCGCAGAGTTGTCATATACCGCCACTTCGCCCAGTTGCTCAAGCCCCTGCCAGCTAAGATCGCCCGGATTAAGAATACCTCCATCTAACACAACAATTTTCATAGGTTACCCGTTTGTTTTTTTCATCACGCCTTCAACTTAGACGATGTGCTGCCGGGGTGTAAGCACTTTCTTCATGCCCGCAGGGGCTAATGAGGAGGGAAGGGCAGTGAGCGGTGGGAGAAAAGTGGCAACGCGAAGCCGCATTGCCAACGGGTTAGATCATCGCGGTAAGCCGTGGTGTGACGCGGCCATGCAGCGCCGGGTTGTCACTCTCATCTTTCAGATGTACGCCGGTTAAACGGCGCAAAAACGCCTGTTCCAGCAGCCACGCCAGTTTGAAGGCCGCTGCTTCATAGTTCAGCCCTTCCGGGCGAATGTTAGAGATGCAGTTACGTTCCGACTCAATGCGCACGCGTTGCGGCTTCCAGGTGAGATAGACGCCCAGACTGTCAGGCGAGGACAAACCTGGGCGCTCGCCAATCAGAATTGCCACCGCTTTGCTGTTCAGCGTTTCGCCGATATCGTCGCCCAGCGCCACGCGTGACTGGTGCGCCAGCACAATCGGCCCGAGCGAAATCCCTAACGTTTCAAGGTAGGGCAGCAGGGCGCGGATCAGCCCAACGGACTGGCGATGTACAGCGTGCGATGATAAACCATCGCCAATCACCAGCAGTAGATCGTGCGCCGGTGTGCGGCTGGCGGCGAGATCGGCACGGCTCTCCTCGCTCAACATGCGCCCCAGATCCGGGCGGTTGAGATAGATATGTCGGTCCGACGCCGCGCTGTGCGCTTCCAGCGTGGTCAACCCCAGTTCGTGGAGCTGGCTTGCCAGGCTGTCGCTGTCAAAGGGCTGATGGATGGCGTCACGCGCTTGGGCGTGGGCAAGACCAAATTTCAGTACTTCATCGGTTGGCAAGCTGGCACCGCTGCGACCCAGCGCAATACGGGCGTCGGTGAATTCACGCAGCAGGGACCAGGCATCGGGCGAGTTCATGCAGGCGCTCCTTGTGGCATCACGGTCAGTAATGGATGGTTTGCGCCAGTGAGGCGTAGCTGGCCGTGGGTGTCGATAATCTGCATCCGTGTCAGCCAGTCGGCGAACTCCGGCGCGTGCTTCAGCCCCAGCAGGCGGCGCGCGTAGAGCGCATCATGGAATGAGGTGCTCTGATAGTTAAGCATGATGTCATCTGCGCCCGGAACGCCAATCAGGAAGGTCAACCCGGCGGTACACAGCAACGTCAGCAACGTATCCATATCATCCTGATCCGCTTCGGCATGATTGGTGTAACAGACGTCGCAGCCAATCGGCAGCCCCATCAGTTTGCCGCAGAAGTGATCTTCCAGCCCGGCGCGGATAATCTGCTTGCCGTCATACAGGTATTCCGGGCCGATAAACCCGACCACCGTGTTGACGAGCAGCGGTTTAAAGTGCCGCGCTACCGCATAGGCGCGCGCTTCACAGGTTTGCTGATCGACGCCATGATGGGCGTTCGCTGACAGGCAACTGCCCTGGCCGGTCTCGAAATACATCACATTATCGCCCAGCGTTCCGCGTTTTAGCGAAAGCGCAGCCTCGTGGGCTTCCTGCAACAGCGCGAGATTGATGCCGAAGCCGCTGTTTGCCGCTTCGGTACCAGCCACCGACTGAAACACCAGATCCACCGGCGCGCCGCGCTCAATCAGCTGTAATGTGTTGGTGACGTGCGTCAATACGCAGGACTGTGTGGGAATGGCAAAACGGTCGATGATGTCCGCCATCATATGGTTCAGCTTTTGCAGCACTGGCAGGCTATCGCTGGCCGGGTTGATGCCGACCACTGCATCGCCCGCGCCGTAAAGCAGGCCATCCAGCATGCTGGCGGCAATGCCTTTCAGATCGTCCGTCGGGTGGTTGGGTTGCAGGCGCACACTGAGGTGACCGGGCAAACCGATGGTATTGCGAAAGCGGGTAATGATCCTGCATTTGCTGGCGGCGAGGATCAAATCCTGGTTGCGCATCAGTTTGCTGACGGCGGCGGCCATTTCCGGGGTGATCGCTGGAGCAACCTGGCTCAGCAGTGCGGTATCTGTGGTATCGGCCAGCAGCCAGTCACGAAATTCGCCCACCGTCAGATGGGCGATTAACGTAAAAGCGGCGCTGTCGTGAGTGTCGATGATGAGGCGAGTCACCTCATCTTTTTCATAGGGAACCAGCGGATTGTCGAGGATCTCGCGCAGCGGTACATCGGCAAGGGCGATTTTTGCCGCCATGCGCTCTTCGGCTGATTGCGCCGCAACCCCGGCCAGCACATCCCCGGAACGCGCCGGGGAGGCTTTGGCCATGACCTCTTTCAGGCTGGCGAACTGCCATGTGCGGTGCGCCAGAGTAGTTTTATACATTGCGTCTCCTCAGGAGATAGCGCGCAGTTGCGGGTCCAGCGTGGCACGTTCGCGCGCCGATGCGGTTTTACGAAACCACATATAACCGCCCAGCATCATCACGGCGAAAATCAGCGCCAGCAGGGTGTTGTACCAGACCATCGCCACCAGGCAGAGAACCGCCATTCCGAGTGCAAAAGCCGGTGCGTACGGGAACAACGGCGCTTTAAACGGACGCTCAAGTTTCGGCTCGCTGCGGCGCAGCTTGAACAGCGCGGCCATGGAGATGATATACATAACAATAGCGCCAAAGACCGACATCGTCACAATGCAGGCGGTGAGCGGCATGCCGCTGATGGTGATCAGCGAATCGGAGAATATCGCCGCAATCCCCACCACGCCACCAGCGAGGATCGCCAGAATCGGCGTACGGGTTTTACGGTTCAGGTTAGCCAGGCTGGCAGGCAGATAACCTGCGCGCGCCAGCGAGTAGATCTGGCGGGAGTAGCCCATAATAATGCCGTGGAACGATGCGACCAGACCAAACAGACCAAGCCAGACCAGCATATGCAGCCAGCCGCTGCTGCTGCCGACCACCAATTTCATTGCCTGCGGCAGCGGATCGTTGATGTTCGACAGGGTGCGCCAGTCGCCAACGCCGCCCGCGAGAACCATTACGCCAACCGCCAGCACCGTCAGCGTCAGAATGCCGCCACCGAGCGCACGCGGAATGGTGCGTTGCGGATCTTTAGCTTCTTCTGCCGCCATTGATGCGCCTTCAATCGCCAGGAAGAACCAAATAGCAAACGGGATAGCCGCGAACATGCCCGGCAGCGCGAGGCCGCTGAAGCTTTCCGCACCTGCCCAGCCGTTGGTGGTGAAGTTGCTCCACGAGAAACCCGGTGCAACAATGCCCATAAACACCAGCAGTTCGAAAATCGCCAGCAGGGTGACAATCAGTTCGAAGGTGGCGGCAATACCGACGCCCAGAATGTTAAGCACCATAAAGATGACGTATGCGCCGCAGGCCACCCATTTCGGATCGAGTGACGGGAACTGCACGTTAAGGTAGGCGCCAATCGCCATGGCGATCGCCGGTGGTGCAAAGACGAACTCAATAAGCGTAGCAAACCCTGCGATAAACCCGCCGGTGGGCCCGAAGGCGCGATAAGCGTAAGCAAAAGGCCCGCCTGCATGCGGGATCGCTGTGGTCAGCTCGGTAAAACTAAAGATAAAAGCGCAGTACATGGCGGCGATCGCCAGCGCGACAATCAGAAAGCCGAGCGTTCCGGCTTGCGACCAGCCGTAACTCCAGCCGAAGTATTCCCCTGAAATAACCAGTCCGACGGCAATGCCCCACAGACGGAAGCTGCCGAGTGTTCTTTTTAGTGTTGTTTGTGTGTTCATTCTTTTTACTGCCTCGCCATTAATACAGTTGCAGGCAGAGTTGCAAAGTCAGTGCCAGGAAAGAGAAACCTTCTGGCTCATGGGGTTACAGGCAACATAACGGTAAATGCACAATAAGAGTGCACCGCCAATGACCGAAAACGGGTGCAGGCTGCCCTGCAATGGTGAAACCGGGGAAGACCCCTCAAAAATCCAGGAATATTTAATAAAAGAGGATGTATACCCTAAATAATTCGAGTTGCAGGAAGGCGGCGACGCAGTGACAAATTCGTCGGGAACGAATTTGCCCAACCGAAGGTTGGCCTCCGGTG
>JAGTSE010000025.1 GCA_018261615.1 Pseudomonadota bacterium | reverse complement strand
GACAAATTCGTCGGGAACGAATTTGCCCAACCGAAGGTTGGCCTCCGGTGAGAGACAGGATGTCTCTCAGTAATCCCCAGGAGCTTACTCAAGTAAGTGACTGGGGTGAGCGAGGAAAGCCAACGCACATGCAACTTGAAGTATGACGGGTATACAAGTAATCGTACCGGCTTGCCACGATAGTTAACATAATTTTGAAACTGAAAACCAAAGCGCTCAGCTAAATAATTTGAACGTTTGTTCTCTTCATCAATAATACAGCACATAGGAGAGGAAAATGTCTTATCGGCCCACGATAAAATTGCGGCCAGCGCCTCAGTCGCATAACCTTTGCCCCATACTTCTGGCATTAACGTCCATCCCGCCTCAGGGTATTCCAGAGCAGGCGTGATATCACGATGTGATCCTACCCAACTATAGGGCAGGATCGTCTACCGGGGTGGGGTCAGTCCAAACTGGTATAACCCGGGTGGCTAAGCCACCCGTTTTGCTATCTGTTTTTCGGTAACGTCTTCAGCAAATCATCCGGGCTGATGGATGCTACCACGCTGCCGGAAAGCGGCATCTTCAGGATATGGTTTTTAATTTTCCCGATTACGTGCATTTCGCACGGACGGCAGTCAAATTTCAGCGTCAGCACTTCATCACCGTGTACCAGTTGCATCGGCGTGGCGCGCCAGCTTTTGATATTGCCTTTCGCCTGTTTCGGGCACAGGTTAAAGGCAAAACGCAGGCAGTGCTTGGTGATCATCACCGGTACGTCGCCCTTCTCTTCGTGCGCTTCAAAAGCGGCATCGATCAGTTGCACACCATAGCGATGATAAAATTCACGGGCTTTATGGTTATAAACGTTAGCAAGGAATGAAAGATGCGTTTCCGGGTAGACCGGTGGTGGTGTGGCTACCGCTTTACGGCTGCCGCGCTGGTAGCTGGCCAGACGCGCCTCTTCCAGCATATCCACCGCTTCACGGCGTAACTGGTTTAGCTGGCTGTTGGGCACAAACAGCGCGCCAGGCAGATTTACCTGAACCTCTCTGGCGTAGTAGCGGGTTTGCCCTAGCTTCATCAGGCCATCTTTCAGGTTATCCAGCGCTTTTTGCGCGTTGTTGGCTTCGTCGAATTGCCCTTCCAGCGTATGCGTCACCGAGACACCATCTTCGCTGGTCAGCGTTAACACCAGTTGTTCCTGCCAGCCACCCAGCTCAATATCCACTGCGATCCGCCGCTCGCTGGAGGTTTTCAGCAACGCTTGCTGCCAGTTATGATCGAGGTTACGGTTAAGTGGATGATGTGGACGCAGGGTTTTCAGCACGTCCGGCATTTCGTTCGGGAAAACGCGATAACGGTTTTCAGCGGTTTTCTCCGCTACGTTGACGCGGAAACCGACCACTTCACGCTTCACCAGCACGTTCAGGCCATCACCGTTCGCCAGCGGCTCGGTAACTTCGACATCGAGATGATCTTTGCCCACATTCAGCACTTCACCCACCGGCAGACCGATAAATTTCGGTGAGTCGAAGGCACCGATATCGCCTTTGCGGGCATTAACAAAGTAATCGGTGCTGCCGCGATGGAACGTTTTATCCGTCGAGGGAATAAAAAAGTGCTCAGTACGCCCGGCGGAAGCGCGCGCGAGGTCGCCGCGATCTTCAATGATCGCATCAAGCATCTGCCGGTAATGCGCGGTGATGTTCTTCACGTAGCTCATATCTTTGTAGCGCCCTTCAATCTTGAAGGAGCGCACGCCCGCGTCGATCAGCGCCGCCAGGTTGGCGGTCTGGTCATTATCTTTCATCGACAACAGGTGTTTTTCATAGGCCACCACGCGTCCCTGATCATCTTTCAGAGTGTACGGCAGACGACAGGCCTGCGAGCAGTCGCCACGGTTGGCGCTGCGCCCGGTTTGCGCATGGGAAATGTTGCACTGCCCGGAATACGCGACACACAACGCACCGTGAATAAAGAACTCAATGGTGGCATCCGTCGCGTTGTGAATAGCGCGGATCTGCTCAAGGTTGAGTTCACGCGCCAGAACGATCTGGCTGAAACCCACATCGGAAAGGAATTTGGCTTTTTCCACACTGCGGATATCGCACTGGGTGCTGGCGTGCAGCTCAATCGGCGGAATATCCAGCTCAAGAATACCCATATCCTGCACAATCAGCGCATCAACGCCCGCCTGGTAGAGCTCGACTATCAGGCGCCGCGCCGGTTCTAGTTCGTCATCATGAAGAATGGTGTTCAGAGTAATAAACACTTTCGCGCCGTAGCGATGGGCGAACGGCACCAGTTCGGCGATATCCTGCAAGCTGTTACCGGCATTGTGGCGAGCGCCAAAACCCGGCCCGCCGATGTAGACGGCATCTGCACCGTGCAGGATAGCCTCACGGGCAATGGCGGCATCGCGGGCCGGGCTTAACAGTTCAAGATGATGGGGTTGCAGGCGCATACAATCGTCGTTATCCATTATGTACAAAATGGCGGCTATTGTAGTCACAAGCGGGGCGTTTCACCACCTGCCACAAGGGGAATTTGCGCCAAATGGTAATGCAATATCGAAATCGCTATTTCCGCTACGTTTCACTTAACAGTAAGGTGGTGACTCGGACATTCCTCGTCATGTTGTTAACCCGGCATACTTCAGGTTGCAGAGGCATTAGCTCTCCTGTACCGCGAATTATTTTGGGTTGTCTAATTCGTTAATCGTCGTCGTTTTTGCCACAGGCTTGCCTGCGGCTTTTTCTTTTGGGTAATGAATCAGCGAGTGGAAGTGCGTCATTTGTGCGGTGCTGTTGCGATAGGCGTGCGCTTCATCCCCGGCAAAACGTAGGCCGCTGCCCGCCACAATGGTTCGCCACTGCCCGCCAATGCACATATCCAGCATACCGCTAATTACAATCACATGCTCGATAACCCCGGCTTCATGTGGCGTGGATTCGCTGATAGCACCAGGCGCGAGATTAATAGAGAAGAGATCAAAGTGCAGCTTCTCATCCCACGGGAAAATTGGCGTGACCACCATTGCCTGCTGCTGCGGATCGTACACCCGCGGCATTTCCCCTTCCGGCGGCGTAATAAAGGTGGAGAAAGGGACATTCAGGCCGGTGGCGATTTTCCATAACGTCGACACGGTCGGACTGGATTCGTTGCGTTCTATCTGCCCGAGCATCGCTTTGGAAACGCCTGTCTCCTCTGCCAACCGGGAAAGGCTCCAGCCGCGGCCCTGACGCAGGGTTTTCAGCATTGTAGCCAGATAAACGGTGAGATCCATTATTCCTCCTGCTTACTTGTGCGCTATAGCGCACGATGCTAAATTATCCGAATGCTATAACGCACAAGGAGTGCCAATGCGCCTTGCAACGCTTTTCACAACTTCTTCACTGCCGTTTACCAGCATTCTTGCGGGCTTCGTCGCCGTGCTGGTTGGTTACGCCAGCTCTGCCGCCATTATCTGGCAGGCGGCCTCCGCTACTGGCGCGAGCCCTGCGCAAATCGCCGGATGGATGACCGCACTTGGCTTCGGCATGGGCATCAGCACGCTGGCGCTGACGCTCTGGTATCGCATGCCGGTGCTCACTGCCTGGTCTACCCCCGGCGCGGCGCTGCTGGCGACCAGCCTGCAAGGCGCAACACCCGGTGAAGCGGTCGGTATTTTTGTCTTTGCCAACGTGCTTATCGTGCTGTGCGGCGTCACCGGGTTATTCGCCCGACTGATGAAAATCATTCCGCACACGCTGGCGGCCGCGATGCTGGCCGGTATTCTGCTGCGTTTTGGCTTGCAAGCCTTCACTAATATTGAGGGCCATTTTGCGTTGTGCGGCAGTATGCTACTGGCCTGGTTGGTCTGTAAAGCCCTCGCCCCGCGCTATGCTATTGTTGCAACATTACTTATTGGGGCGCTGGTCGCCGTTATGCATGGTGACGTTGTCACGAATAAACTAACGTTTTCCGTCGTCTCTCCGGTTTACACCGCACCCGAGTTTCACTGGGCATCGCTTATCAGCATCGGCATCCCCTTTTTTCTGGTGACGATGGCCTCGCAAAACGCCCCCGGCTTCGCCACTATGCAGGCGTCCGGTTACCCCATTCCGGTTTCACCGCTGATTATTTTTACCGGTGCGCTGGCGCTGCTGTTGTCGCCGTTTGGTGTCTATTCGATCTGTATCGCGGCGATTACGGCGGCCATTTGCCAAAGCCCGGATGCACACCCGGACGCCAGCAAACGCTGGGTGGCAGCGGCGTCGGCTGGCCTGTTTTATCTGCTGGCGGGAATATTTGGCGGCTCGATCACCGGTCTGCTGGCCGCCCTGCCGTTGAGCTGGATCCAGATGCTCGCCGGGCTGGCGCTACTGGGCACTATCAGCGGTAGTCTGCATCAGGCGCTGGTTAAGGAAACGGATCGCGATGCCGCAGTTGTCACCTTCCTGGTGACTGCCAGCGGCGTCACGCTGACAGGCATTGGTTCGGCATTCTGGGGATTAGTGGCAGGTGGTATCTGCTACGGCGCATTAACGCTGGCGCGTCGCACGTAGCTGTGACGGTGTCAGCCCTTTCGCTGCTTTAAAACGGTTGCTGAAGTGGCTGGCGGAACTAAAACCGCAGGCCAGGGCGATATCAGTCAGAGGAAGTGCACTGTTGAGCAACAAATCGTTCGCCCGTACCATCCGGCGCTGCATCACAAACTGGTGCGGCGCAACACCCATCGACTGGCGAAACATGCGGGCAAAGTGATATTCACTGAGCGCAACCTGCGCTGCCAGATCCGACAGTAACAACGCCTGAGCAAGATGCGCTTCGATATAATCCAGCACATTGCGCAGCGCCGCCGGGGCCAGACCGCCGTTCACCACAGGCAATTGCCACTGCACATTGCTGTAGTGCTGCACAAGATGCGTCAGCAGCAGTGTTGAAGCAGTGCTCAAGGTAAGTTGGTTGGCATTTTGCTGCCAGTCGCAATCCAGCAGAAACTGGCGATAAAGCGCGGTGATGCGCGCATCTTGAGAGAAGGTTTTCTCATCAAGGGTGAACGCGGCCGGGCTGCGATCCCAGACCCGTTCCCCGACCTCCCGCAGATGCTCATCGGTGCAGTAAAGGTGGACGAAGGTCAAATCATCGCGAATGTCCCACACCGATTCGCTCTCTTTCGGCATCAGACAAAAACGATCCGGCCCGCCGCCGTTTTCCCAGCCATACGCGGTTTTGTGGTAACTCTCATAGCCATCGGCCACGTACAGGCTCAGCGTATGGTGGTTACAGTACTGCGTAATGTTGTCGCGTTTGTTCGACCAGGCTGCCAGTTGAATGCCAGAGTGAAGCGCCACCGAATTGTGCAATACGGCGTTGTGTTTGCTCAGGTTTTCAAAGGCTTCGTAGTGGTCAGGCATTCGCGGACATTATCATTGTTCAACCAGAACCTTAGTCTATGAATAGCTGAAGACGGATTCCAGCGTTGTGCAAAGAAAAACGCAAGAATATGCAAGTCCGGCGCAATCTCGTGCAATCGTCCCTGCCCGCGTTTTGTCACACTCAGGATTCGTTTTTCGCATCGGAAATAACTATGAACGCATTGCTGTACGGTCTGGTGGTAATTATTTGGGGAACTACGTGGATTGCAATTTTTCTGCAACAAGGCCCGGT
Source organism: Pseudomonadota bacterium (assembly GCA_018261615.1). Taxonomy (GTDB): domain Bacteria; phylum Pseudomonadota; class Gammaproteobacteria; order Enterobacterales; family Enterobacteriaceae; genus Kosakonia. Next base: position 71,346 of record JAGTSE010000025.1, on the reverse strand, counting down.
ACCCGCACCGGTGTCGATTTTCTGGCGTTTTGCGCTGGCAACGGTGGCAATTATGCTGATACTGCTGGTTCGGCGCAAACTGCGTGGTTTACCGCTGCGCGATCACCTGTTTTGTCTGCTGCAAGGCAGTTGTGTCTTCGGCTTTAACTTCTGGTGTTTTTATACCGCCGCCACATGGATTAACACAGGGCTGGAATCAGTGATCTTTTCGATGGCGGTGCTGTTTAATGCCGTCAACAGCTACCTGTTCTTCGGACAGAAACCGCCAGCGCGCTTCTTTGTTGCTGCTGCGCTGGGGCTAACCGGTATTGTGACGCTGTTTTGGGAAGATCTGGTCACCAGCGGCTGGAGCAGTACGCTGCTGATGGGTATTGGTCTGTCGGCATTGGGTACGCTGGGCTTTTCGTTTGGCAATATGATAAGCCTGCGCCATCAGCGTAAAGGGCTGGAAACCCTGACCACCAATAGCTGGGCGATGCTGTATGGTACGTTGATCATGGGAGTAATTGCTCTGCTGCGCGGCGACGATTTTACACCGCAGTGGACGACAAGCTACCTCGGCGCGCTGGTCTATCTGGCGCTGTTCGGTTCGGTGATCGGCTTTGGCGCGTATTTTACGCTGGTAGGCCTCATTGGTCCGAGCAAAGCGGCGTACAGCACCTTGCTGTTTCCGCTGGTTGCACTGAGCATTTCGACCTTTTACGAAGGTTACGTCTGGCATCTGAATGCGATTGCCGGTTTACTGCTAATCCTTACCGGCAATCTGGTGATGTTTGCCCGCCCGGAAAACTGGCTGGGCGGACGCGGATGGCGGCGTAAAACTAACGCTTGCTGATATCAAACATCGTGGCGTCGGTCGCCATATTGTCAATCACCTGTTTCAGTGAGTCGATGGTGACCTGCGATTTTTCATTGCTCACATCTTTGCCCTCGCCTTTGCGCACCACTTTCAGTACCGGCGCATTGGTTTGGGCATCAATTAGCTCGCCTTCAAAGTAAAGATTCGTATTCATGGTGCGGTGGCCGGTTGCCATCTGCGTACCGGCAACCACCATGGCCACCGGGATCACTTCATAGAACTGCAACCCCTGTTTGCTGGCGTCAACACCGGTGATCGCACCGCGGAAGATCAGGCTGTGTGGCCCCGGTGAAGTGACCAGCGGTTTGCGCGCTGCTGCGGCGGCTTTTAGTTTACTGTTAGTGTAATTGAGCACACCATCCAGTACCTTCTGATTCACCTGGCTGGTGGGTTTGGCTACCGGATAATACGTTACCGGGTGATAAACAATGCTGTCATATTTTGCCAAGTCGAATCCCGGCGCCACCCAGCGCAGCACCGGTTTGCCGGTTGCGGAGGTGGTTTCCTGCAAGCCTGAATAATCTTTCAAAAAACCGGAATATTTTTCCGGCGCGGTCACTTTTGAAGCGCAGCCTGATAATGCCAGCAGACCGGTCAATACGGCAACGCTAACCAACGTATGATTACGCATAAGAAATTCCCTGTGAGTGCATGATTGCCATTAAGTTATAGCAAATGTATTCACAGTGCAGCGGGGTAAAAAACGCGCGAGATCAAAAAATTGCCCATCGAAGAAAATAGAGCTATTTTTGGCAGGGATCGCCTTACGGTGACGCGCCCCCGATTTTCAGATCGCTTTCGTGGTACAGCAATCCGTCGAGCACATGGGTTGAATCTCTGAGCCGACTGATTAGGTACGTTACTATGGTTTTTTATTGAATCGCAAACATATCTCCAGTATCAATATTACAAAAATAGGGGGCGACCATAGATTCCTGACTATTAAATTAACACAGGGCAACAACTTTATTGGGATTTATTCTCCCCAAAAACTGGTAAAATAACCGATAAAATTTTTACTCTACAATCACTTATATTATTTTTCAACCTTGAGAATTTAACATTATTTCCAGTATTAAAAGAATCCGGGGGAGATGGGTGCACACACTCTTCTGAGCAGGTAGACGAGGATGAATCCGTGTCCTCAGTAAAATCCCAAAATAAGTTAGAGGGATTAGGAAATGTAGGATTTGGTGGTGTTATATAATTAGGATTGCCGTATCCTATTACAAAATCAGGCTCAGCATTTCTGCCATTACTTCTGTATATCGATACATCTATAATTTGACTTGCTGGTATTCCTCCATATGAAACATCATGGCCGTTTTTAACATATCGTACAGTGCTGTACCCTTCTGTCCGTCATTCAAATTAATTTTTTCTTGTAGGTAAGAAGTCTTTGTAACAGAGCCTATTCGATAGTCAAATTTTACGCAATTGCCATAATCCGGACACTCATTATAACTATCGCCAACATAACCCACACTAAGTTTTGTAATAAAGGCGTCGGTAAAGCAGAGTTGTTTTGAATATGTACACGTTGAAAACAAAGCAACAATAATTAGCGTTGTGATTTTTTCATTTCTTTCCCTATATTTTCCAGTCTTTCATCCATGTAACTTCAGATAAGATATACTATTTTACTTATTCATAAAATGGGCTCCGATCACATTATCTACGAGAAATACAGTTCATTACGGAAACATGTCCCGCGCACGTTACCCGCTTTACCATTAATATTAACCCAGATTCCCCCTGCTACCGAAAATTCCTAAAAATTTTAAGACAATATTTGTGTAATTTACTTATTGCCGCCTGAGTAAACCAGGCGGCAAAAGGTTATTTTTTCAGATCCACCTGCCAGAAAATATGTTTGCCAAACGGATCGATTTCATACTCCTGCACTTCTTTGCGTACCGGTTCGAAAATCGTTGAATGGGCAATCATCACCGCAGGCATCTGGTCATGCATCATCTGCTGCGCCTGTTTGTAAAGTGCCACGCGTTTCTCGTGATCGGTGGTAGTTTTCGCTTCGGCGATCAGGTTATCAAACGGTTTGTAGCACCATTTCGCCGAGTTGGAGCCGCCATTAGCCGAGGTACAGGTAAACAGCGGACCGAAGAAGTTATCCGGATCACCGGTAGCCGTCGTCCAGCCCATCAGCGCCGCCTGATGTTCGCCGCCCTTCACGCGTTTCAGGTATTCGCCCCACTCATAGGTGACGATTTTCGCCTGTACCCCCACTTTCGCCCAGTCCGCCTGTATCATCTCCGCCATGCGTTTGGCGTTCGGGTTATAGGGACGCTGAACCGGCATCGCCCATAAATCGATAGTGGTACCCGGCGGTAGTCCGGCCTCTTTCAGCAGCGCTTTCGCTTTTTCCGGGTCGTAATCGTAATCTTTCAGCTCGCTGTCGGCGCTCCACACCCCCGGCGGCAGCAGGTTTTTCGCCGCCGTGCCGGTGCCCTGGAATACCGCCTGAATAATGGCCGGTTTATTGATGGCCATCGCCAGCGCCTGGCGCACTTTAACATTATCCAGCGGTGCTTTTTGCGTGTTAAAGGCAAGAAAACCAGTGTTCAGCCCGGCCTTACTCAACAAGGTGATATCTTTGTTCTCTTTCAGACGCGGCAGATCCGCCGGATTGGGGAACGGCATCACCTGACACTCGTTTTTCTCCAGTTTTGCCACACGTACTGAGGCATCCGGGGTGATGCTGAACACCAGACGGTCGATTTTCGCTTTGCCCTGCCAGTAATTATCAAACGCGGTGAACAGAATGCGCGAATCTTTCTGGTACTGCGCCAGACGGTACGGCCCGGTGCCGATCGGGTCCATATCTACCCGCTCCGGCGTGCCGACTTTCAGCATCGCATCGGCATATTCGGCGGAAAACATCGAGGCAAAATACCAGCCCAGATCGGCGACAAACGGCGCTTCCGGGTGTGCCAGCGTAAAGCGCACAGTATGGTCGTCGAGTTTATCAATGGCGGTAATCAGCGAACCAAATTCCAGGCTTTCAAAGTTGGAATAGGTGCCGTTAGAGACGTTGTGGTACGGGTTATTAGCATCTTTTTGCCGCATAAACGAGAAGATCACATCGTCGGCATTAAAATCGCGCGTCGGCGTGAAGTATTTATTGCTCTGAAACTTCACCCCTTTGCGCAGGTGGAAGGTATAAACCTTACCGTCTTCGCTCACGTCCCAGCTTTCCGCAAGGCTCGGCTGCAACTCGGTGGTGCCGACTTTAAAATCCACCAGCCGGTTGTAAACCGGTACGGCGCTGGCATCAACACTGGTGCCGGAGGTGTAAAGTTGCGGGTTGAAGTTCTCTGGCGATCCCTCTGAACAATAGACCAGGGTTTTAGCGGCGACAGAAGAACTGACTACAAGCGAAGCCACTGCCAGAGCAAGTGTTGTCGGTTTGCTAATCATAGTTTTTCCTGTTGTTTTCTTTTAAATGCTTGTTGTTTGCCCTTTCATAAATAACATTAAAGTGAATTTGCAAACACCTGATAATTCAAATAAAGAAGGAATCACTATGTCGTCGTCTCTTATCAGTCAATTAACTCATCGCTTCTTTCGTTACCTCACTATCACCAGCCAGAGCGATCCCACTGCGACAACACTGCCGACCACTGTCGGGCAGTTTGATATGGCACGCGAACTGGCGAATGAGCTGAAAACATTGGGGCTGGATGAGATCGTGATTGATGATCATGCGACAGTGACCGCCGTAAAAAAAGGCAATATGCCGGGTGCGCCGCGCCTCGGTTTTATTACTCATATTGATACCGTTGATGTCGGTTTATCGCCGCATATTCATCCGCAGATCCTGCGTTTTGAAGGTGAAGATCTCTGCCTGAATGCCCGCGAAGATATCTGGCTGCGCGTGGCGGAGCACCCGGAAATTCTGGCTTATGCCAATGAAGATATTATTTTCAGCGACGGCACCAGCGTGCTCGGCGCGGATAACAAAGCGGCGGTAACCGTCGTCATGACGCTGCTGGAAAACCTCACCACCGAACATCGCCACGGCGATATTGTGGTGGCCTTTGTGCCGGATGAAGAAGTTGGGCTGCGTGGGGCGAAAGCGCTGGATTTAACCCGTTTTGACGTTGATTTTGCCTGGACCATCGACTGCTGCGAACTGGGCGAGATCGTCTATGAGAACTTTAACGCCGCCAGCGCGCAGATCCGTTTTACCGGCGTGACCGCACACCCGATGTCAGCAAAAGGCGTACTGGTTAACCCGCTACTGATGGCAATGGATTACATCAGCCATTTTGACCGCCAACAAACGCCGGAACACACCGCTGGCCGGGAAGGTTATGTCTGGTTTAACGGTATCAATGCGGTACAGGGACATGCTGATCTGAGCGCCAGCATCCGTGATTTCGACAGTGAAAGTTTTGCCCGACGTAAGCAGCAGATCGCCGACGTTGCTGCCAAAATCGCCGCGCAATATCCCACCGCCAAAGTGGAATACAGCATTAGCGATACCTACAGCAATATCAGTAATGCTATTGACGAAGATCGCCGGGCGATCGATTTGATGTTTGAAGCGATGGCATCGCTGGGCATTGCGCCGAAACCAACGCCGATGCGCGGCGGCACCGATGGCGCAGCGCTCTCGGCCAAAGGTTTGCTGACGCCGAACTTCTTTACCGGCGCGCACAACTTCCACTCGCGCTTTGAGTTTCTGCCACTGAAATCGTTTGAAGCCTCATATAACGTGGCGTTGCAACTCTGCCTGCTGGCAGCGCGCTAACGCACCAGCACCGGTGATGGTGTCCGAACTGAGTAGAGCGGCGTTTTCCCGCACGTTAAAGGCCGGTTCCTGCCCCTCACACGGCGAACAGTGGGGGTGACGCCGCTAAAAAATCAGAAAACGCGGGCAGATATTGCCCGCAATAAGACGGGATCAGGCAGGTTTGCGCGCCAGCATCGTGGCGAAGCGCAGTTTAATGCGGTCACCGTTGGCGTCGATGCGGTGCAGTTCGCCGACCTCTTCGTTGTATTTCAGCAACTCCCAACCGGCGTAGTATTCGCGCAGTTTACCCTCTTTAAAAGCAAACGGGAAACCGACAGTACACGGGAAATCCGCAGTATCCATCGCCGCTACAATCAGGTGATATCCCCCGGCTTTTGTGCAGCGCTGCATATTATTGATAAGGCCGGGAATGGTTTGCGCTTCGAGGAACATCAGCACCACGGTAGAGAGAATAAAATCGTATTCACCGTCGAATTGCAGGGTGTTTAAATCCGCTGCATCAATGTGCAGGTTTTCCAGCCCTTCGGCATCTCGAATCGATTTCAGATGGTTAAGGCTGTTCGGGTTTTTATCCAGGGCGGTAACCTCAAAACCCTGGCTTGCCAGCCACAGGCTATTGCGGCCATTGCCGCAACCCAGATCCAGCGCCTTTCCCGGCTGGATGTATTTCAGGGCGTTCAGCACTTCCGAGTGCGTCGCGGTCAGCGCATATTTTTCCGTAAAGTAGTTTTCAGGGCGGTTTGTCATGGTCAGTCAGTACCTTTAATGTGTATTTTACATGCATTTTATGAATTTCATCCGCCGATAGCCAGCGGCAGAAAATTTGCTACGTTTAACTCAGGTTGACGGGAGATACATAGCATGAATAAATATCGTCTCAGGGATGAGTCGCGCACGTTTAGTTATCAGATTCACGGCGAGAAAAAAACGGTCGTACCGCGCCAGATTAGGGGGCTGCGCAGTCTTGCACCCCCGACGCAGTGTGAATGATTTTGTGTATAGAGCATCAGAAAAATCTATCGATTGAAGGTATTACCATACCTAACTTGGTTCTCACGAAAAAATGTATTTCTATAAGCCCCTTAAATGTAGTGGTGATAGCTTGATAATATCCTTTCCTGCAATAGTATATATCCGCTGTACAACATGTGTAAGCCATTTCTTTGGATCTATATTATTTAATATGCACGTACCTATGAGGCTAAAAAAGATAGAAGCGGCGCCCCCCATTTTTTTATCACTAAAAAATAAATATTTACCGTTAATGTACTTAGGGAAAATTTTTTTAATCGTTTCGTTATAAACTGAGTTGTCAATATCAATAAACCCATTGTAACAAAAAGCTGAGTATGCATCTCGGTGCTCCAGTAATTTTTTATATGCCTTTTTACCTATTAGCTCATCAAATTTATCGACATTCTCTTCTAGAATTCCGTAGATCGAACTAATCCGCGGTAAACTTTTTTTTTCCTTTCCTTTAGCCTATCTGGAGGAGGTTCTCCTTTTATCGAGTTCTCAATATCATATAGTTCATATATTAGTTCCACGATCTTGTGCCCACTCCAATTAGAATCTTTAATGCTATCGTGTTTAAGCCTTTCGAGTAGTGTACTAATAGGAGAAGCGATTGTCATAACCCTATCGTCGTATAAGAAATAAGGGTAAGTGTCGTAGGATAATTGCAGGGCTCCATGAAAGTTCTTTAGATTTGTTACGGTTTTATTATGCAGGGACTCCATCGGTAGAGATATCCATATACATGCCGGAGTGGTGAATCCCATATTACACAGGTCACTTATAAATACTTCGAGCTTGTATTTTTTTTTGATGCATTTTTCTGAGGGAAAGTTTTTAATAGGTAAGCATCCGCTAAAAACTCTTTTAGAACAACTAATTTCTTTTAAAAAATCATCATAAATAGGCCTCAATTTTTCTGACAAATAAACTATTTCATTAATAAGTCCATCCTTGGTTAAATTCAATCCCATTTTATTTATCCTGTCAACCTGTCTATAAAGTGGGGTAAATCCAATAAACTTATCTAGTATAGCATCTATAATTAATTGAGAGTGCAGGCTTACATTATCATTTTTCTTCATATGTTACCTATGAGCTAAAATTATGAGTCTACTATAGCAAGAGATATTGATTCGCTTCTGCTCTGTTTTTTTACCATCTGTTTTATTTTTTCTAAACAAAGCTATAACACTGATTCCCAAAAAAGACTGGGGATCATCACAATAAAAAAGACCATGTATTTATTAGCATCCATTCGTAGAACATCTCTCCTTGTGAATACCGGGGGACATTGCGGTCCCCCGGTAGGTTAATAGCAAGAGATATTGATTCGCTTCTGCTCTGTTTTTTTACCATCTGTTTTATTTTTTCTGAACACAGCTATAACACTGGGCCCCAAAAAAAACCGGGAATCATCACAATAAAAAAGCCCATGCGTTTATTAGCATCCATTCGTAGATCATCTCTCCTTGTGAATACCGGGGGACATTGCGGTCCCCCGGTAGGTTACCCACTGAGTCGCAAATTACAGTTTCGGCACTTTGGAAAAGAAGTCCGCCATTTCGTGCGGGAACCCTTTCGCAATCGCCGGGCGAAGATCGTCCATAGAGACATTAAAATCTTTCGGCTGCTCGCCCGTTTGCATTTTTTGGTGCGCGTTCACATTCGATTGCAGACCATTAAAAATGCCCTTCATATTGCTGAACATATCATCGCAAGATTTTGTCACGTTACTCATAACCGACTTGGCCGCATCCGGTCCCGACATTTGAATATTGCTGACGCCTTGCATAAACGGCTGGCTCAGCGACGATTGGGAGCTGGTGCCCAAATTGCTGCCGGCCTTCATGGTTTCTAAAATTTTGGCTGGATCTAACATGTTTATCACCTCTTTACAGTTGTGTTTACATCGCTTTCGGGCACGAGAATCCTCGCAACGCCCGTGACCAAAGTGGGAAATCTTTCATCGTCGAGCGCAATTCCAGTTTGAGCACGCCAACCACCGAAGACATCGACATCGTCAGCTCTCGCCTGTCGCTGGCGAGCGGCACTGGATTGCTGGCGTCGAACATTCGGAATAAAGCCCAGGGCCCGTCGAAACTGGCGACCTGGATCTGACCGGTGCCAGTGCGGAAGGTCAGTCGAACATAGCTGCCACCTTTCGGGCCAGGCCAATCAATACGAGTTGGTTGGCTAAAACCATGGCTGTAGTTGATCACCTGCCCATCGATATCCAGGGTCGCTTCCGTGATGGTCGGCGTCAGCGACAACGGCCTGATGAACATGGAAAATGAGAGTTTGTCTCCGGCGGTGAAGAAGGTATCGCGAATCAAACGGGCATTTTCAAACGCGCCCAGCGTGCTCGCATTGACGATCCCCTCCGACCCCGGTCTGGTATTCCATTTCTGCGCGTTGACGTCCACATAAGGGGCCAGGTTTTCATCGAAGAACTGCTGCATCGCGCCGTTTTGTCCAAACATGCGCGAGAAGTCTTCGATGCCGACCTCCGCTCTGGCGTTGCGTGAGAACGGATAACGCCCGCTGATGCTGCTCTTGCATAAGCCGGAGGCCAGCGACGAAGCACCTTTGCTCAGGTTCTTTTGGCTCTGCTGGATAGTCTGGCTGTCCCCGACCTGCAACAGATCCATCATGACGCTGCGCACCGGTTCCGGCTGGCGCGCCGCATCCAACTGCAGCCGTTTCAGCGTTCCGCCGGCGGGCACCACCTGACCGCCGCGCAATGAGGTGGACAACGTGGTCAGTTGGCTATACAGCGCTTCAAAACTGCGGCTCAGCGGATCGTTGCTGGCGTTGGTGGTCTGCAACAGTTGATAGCCCAGACGGCGCAGCAGTTCGAAGCGATCTTCCACCGCGCGCTCCGGCGTGAGACGAAAACGCGCACGCTCGCCGGAGATCTCGCCCAGGATGTCGCGCCGCTGCTGTTCGATGCGATTGCGCTGGCGATCGAACCAGCTTGCCGCATCGCCCTGGTTGGTACCGGTCATGCTGGTTTCACGCGCGGCGAAGCGCACCAAATTGGCCAGCGGAGAAGAAGGATCGGACAGTTGACGCGCCAGGATCGCCGCATCCTCAAGCCCGTTGACCGGCCGGGCGCGCACGTCGCGCATGAAAGCATCCCATTTATCGGCATACTCGATGAGGTAAAGCTTTCTCGCTTCGTCGGCCAGCTTCTGCGCCGAGGCCAGCGAGTTCACCGCGTTTTTCCCTTCCGCGCTGTCGCGCAGCACCCAGGACTCTTCTTCGATCATGTCTTTGGCGGCGTCATCAAGCTGCGCCAGGAAGACATCGCGATAGCTGGCGCGGGTATAGAACCCCGGCACGGCAGTATCGGTGACCGTCGCCTGGCTCTTGCGGCGCAGCATCAAGGACACGTTCGGCCCCGCCGCATCGGCCAACGAAATGTCGTTGATCGCCGCCGGTAGCGGTTTCTCTTCAATACGGCGCACCACCCTAACCTGCATCGGAATATTCATCGCTTTCACCCGCGCCAGCCGTAGCAAGTCACCGTTCATTTTCATGACCGGCGCATTCGGCAGGGAGAACATTTCCCGCAGGTGGTAAGCGAAGATACCTTTGTTCATGTCGGTGTAACCTTGCGGCATAAAGGTTTCCCAGCGAGTCATGAACCAGCCGACCAACGCCTCGGCGGAACGGTGCGAGGGCTCACCCATCATCAGATAGACTTTCAGCGTGCCGTAGACGTCCTTGTTGGACGCCGAAACATCATTCTTGAGCTCGTCCGCAATATAGTTTTCCACCGCCGGCCAGAAGATCTGTAGCAAATGACGCTGATAGGTATTTTGCGCCGCGCTGTTGATCAGCTTGTGCTCGAAATAGGGATTCGGCACCGGCGAAACCTCGCCGCCTAGCTGCGCGTTCATATATCCCAACTGCTCGTACGCGGAAATGACATCGTCGCTGACGCGGTTAGTGACCGGTATTTCGCGCACGATGCGCTTCGTTTCGTCAAAGCGCGCCGCAATGTAGGAGATGTAATCGCTCTCCCACAGGTAACGCATCGCCAGCAAGTTAAAAGAGACCACTAACAGAATCAGCACCAGCACATAGCGGCCCAGGGAACTCATGCGGCTGCCGAGCGGCCTGGCGTGAGAGGACTGCTGCAGCACCCCGCGCTCCAGCCTGGCGTAATTCAGCTCTGGGTGATAAATGCGTCCGGTGGGACGGGCTTCATAGATATCCGCCGCTTCCGCGTTATAAATCGCGCCCTGCGGCGGCAAGGCGATGGTGCTGCCCAGCCATACCTGCTGCAAATGGCAGGCGTAACCCACCGGCGTTTGTGGGAAAATTTGCTCCAGCAGCGAATACAGCGGGTTGCCCAACGATCCCAGTGATTCGGTGAAGAACAGCAGCTGTTGGCGGTTTTGGCCGTCCGGCGCATCGTGCAGCAGTTCGAGCACGTGATGGCTGACGCGCGCCACCATCTCCCGGTAGAGATCTTCATACTGCTCAAAAGGTGTTTCTCCCTGTTCGGCCCGGTTCAGGCTGAACCCCATCCCTTTTTGCAACAATTCGTCGCCCAGCATGGACAGGAAGGTCTCGCCGCCGACCAGTTGATCGAGGTGGCTGATGGTAAGATAGACCGGCAACTCGCAACGGAACCAGGAGGCCATTTCCAGCAAGCGCACGCGCAACGCATCGGCGAAGGATTTTCTTTCCGTCAGTGAGGCATGCAGCAGCCAGCGTGCATCCAGGCACAGCATGATGCCGTCGATGCCCGGATGGCGACGGTGGCGCCTTATCAGTTTGAACAGGGTATCGCGTGCCCTGGCGCCTTCTTCGCCAAGGCCGTTCAGTTGCAGCCATTCACCGGAGGTGTCCACATACACCGAATTCTCCGCCAGCCACCAGTTGCAATCCTGGGTCGGCCCAACATCCACGGTCTGCTGCAGGCCATAGTGTTCAGCCAGCAAGAAACGTTCGCCGCTTTCGCCGATCAGCGAGGTTTTACCGCTGCCCGGCGGCCCGATGACCAGAAACCAGGGTTTTTCGCTGATGTAACGACGCGTCATGCGGTACTTGAAGCGTTGCCAGTGGTTGCGCTGCTTCGCCGTGCCGACGTACTGTAAGGTGCGCAAGGCATCGTAAAAGCGCGAGGTCACGCGATCTCGCTGGGCGGTTTTTCTTTTAGCCGGGGCCGGTGCTCGCGCATGGCGAAACACCCAGGATAAAAATGTCGCCACGAACGGCCACAGCGCCCAGCACAGGATCAGAGCGATGATGATGCCTCTGACCCAGACCGACAGCAGTGGGCGGTAGGTGCCGATGGCGATTAACGGCCCAATCCACCACACCACCGCACACAGCAGCAAGGCAATCACCAATATGAATGATCTACGTATCATATAATTCCCTTATTATCTCTACGTCGACGGATGTCTTAGTTATCCTCGGGGACCTCGGCGGCTCCCCCTGCCTGATTCAACGTGGCAGACGGTGAAGCCATCTCCCTCTCGCCGATTTTCCAAAGGATGTCCACCCGGCGGTTGCGGCGGCGCCCTTCTTCCGTCGCGTTGTCGTCCAGCGGCTCCTGATCGCCCTTGCCGACCGACGTCACGGTGCGGTTGTATTTGCTGTTGGCCAACGATTCGCGCAGCTTGTCGGCCACCGTCTGCGCGCGGGCTTCTGAGAGTTTCAGGTTGGAGTTGTTAGAGGTGTTGCGATACGGTTTGTTGTCGGTATGCCCTATCACCTCCAGATCGCCCGGCCACGGCGCCAGCGCTTCCCCCAAACGCTCAATGTTGCGTTTCTTTTTAAACTCTTCCGACAGCTTAGACTGCCCGGTGGCGAAAGCGCCGTCAGAGGTGAAGATCATCAGCCAGCCGCGCGGATCGGCGCGCACCTCCAGCCACCCTTCGCTGAGGATTTGCGGGAGCGGCTGCGGGAGCGTCTCCATGATGTTGATTTTGCGTGGCTGCGGTGGCGTCCAGGCCAGAATGGCGTTGCGCAGCGCGCGGGACTGATCGTGCAAATACCAGGCAGCTGAGGCATACGCCAGCAGCGCGATGACCAGGCCGTAGCACAACAGTTTGAGCGGCGTAATACGGGTGGCCTTGCGCACCACGTTGCTCGGTTCGGCATCGGCCAGCGTCTGTGTCGGGTTCTGGCTATACAGATAGCCGTCAAGACGGTTGCGCACATCGGCCAACAGCACCGCGCCGCGCTCCATCACGTGGTATTGCCCTTCGAAGCCCAGCGACAGGATCAGATCGTAAAACGCCAGGATCTCCTTGTTGCGCGGCGAGGCGGCCAGATAATCCTGCAGATGCCCGAAGCACTGTTCCCCGCCCCAGGCGTCGCGATAAAACTCTACCAGCAGGCTGAGATTCAGTTCGCCGGATTCGAGCGTGCTCATGCAGCACTCGTCCACGTAGGAACAGAGCAGATAGGCCAGTTTGTCCACATCGCCCGGCGCAACGTGATCCGCCAACAGCGTCTGCTGGAATTGTTGGGTCTCCCGCACGATCTGCGCGCGCACCGCGCCCGGATTCAGCTGTTTCTGATCGCGTACCCGCTCCACCTGCAGCAAGACCGGTATGGCGGCGGCGATCAGCGGGTTGTCCCAGTGTCCCATCATCACGCCGGGCTTGCTCAGCGCGGCGCGACCGAATAGCCCGCTCGAGGTCGGTGCCGCCTCGGCCGTGCGCTCACCTGGCGCGGGCTCGCTGTTTTCCGGTGCGGCGCTTTCCGCTTCATAAGGCTTGGGTTCGGGGGGCGTCGCCCCCCCGGCGCTTCCCGGCCGCAGCTTGGCGGTCAGCGCCCGCGCGCCGAAGGACAACGCGGTGATTTCTGCCGTCGTTCTACCCACCGCGCCGGACGCGGGGAGATGCGGGTTCGCGTTGTTGCGCGTTACCGCCATCGCCTCGCGTATTTTTCTCTCGAATTCGTTCATCCCACCCTCCCTTGCCTTAATCCCCAAACGTCAAAACGCAGGTCTGGGAAATCACCCACGATGCTGAGCGCCATCGCCGAGCCGCCCATCATTTCCTTATAAATCGGGTCGGCATGATCCACCTCGAAATAGATGCTGTTCGGGTAATACGGTATGTGCCGCGGTGGCGAAGCCATAGGTAGCAAGCGAGCGCCCGGTAATTGAAGATCGATCAACTGAGTGATTTTCTCGACCGGCCCCAGTTTGACCTGTGCGGGGAAATACGAGCGCAGATGCTCGATGGACAAACCGCAACTGATGGCAAACACCAGTTTTTCCAGGCGTAACTGCGAGTCGTTTGGGCAGAGATAAATGCTGTCGCCGCGATCGATAAACGGCAACACCACCGCTGGTGCTTCGATCACCAACGACAGCGCGCGTCGAATCGAGGCGAACAGTTGGAAATAGCAGTTGTGCGGCTCATCGTGCAGATACACCAAATCGTCCCGATCCCAGAGGCGTTCGCCGCCGGGAATGATGCTGAGCCGCCCCAACAGGCTCAGCAGTGTGTCGAACAGGATTTCAGGATGCACCTGCGGGCTGGCCAACAGTTGGCTGATGCGCAAATTGAACTCGCTCAAGGTTTGCAGCAACAACAATTCCAGCAGTTCGGAAAGCCCGCCGATCGTCATGTGCACGTCCGGGCGGAAGACCGACTCCAGACGTTGGCTGATCAGCCCAAGTAATTCTGTGGTGAACGCGGGCAGCCAGCCGATGGCGCGGAAATCCAGCATCGGCGGCAAGGCGCGCTCATCCAGCAGCACCCGCCGATCGCTGGTGAGCTCGCGCACGAAGCCGACCGGCAGAACGCTTTCCGCGCTACTGACCGCATCCTCCAGGCTTAGCCGCGTCACCAGGCTCCCCAGTTGCATTGTGCACACGCGCGGTGTCCCCTCCAGGCTGACGCCGTGATTGCGGTCCGGCACGTCGGCGTCCATGGTGCGAAAACGGCTACTTTTTCGCTCATCCTGGATCAGGTCGATCTGGGCATTGCCGGCAATGTCCATCAGCACGGACAGGCACACCACTTTCCCCTGACAGCCTTCTCCCAGCACCAGCGGCGGCGGCAGCGGAATATCTTCAGGCATGCTGAACGCCGTGCCATCGGGGAAAACGCCCCTGGCTTTCTTCAGCGCAAACTTGCCCTGTTCCAATAACCCGTTGTCGATTTCCAGCGCCAGAAACCCCCAGGTGAAGGTTTCGACGCTGCGCAAGCGCGCTTCAATCAAGTGCTCGAAAAAACGTTCCTGCTGCTGGAAATGCTGCGGTTCCATCAACATGCCTTCTACCCAGGCGACGCGTTGTTTAGGTAACATGTCATTCATCCATTTTGTCGTTAGTCACTATGCTGAGTGACGTCATCCCCACCATCACCTTCATTTGCGAATCAGCCTGCGCGGGCGATTTTTGCTCGGCGAGCGGCAATACTCCGCTGATTTGCTGAAATTCCGCCCCCACGACGACCCATCGCTCTTGCCCCGCCGGCACCTCGAAGCGATAACGCAGCGTCTCTCTCGGTTGCAAAATGCTCTGGTGCCGGCTCAACGTCCCTTCCGACGGCGCCGTCTCGCGGCAAGGAGCGCCGTCGCCAATCCCGTCGGGCATCCATCCCGAGCGATTGGTTTCTATCACGCACACCTTGACCGGCTGAGCCTCCCCGGCCGCATTCGGATTCACGTTGTTGTTGGCAGTCACTTCGACGTCGATAAATCGCAACCGACGCCCCGCATCCGCAACCTCGTCGAGAGAAAACCAGCTGCATCCGCTCAGCGCCCCCACCGCCAACAGTCCCCCTGCCGCGATCCCCCGGAGCGTTTTCACCATGCTGAACTCCTATGCATTAACGAAACATTTGGTCTGGCTCGGCGCGACCTGAGTGGCAACCATGTTGTTGTTGTTCGTCGAGCTGGAATCACCGAGGCGCGTGACCGGCATGCCGTAAACAAAATATTTCCCCGACCCCTGTATCGGCTGCATCTGGGCAGAATGCGTTCCGGAGGCGGCGCCGATCACCCCGCCCGAATCGACAGTAGCCGCGCGAATGCTGCCGAGGTTCTGTTCATTGCCGCCGCAAAGAAAATAGTTAGGCACGTTCGGTATGCCGGTATTGTTGGGCGCGGTATTCGGGCCCGGTGCCGGGATCATCGGGTCACAGCCGGCAAAGCTGATCCCGGCCATGTTGTTATTGGCTGCGGTCATGGTGACTTACCCCATATGTATCTGGCCGCCATCTATCTTCAGTACCGCCGAAGACTTCAGGGAACCAATTTCACTGTTGATGACGAGGGATTGCCGGGCATCCTGAATAATGTGCTTCGCCAGTACCTCGTCGGTTTCCTCTACCCGCCGGCTTGCATGCTTGCTGTGCACAAACAGGCGTTGAGAGATTTGGTGTAGCGTTTCGGCGACCCAACGGCTGCTGCGCGTCAGCAGCGTAAAGTGCGGGCTGCGCAACGTCAGGCGCTTGTCGCCCTGCAGCTCTATCTCCGGTGCTACGATGCGCAAGTTGGCGCATTGGCTGTCCAACGTCATGACGGCGTTCGCCTGTTGGCGCGACAGGATCTCGGTAATGACCAATTTGTCGCCGTCGACGATGACGCAAACGCGATCGCCCGCCAGCGGCTGAACCAGACAGCTGGTGGCGACCGCCAGACAATGGGCGCGTATGCCATCGACATACAGACCGCCATTGGCGTCGGCCACCAACGTCACCACCTTGCGTCCCCCTTGTTCGGCAAGCGGATCGCTGCGCACCAACTGCAAAGGTGTCACCCTGGCGTTGGCATAGATCTTCTGATGCTCTCTTCTGGACTTATACATATCTGCTTACTCCTGTTGGCCGTTGATACGACGGTTGCCGCGGTCCCGGCTGTTGATGCGCATACCAGGCGTCAATCGCATTCAAGAACGGATCGGCGGTAAGCGGCACGTTTTCGGCACGATGACGCTTCGCACCATGCAGACGAGCGCTCTGTTGCTGGGCGGCGGTCAACGGCTGTTCGACCAGGTTCGCTTCCCGCAGCTCGGCCTGCTCAATGTTGGCTAACGCCAGATCGCATGCCCTGAACTCCGCTTGCATCAGCATGGCTCGCCCCCAGTTGGCGCCGCCCATCGCGCATTCGCTGAATCGGGCTTTCTGCCCCTGCGCCAGGATCAGCGTCGCGCGCTCGAAATCGCAGCGTAGCGCCTGCGTTTCGGCGAAGATCGCTGAGGTCAGATCGCTGTCGGTGAACGAACACTCCTCCAGCTCGCTGCGGTGAAAACTGGCGCCCTGCAGCTGCAGCTGAGTCAAATTGCAGCCCGACAGGCGACAGGTGAACCAGATGCGTGCCTGCCCGGCGATCGTTTGCCAGTTGCACTTCTCCAACTGGCAGCCCCCCATGATGTGGCGCTCAAGGGTCGACGCCTGCCACAGGCACTGCGTAAGTTGGCAGGCATACCAGTTAGCGTCCTGTATCACGTCCTGGTGAAACATCAGGTTGGTCAGGGTGCTGGACTGCACGGCCAGATGCCCCAGGCTGCTGCGTTCAATTACCGCCCCGTTAACCCCACACCGGATCAGACCGCAGTCGTCCAGCAGACAATCGTCGACGTAGCACCCCTGCAGCGTGGTGTCGTTGCACGCCAAATTGCACAACAGTCCCCGTTGCAGCGTCAGGTTCTCAACCCGACATTCGTTGAACGCCAGGTGCAGCAAACTGCCGCCAACCACGTTGACCTGGTTCAGGGTGCAGCCTTCAAAGCGCACCGCCCGCAAATCGCATCCTTCAAACGTGACACGTTCGAAATGGCAGTCGATGAAAAAACAGTCGCTCAACGTCAACCCTTTCAGCTCGCGATCGTGGAAACGTTGCTTTTTGAAGGTTCGCGGCATGGGCGGCGTCTGCGCCACCGCCTGAGCGACCTCCAGCTCAATCACCTCGGTGTCAGGCAGGGCCTGTTGAATGACGCGGCTTTCAGTTTTCATGCGCATAGTCCCCCTGAAAAATTCTGCGCGGTACCCAGCACGCGCGTTCAAGCAAACACCCGCTGAAACGGGTATCGGCGTCCTGCCAGGTCATCGCCAGATTCGCCGCCGCCAGGTTGCACAGGTCAAATCCCGCATCGCGCAAATCGGCGTTATAAAACAGCCCCTGCTGGGCGCTGCTGTTTTGCCAGCGAGCGTGCGTCAGCACGCTGTCTTTGAACCGCACGCCAGCCATGTCACAGCCAACGATCATGCAAGCTGTCAAATCTGCCTCGTCGAAATTGCATTCGGTAAAAAAGCTATACAGCAGTTGGCACTTATCCATTCGCGCCGCTTTCAGCCCCACTTTGGTGAAACAGCAATCGCTAAACACGCCGTGGGAAAAAACCACCTGCATACCCGCCGTCATACTCTCGACGCGGCAACGTTCGAAGCGTACGCCGCGCCAATTGCCGCCAAGGAACGAGTTTTTGGTTAACGTCATATCCAGCGCCACCGCGTCTTCGGCCAGGCAGCGGTTGAAAACGCAGGCATCCAGTTCCCCTTGCAGAAATTGCGCGCGAATCAGCGTCGAGCCGTTGAACATGCCATTGCCGATCCCCCCCCGCTCAAAGCGGATCGCAGTGAAATCCCCCCGCTCGAAGACGCAGTAATCCAGCTTCACACCCTCGGCCCGCATGCCTTGTCCCTGCGGATCTTCCAGCGTCACCCGTTCGAGAACCGCCTCTTGCCATGCGCTTTCCGCCATCGACGGCTTTTGCAAGGTGCACGAAACCATGCGGATCCGGCGCAACGTCGCCTGCGTCAGGTCGACCGCATCAAAAACACAGTTTTCGAAGGTGCAGCTTTCCAGGATGGCCTGTGAAAAATCGCAGCGTTCAAAACGGCATTGCAGAAAATGCTTGTCTGACAGCGCATGGCTGCGCAATCCGCTGAAAGTCTTCCCTTCCACAGTCGCGCTATCGGGAAAAAACGCGTCATTGCCATCTTCGGCAGGAAGATCCGGCAAGTCGGGCAACGTCACGGAGGCGGGCTCCATCGTCGTCTGTTGCTGGTGTAAGGCAATTGCCTCGCGGATGCGTTGATAGAAAACGGCGGAGTCACCCAACGAGGTGGGCGACGGGTCATAACGTAAATCGCTGGGATGGTCCGACACCGCCTGGATGACATTCAGGCCCATCTCCGCTGGCATCAGATCCGGATCGCACAGGAACTCAAAGGGTGAAGCGTCATCGTCGCTGCGTTTGTGGTGCACCTGCTGGAAATAATCTAACGGGCGCGGCGCATCGCAGCGATCCAAAGCCAGCATCAGGGACTCGATGGACTCGTCCAGAAGATGCGTCAGTGGCGCATCGCCGGTGAAAATAATCAGCGCGATGCCGCTGTCGGGCAGGAACCACAGCGTTTTGCGCAGCAGTTCAATTTCCTCGATGCTCTGGCTATCGTGGCGACGTATGAACGCACGCCCGCGCACTGCCGGCAGCTCGCCGCGTATCGCCTGGCTTTGCGCGCCGACACCCTGCAGTTCAAAGGGTACCCTATCCGGCCACGCCGCTTCCGGCAGCCACTGCGCCGGCGGCGCCATCTGGTAGTAACGCCGATCGATATCGGCCGGCAACCCGGGGAAAGCCGTTTCCAGATACGCTTTGCTCGCGATCTGGCTTGCCACCTTATCGATGTGCGCCTTACGCAACAAAAACTCGTGCGGCACCGGCGCTGGTGCCGCCAGCGGGGAACGCTCCTGTACAGAGCCCTCGGCGGACAAGGTCATCAGCAGCGGCCGCAGCCCATCATTGCAACCGCGCCCCAACGGATTCTCCTTGTTGTCTTTCCCACCCCAGGCCGAAGTGTGATCCAGCGGCACGCTGAGGAAAGATTCCGCCCCCATTGCGCCGCGACGCCCCTCGCCCTCGACCCGCCAACGGCGCTTAAGCCTGCCGATATCGGCGCTGACGTCCAGCGTTTTTACTGGCTGACCGACATCGGCATGGCCGGCGATCAGATATTCGGCGAACGGCTTCGGCTCGGCAACATCCAGTACCGGCAGGCTGAGCGGTGCGCGTTTCCACGCCTCCCAGATTTCGGCTTCGTTCACGAAGTGTTCCGGTCGGGACAGGTAGCACCCGGCCACAACGCTGATGCCGAGCCGGCTGTCTGAGCCGATCTGGTAACTCCCTTTAATCGCCACCAATTGCTGTGGTCGTATGATTCTCATTGCCACGCCTCGTTAGTTTTTGCTTTGCATCCCGACTTTTTTCAAATCGACGCCGGTCTCGGATAGTGACGCGCCGGTGTAACTGATGGATACTCCTGTCGTGCTGGTGCTGTTACCGGTATTGCTGACGCTGCTGCCAGTGCTACTGACGCTGCTGCCGGTGCTGCTGATGCTGCTGCCGGTGGTGCCAACGCTACTGCCGGTGGTGCTCACGCTGCTGCCGGTGGTGCTGATGCTGCAGCCGGTGGTGCTGGTCGACGAACCTGTGGTGCTGATACTGCAGCCTGTCATACTGGTCGATGAACCGGTGGTGCTCACGCTCACGCCGGTAAAGCTGGTGCTGCTGCCGGTCTGGCTGGTGCTGACCGTGGTGTAGCTGTTGCTTTCGCCGGTCATGCTGTTGCTGATGCTGGTAAAGGAGTTACTTTCACCGGTCATCGAGTTCGAGACGCCGGTGTAGCTGGTGCTCTGCCCGGTAAACGAGGTACTCAACCCGGTGAACGAAGTGCTGACGCCGGTAAACGACGTGTTCACACCGGTGAACGAGGTGTTGACGCCGGTAAACGACGTGCTGACGCCGGTAGCAGTGAGGTTGACGCCGGTCATCGAAGCGCTGACGCCTTTAATTGAGGCGTCAAACCCGGTAATGCTGAAGATATAATCTTTGTAAGAGACGTGGTTGGTGAACCAGTCAGTGAAGGTGCGGCGAATGATGTCGAACTTGTCCATCCCCACCTCGGTGGCCTGGTTGCGCTCCACCGTGGTTTGCAGATCGCGCTCGGCGTGCAGCATGACGCGTTCGTTGTTGCGGTTGTCATCGAAGGTCAACTGGCTGGCATGCTGCGGCTTGCCGAAGCGCAGCGAACGCGACACTATCCCCGTGTAGTTGATGTATTCAGGTAACTGATAAGGCGGCGGGTTATCACCGTTATAAACAATACCTGTAACCATCGGACGATCGAGATCGCCGTCGATATAGGTCACCAAGACTTCCTGGCCGACGCGCGGCATGGCGATCACGCCCCAGCCTTTCCCCGCCCAGGCCTGCACCACGCGGATCCAGCAAGAACTGTCTTCCTCGGTGGTTTTGTAGCGATCCCAGTGGAAATGCACGCGAATGCGCGCAAATTTGTCGGTATGCACTTCGGAGTTGGGCGCACCGACCACGGTAGCACTCTGGATGCCCGGCATCTGCGGTTTTGGCGTTTCGCGCAGCGGGCGGAACGCCACATCGTCGTTCAACGCATTAAAACGGCATGTGATGTTGCGGCCATCACTGCTGCTGTCGGGACCATCTTGTACGAACACATAGTCGCAACGGGTCAGTTTAAAGCGGCGGTTGCGGTTGGCGTCCGGGTGCAAAATTAAGGAGAAATCCTTGCCTGCCATCAGTCCGATGGCGTTGCTCTCGCCAAACAGCAGATGGCCATCGCTTTGCATTTCTTCAAGGCGCAAACGCGCCAGGTTCTCACCGCGTTCAGTATCCACGTAACCCGCAGCGTAGTCGTACCATTCCAGAGGCGTGTTCTGCAGACCGAGGCGGCTCTCTTCCACCTTAGTTTGCAGGTTCTTGCGCGGATTCTGGAAATCAAAGTCGCGCAGCACGATTTCATTCGGGCGCACTTTACGGGAACGCTGGATGCGCTGGATCCCTTCGCGGATGGCGCGTTTTTCTTCGCTGTCCGGCATGAACGGCAACACGGCGTAACCGAAATCCAGATCATCGAAATTCTGCCGGTCGGTGATCACCAGCGTGTGTTTATCCTCGGCGTGATCGAAGTAATACCAGATACCTTCGTCTTCAAGCAGGCGGCTGATAAACGCGAAATCCGTTTCGGAAAATTGCACGCAATATTCGCGCGTCGGATAGGTGCCTTGAATATCCAGACGGTAGTCGGCAAAACCATAGCGAGAGAAGATTTGCTCGATGATGTCGAGCACGTTCAGATCCTGAAAAATACGGCTGTTGCGGTTCTGCATCAAAAACCACAGCCAGGTGCTCAGTTCCAGCTTATAAACGAACTTATCCTGATGCTGCCCCGCATCAGATGCGCCGATCACGTAAGCGTAAAAAGGCCGCGAGCCGAAATCCGGCCTTTCTATTTGAATGCTGATCCCTTCACCCAGCAAGGATTCATAATCCACATCCGCTTGAGCACATTCGAATTCGAGCGAATATTGCGAGTTGCTCGACAACCCTTCTTTGGTGGTAAAGCTGAGTGGAAACGCATTTAATTCGGCTAACACCTGGTTATCAATTTCGATTAAAGGCATAACAACCTCTCTGATCCGCTATCGAACCCCGCCCCGCGTTTGCGGATCGGCGGCAAATTAAAAATCAGTCGAAATAAACACTTAAACTATCGTTCTCGACCATGAGTTGGATATTCTGCAGTTTCTGTCCCGTCCGTTTGCGCTGCAGCACTTCATTGCTGATAGGCGGCAAAATCGCCTGCTGCAGCAGCGACTCGACCGCTCTTCCGTGCGAAGGATGGGCGCTGATGCGTTTGGCTATCCAGCCGGGAATGTCCCCTTCCAGCACCAGCGACACGCCCACTTCTTTGTGCAAACGTTGCTGTAAACGTGAAATCTGTTTGGTGGCGATATGGGTTATCGCTTCGGTGGAA
Organism: Pseudomonadota bacterium; assembly: GCA_018261615.1. Taxonomy (GTDB): domain Bacteria; phylum Pseudomonadota; class Gammaproteobacteria; order Enterobacterales; family Enterobacteriaceae; genus Kosakonia. Next base: position 48,917 of record JAGTSE010000025.1, on the reverse strand, counting down.
AGTGGCACGTAAGGAATGACGTTCATGCGCGCCAACAGCGCCGCCGGGAAAAAGCGCGCCAATACATCAAGCAGCATCGGGCGCAGCGCCTCGGTTTTCAGCTCTGGCGTTTCCGCCAGCGCCGCTTCTATTTCGCTGGCGCCGATGTTGCTCGTCATCAAAATAAAGCACTGGCGGAAGCTGATCATGCGGCCTTCGCCGTCCTCCATCACGCCCTTGTCAAAAACTTGGTAGAACGCCTCATGGATGTCGGGATGCGCCTTGTCGAATTCGTCGAGCAGCACGATGGAATAGGGTTTGCGGCGTACCGCCTCCGTCAATTTGCCGCCCTTGCCATAGCCGACATAGCCCGGAGGCGCCCCCTTCAGCGTGGAGACGGTGTGCGATTCCTGAAATTCGCTCATATTGAAGACGATCAGGTTGTGCGCGCCGCCGTACATCGCCTCTGCCAGGGCAAACGCGGTTTCCGTTTTACCGACGCCGCTCGGGCCGGACAGCATGAAAACGCCCAATGGCCGATCGTGCGCCTGAATGCCGGCGCGGGAGATCCTCACCGCCTGCGCGATTTCATTGATCGCCGTCTGCTGGCCGAAAATCTGGCGGCCCAAAAGCTGGTTAAGGTTGAGCGCATTGTCCAGATCGCTTTGCAGCATGCGGCCGGTGGGAATGCCGGTCCAATCCGACAGCACCTCCGCCACGACACGGTCATCTACCCACGGATAAACCAACGGCAAGCCGCCGTCTTGCAGCTCACTCAACTCGGTGGCCAGCTCAGGCAAACGCTCCGGCGACTGCCGCTCCGCATCGAGCAAGGTAGTGACCGCCTGTTGCTCCTGTTCTTGGCGCCGACGCAGGGCGTCCAGCTCCCCTTCTATCTCGCTGATTGTCTGCTGCAATTCGTTCATGCGGGTGAGAGCCAGATCGTCGAATTTGCTTTCTTCCCGCAGGCCGTTCATTTCGGTGCGCTTCACCACCAGCCCGGCCTCGAGCGACTCGATTTTTTCAGGCTGCGCATGCTGGCTCAGCGCCACCCGTGCACAGGCGGTATCCAGCAGGCTGATGGCCTTGTCCGGCAATTGCCGCGACGGCAGATGGCGCAGCGACAAATGCACCGACGCCTGCAGCGCCGATTCGCGGATCTTGACGCTGTGGTGCTGCGCAAAATGTGGGGCGATGGCACGCATCATGTTCACCGCATTCTCTTCGTCCGGCTCTGAAACCAACACGTACTGGAAGCGGCGCGTCAACGCGGCATCCGGCTCGATGAACTGTTTGTATTCCGACCAAGTGGTCGCCGCTACCATGCGCAGCGCGCCCCTGGCCAGCATGGGTTTCAACAGGTTGACGGCGTCGCCGGTGCCGGCCTGCCCGCCGGCGCCCACCAGCGTATGCGCTTCATCGCAGAACAGGATCACCGGTACGGACGAATGCGCAATGGCGTCGATCAGCGCTTTCAGGCGCGATTCGAACTCTCCTCTCATGCTCGCCCCGGCCTGCATGCGCCCCAGATCCAAAGACAACAGCCGGGCGCCCTGCAGCAGCGGTGGCACTTGCCCTTGCGCGATCTTGCAGGCCAGCGCTTCTGCCACGGCCGTTTTGCCGACCCCGGCTTCGCCCACCAAAATCGGGTTGTTCTGCCGACGTCGCAACAAAATGTCGATCACCTGGCGCAGCTCCGCTTCGCGGCCAATCACTGGGTCGATTTCACCGTCGCGCGCCTGACGGGTCAGATCCGCACACCATTTATCGAGTATCTCGACCGTATCGGGCGCATCGCCGATCGTGCTGTGGATCTCTTCTTCCTCCTCCTCCTGTTCGACGGACTCCGCCAGAATCGCCAGGTAATCGTCGAACAGCTGCGGAATCGGCAGTTTTTTGAACTCGTCGCTCAGCCGGTACAGACTGCGCTGCAACGTGGGATCCTGCAGAATGCCGACCAGGATATGAATGGTACGCACGCCGCTGGACGGCGTTTCGGCGAGTTGGCTCATCAGCAGCCCCCTTTCCACCACCGTTTCCAATTGCGTAGACAGATCCACCACCGCATTTGTCCGGTTTGGCAAGGTATGGAGAATGCGATCCAACGCATCGCTGATGCGCTGACTATTGATGGCGTAGTGCGCCAGGATCAGCGGCAGGTCACCGCGTTCCTTGTCCACCAGGACTTTCAGCCAGTGTTCAAGCTCCACGTATTCGTGCCTGAATGTCCGGCACAGTCTGGTCGCTTCAACGAAGGACTGATAAGCAAAGTGGCCCAATCGCGAAAAAAGACGTTCTCGTTGATACACCTTAAATTTCCTTATATTAAGTTGTTGATTGATAAACCAGCTGCCTAAACGTCCCTGTCTTAGGTTTCAGCCAACTGTCTTTACTCAGCGACTTGCAGCCCAGCTGCGCCGCCATGCCCGGTTCCGTGTCTATCAGCAGGCTGACATCCAACATCAGTTGATGGCTCGTAAAGTCATGACAGATACTCACCAGCGCCTGCAGCCGCCGACTACCGCGCTGATACTGTTGGTAATGCGGGGCTCCCAGCGGCCCGATTTGAATATGCGCGCCGTACTGGGCATCGAAAAAGCGGCTGCCGATGCGCGTGCTGCCCAACTTACCCAGCTTTTGACTGCCGCTTTTTTTGCCGTCGTCGATCCACTTGGCGTAGCGCGGCGTGATTTCAATGGGAACGGCGAAATAGGCCGTCAGCATCTTGGTCAGCTGTCGCAGCGAGCGGCGACCCGGTAGATAAGTGCCGGGATACGCTTCGCGCAAACGCTGGATATGCGGGTTTACCGTCAACGCCGTATCAACGCCCACCGTCTGACGCAAATGATGCAAGAACGGGTTTTTGTCATCGTCGTGGTCGTGGCCGATCATCGCCTTCAGTTGCGCCCAGGCCCGGTAGTGCAAGACGGCGAAACGCTGGCTGACGATGCCGACGAATTGCTGGAATGCCTGATTGCGCCGGGCGATAACTTCGGTGCGCGCGTGCTCGGTCACATGGATCGGCAGCGGGCCGTAAGGAGCGAACATGCCGAAGTGCCGCGCCTGGATCAGCACCTGCGTAGGGCGTTGTACGATAGAAGAAATTTCACGCGAGGCAAAAGCCATGTCCGCCGGCTGGGTAATGCAGAGCCTTTCGCAGCTGCGATCGTTGGAGACGCCGAGACGCGGCGCATCCGGCTGCGCGCGTTCGATGCGCCGCAGCAATTCGAAAAAATCCTGTCGATTGGACAGCCCGCGGATTTCGGTCTGGACCACACTTTCGCCTTGAGCCCCCGGCGTCGGCGTCTGTTCCAACGTCAGCGCCGCTTCACGCATCAACGACATATCAGCCATAGTAGAGCGCACCCCAGTCGGCGTGGGTTTCCCCATCCAGCAACAGCTTCATGCTCAACGTTTGGTTCAAATCGCCGTATTGGCTCAACGCGTGGTGCAATATTTTGCCGAACAGATAGGCACCGTGGTCGGCATGATGGTTGACGCTTAAGTTGACGGCGATCTCGGCCCCACGGATCCAGGCCAACGGCCCAGGTCCCTGATTACGTTCAAAATGGTGCTCCACCCAGGCATTTTTGATGCTGGCGATGCGTTTTTGCTGGCTGGAGTCATCCTGATGGCTGAACAACGATAGCCAGTCGCGCAACAGCGCCGAACAATCCTGAACGTCGGGGCGCGCATAGCGCAAAGGATTGGAGGCCAGCATCTGAATCGCTTGCCACGCCTGGCTGATGTTCGGCACCGCAACAGGGTTGCTCGGGTAGCGGACGATCTCCACTTGGTGGATCGGCATCGCCGTTTCCAACTGGAAATACGGTTGCTGAAGGTGCGCAGGCACCAGATGCCGTTCGCATACCAGCGCCTCGACGCTCAACGATGTGATGTCGTCGATGTCGATGCCGCTTTTGCCTGGCGAGATGGCAATGAAGGTAGCTTCGTTGGGCAAGTGCGGGTTGTTGTATTTGGATGGCGACGGCTCGCGACGACGTTGCAGCGTGTAACCGGCCGGTTCCCGTTCGCAGTCGTACTGCACGTCGGCTTGCAGCGAAGAGAAAATTACCGGGTTGCCGTCGGGCAACATGCCTTTCACCTGTTTGACGCTATGTATCTCATACAGCGAGGTGTTCAAACGGTCGACCACCAGCGGGTGCTCCGTGCGCTCCCCCGTCAGCAGCACCGGCGAGCAATGGCGGCGATACAGATTGATGACCGGGGTTGCGAAAAGATGAAAATCCCTGGCGTTGACACGACCGATCAGAGTCAGTGGGCGTTGCTCAAGCGCGAACAAGATCTCGAACTCATGGACGCGTTCACATTGACGCAGAAAATCCTGCACGCCATGCAGCTCCAGACTGAAGAAGCGACTTGGTGCCGCAAAGTACTCGCGCCACAGGCGGTTGCCGGGCAATTCCCCTATCGCTGTGGGCAACAATGCCTCTTCGTCGCTGACGCCGCCCAGACGCAAGCTTTCCGGTTGCAAGACTTTTACAATCGGCCGGTCGTCGTTTTTCGCCCATAACACGATGCGAAAGGTGCTATTAAGCAGTGTGGCCATCAGCTGGTTGGCCCGCACCGTATCTTCCGCCAACGTCAGGTGCAACGGATCGAGATCCAGTTCCGGGACAGGCAACACGCCGTGCGTGGTCAGGCCGATTCTGACGTAGGCCGAACAGTCTTGCATATGCCTGGCGGCGCCGTCAGGTAAATGGTGTGGCGGTAAAATTTCGCATTCCGCCAATGAAATCTCAACGGGCTGTACTTTAATATGTCGCGATGTGGTGAATGTGGCGGGTTTGTTGTTCAGCGAGATATCGTTGAGGGTCATTCGGCTTCCCCGCGGCAGATCGACCTGACTGTGCCACTGGGGAAAAGAGAGATCGGGCTTAATCGCGACGGTGGCGATCGCGGGAACGGGCGTGTACCATAAGGGCGCCAGGCGAGATAGCATTTGCAAGGCGAATTCAGGTTGCTCGTTGTTCAGTTTTTCCTGGATGCGGGTGCAAAGAAAAGCGGAACCCTCCAACAGACGCTCGACGAAAGGATCCAGCACACCGTCGATATGCATGCCTAAATGCTGAGCGACCTGAGGATGAGAAGATGCAAATTGACGACCCGCCTCGCGAAAATAACGCAACTCATCATTATATAATTGGAGAAAGCGCTCACTGAACATAGTCACCTCTATTAATCAAATACGTGTACGGCGCCACAGGAATAATCAAGAGCGATGCGCAAATTAACCAGCATTTCGTCACCCGGTAATGAACAGGTGCCATAGATATCAAATAAGATGGCCAATACATACGATTGACGTTCATTCACTACCGGCACCACGCGAATCGTTTTAGGATCCAGCCTCGGTTCAAAAGAAGTAATGATTCTTTGTATATGCCTCGCCAATGTTAATGGGTCGGTATTAATCGGTATTCGTTGGCTCAGCGACGGCAGGCCATAATTCAATACCGAGCTTTCGCTATGCGAATAATCGTGAAGTTTTAAATCTGCGCTGCGTGATGCGTCGTTCAGTAAAAATTCAATATCACGCACCAGGACTCGCCGCCAATTATCGGCGCTGCCGCTTTGATTTCTCACGCTGAGCTTATCGAATAGCATGGGCAATGACGTTTTCATTTAACATCTCGCGGTAATTGTTGTGTCTGCCCGCAGTTCTGCGGGCAGACGGCCTGCAATAAGTGTTATGACATCAATGATCAGATACGGGCGTTAAGCTTGAGGTCATACCCCGTCTTAATCACCGCACCCATGGAGCCATCATTGTTCTGCTCTTTGTACTCAACTTCGATACGTGCGAAATTCAGCTTGATAACGTCAGTTGGCAGCACGGTATCAATTTCAGTACCGATGGTGGAGTTCAGCGGCATATTGCCCACGGTCTTGAATGAGGAAACCAGGCAGTTACTGAAGGTCACGGCAATAAAATCTTGCTGCCCCTGGCCTGATTTACGGCAAACAAGTTTTGCCTGAGGAATATGTTCGCCGGTGGCACACATCAGAAATAGCTTCGGCGAAGCTTTATTACTCACCATGCGAAACTCAAAGTCTTTCATTTCGACTTTGCCGGAACCACCGCCGCTGCCGAATCCCCAGCGCCCGGCATTTTCTTCCGCCCATTGCCAGGCTTGCAACTGAATCCATCCTGGATAAGTTTGGTCAGGGGATTCGCCGTCTACACCCTCAATCTTCAAGAAATAGTCTACTAATGCTTTAGTGCTCATATTTGTCTCCTTGACTGATAGGTCCTATTACGTTAATTGAAATATCCACTCAGATAAGTCGTTATATTGCCAACACAATTATTGGAATAGCAAAAATGGGAGTCCATTAGCTATTAATAAATAGCCATGACACAGAGAATAATGCCGCTAAATTTCAACGAAATATAATTTCTCACCCACGCCATTTAATAATTAACGTCGGCAATATCCAAACTAATGACCAGCCGTAACTTATCTGCTCCCATCTTTTTTGGCTGACGGAAGTTTTGATACAAGTCGCAAGGACACGGTCATGCCTTCCAACTGGTAATGCGGGCGCAAATAGAAATGTGCGCGGTAATAACCCGGATCGTCTTCAACATCCTCAACGCGAACTTCGGCGGCGGCCAACGGACGACGTGCTTTCGTCGCCTCCGTCGACACGGAAGGATCGCCGTCCACATAGTTCATCAGCCAGTCATTCAGCCAACGTTGCATATCGTCTCTGGACCGAAAAGAACCGATTTTGTCGCGCACGATGCATTTCAAATAGTGCGCAAATCGGCATGTAGCGAAAATATAAGGCAAGCGGGAAGACAACTTGGCGTTGGCCGTCGCATCCGGATCTTCATATTTCTCCGGCGCGTGCATGGTGCAAGATCCGATAAAAGCGGCGAAATCGGAATGCTTGCGATATACCAGAGGCAAGAACCCGGCGTCGGAAAGCTCTTGCTCGCGCCGATCGGAAATGGCGACCTCCGTCGGGCACGTCAGTTCATATCCGCCCTCATCGGAAGGAAACGCGTAGGCGGGCAGTTCTTCTACCGAGCCTCCGGATTCGATGCCGCGAATCTTCGAACACCAACCGTACTCATGGAACGCGCGGTTGATGTTGACGCCCATCGCATACGCCGAGTTGGCCCAGGAAAAATCCTCATCCACATCCGGCCTGACGGACTCCTCGAAAGCGAACTCTTCGATCCGGTTGGTTTTCGCGCCGTAAGGCAAACGCGACAGGAAACGCGGCATCGTCAACACCAGGTAACGCGAGTCGTTGCTTTCGCGCAGGCGGCGCCAGGAGGCGTATTCCGGGGTGGTGAAAATCTTGCCGATATCCCGCGGATTACCCAGTTCGTTCCACTTGCTCATTTGCAGCAGTGACGGCGAAGCGGCGGAAATAAATGGGCAGTGCGAGGCGGCGGAAATTTTCGCCAGCTCCGTCAGCAGCGTCACGCTCATCGGGCTGTGATCGAACTCAAAATCGCCGATGATGCAGCCGAATGGTTCGCCACCAAACTGGCCATACTCTTGTTCATAAATTTGTTTGAACACCGGGCTTTGATCCCAGGCCGATCCTCGATAACGCCGCAGATTGCGCGTCAATTCATCCTGGCTGATATTCAATACCCGAATCTTCAGCGTTTCGCTGACGTTGGTATTGTCGACCAGGTAACTCAGACCTTGCCAGGCGGACTCCAGCTTCTGGAACTCCTCATGGTGCAAGATATTGTTCATCTGCTGCGAAAGCTGCTCGTCGATCTGGGCGATCAACGATTCAATGGTCAATACGACATCCTGGCTGACCTTTACCTTGCCTTGGTTGGCATATTCGGACAGCGTGCCGATGGCCCGACGAACCGCTTCTGAGGCCTCGTTCGTTCTGGGCCGGAATGAACGCTTGAGCAGACCGTCAAGCTCATTTTCCGTTTCCTGCGTTTCAACTTCAGCGACTGCCGTTGCCTGCTGCTTAGCTGAATAGCGTCGTTGCCTCGCTCTCATTCCTCATCTCCTTTATTGCCGGGTTCCTGCTCATCCTGTTCCGCATCCGCGACCATTTTGCGTGCATCCGTCACCAGACGATGCAGAAAATCGGGTTTCTCCAGCAGATTCTTCACCACCTCTTCCGCGCTGGATTTGCCATCCATATATGTGATGAGCTCCGTGAGATGTTCCCGTGCTTCAAGCAGACGTTGCATCTGCGGAACCCGTTTGGCGATGGCACCAGGCGTAAAATCCTCCATCGATTCAAACTCTAATTCCACATCCAGCAGCGCATCATCCTCACTCAACGTATTTTCCACGTAAAATTGAAGACGAGGTTTAATGGCTCGCATGCGATCGTTGAAATTATCCTGATCAAACGTCAGGAATTTTCGCTCTTCGATCGGCAGTAAAGGCTTTTTCCGATGCCCAGAGAGATCGGACATGACCCCCGTGACGAAAGGTAACTCTACTTTTTTTTGCGAACCGTAGAGCTCTACGTCATATTCAATTTGCACGCGGGGCGCGTTATTTTTACCGATAAACTTCTGAGAGCTTGAGTCCTTAGCCATTGGAAAACTCCTTTGTGAGAAAAATTACTTCCCGGACAATTGATTTAACGAGGCCAGAGATTCCGGCAAAAGCTCCTCAACAATTGTCGCGAAGTCCATACCGATCATTTTTTGTGAGCGTCGAATAAGAACGGGGGCCGGATGGCTGGGCTCATAATTTTGGAAGTAGTCCAAAACCTGATCCAATAGCAAGATGACATCCTGCCGGGAACGGATATATTTACCAGGCAGAGTGGCCAGCGACTCCGCCGTTTCCGCATCTGTCGGCGCAGCGCCGATGTCTACCGGCAATTCCTGCTGTTCAAGAGAAAGCAGTTGACGGCTGAACAGCGTCAAATAGTCACGCACCTGCCGGCAGTCCAGCCGGTAATCTTCCGCCTGCATGTTGGCGTAGTTTTCCACGCGCTCCAGGGCGTCGATTCCCCGCGACAACTGTTCCTTTAATGACGGCATGTTTCTGCCGGCAAAATAACTGTCAGCCTGTCCCAACACCTTTACCACTTCCGAAAAATGCAGGCTTTTGCCTTCCTGCTCGTCAATTCTCATATTGAGCAGTTCATCGGTGGTTAATGCCGTGTTGGGGAAGATCTTGCTGTTCTTGATTTCGTGCAGGCAAGACGAGGTGGCGAGCCAGCCTAATGCGGCAGCATGAAAACTGTCCGCAGCCGGTTCCATATCTGCCTGAGGGAAAATGGTGCTCCCCTCTTCGGCATATTTGCTGTCGATATTCGTGATGCCTTGATAGACAGCCGAAAAACCATCGATATGAAGATTAGCGCGCATAAACCACAGCACAACATGCAAATCGAAGCACTGCGCAAGCAAGGCGGCAGATTGCTCGCTAATAGCATGCCAATTGATATCGCGTGCATTGTCCACGGCATTCAGCGGATCGGTTTGGCTGTCGAATTCCGACAACGTGAATTCAATTTCACTGTATCGAGGGTCAAATTCGACGCCGTTAACTGCTATTGAGGTGACTTCATTCATGGCCTGATATCCTTTTCATCAGCACTACAAACATAAAGCCTATAAAAATGGGCTTTTACATTCGCCAGTCTTTCCCTGAGCCCTTTTAGCGTAATTACTCGTCACTAAGCCCGCAAACTGTTTATGTAGATTAATTGCCATCCGTTAAAAAGTTTTAGCTATTGATACTGAAAATGACATCGGTTTTGACGATCAATTAGTTGACATATAATGAGCCACACCAAGTAAAGGAGATTATTTAACTTACTGATAAATAATAAATTGATACAAATTTGCAAGACAAAAGCCTGCCGCAGTTGTGTCCTCAAGACCACCGAGCAGTGGATTGCCGACCAGCAGCACATCACTTTCACCATGCCGCGTCTGCTGTGGCTGTTCTTCAACAGCGCGCCACGCCCCACTGGACACGCCGACAGGGCATCGAGGTCGGCACTTTTTACGCAGATTTTTCAGGTAATGAACCCCGGCGCTAATAACGCGCCTTGCCGCCATTGCACTGGTTCCACTGTTGTTGATCGTACTGTTTTTGTGGGGCGGTGGCTGGCTGTCGCCTCAGCGGCTAACCTCCGACAAGCTAGTCGGTGTATTGCAACAAGCCAGCGGCGAACATCCAGGGTTTCGCCGCAATCATGCTAAAAGGCTTATAAGCTGTTTGATAATACTGCCGTCACGTCGATGGATGTGGTTGCCACACAGCAAACAGAGCTAACCGCTGAGTGTCGCGTTATTTCATTAACGGCCATCAGCCGCCGAACCTGGAGCAATACGATTTTACGCTGGCTGGTGCATGGTTGATTGCCACCGCGCAGGGGCCAGCCGCGTTGATTATGTATCAGGATCCGCGCGGCACGCGGGTTGGCTGGTATATCCGCCCGCTCAGCCCGGTGAAATTACCGCACGGCGAGCGCCAGGCCGATGATGTTATGGCGCAGTACTGGGGTGAGAACATTACTGGTGACGCCAATGCATTCCGCCGCCGCCAACGGGCTGCGTAAGGCGGTTTCGCAGGCGACCAGTTAGCAGGCGGAGGCAAACTAGCGGCGCTAAACACGCTGTTATTTACGCGCAACAATTTTTGCCCAGATATTCTGATCGTCATAGTTGCCGTTGAGAAACTCCGCCTGTTTCAGACAGCCTTCCAGCGTAAAACCATTACGTTTTGCCACCTGGTTACTGGCGTGATTCGCCACCCGGCATTTGATGACAAAGCGCCGCACATCGCCCCGGCTGGTATAGAACGCCATCAGCGCCTGCAACGCCTGCGATAAAATCCCCTGCCCCTGGGCCTCTTTATCCAGCCAGTAACCGATATAGGCCGTCTTGTTGAGCGGTTCGATGGCATTAAACGCCAGCACGCCAGTGACGACCTCATCAACGACGATCATAAACATCTTCGCGTAGCCACGCTGGTGCAGCAGCATATTGCTCTGTAGCGTCTTACGGGTATCGTCCACCGTGCGAACATACTGCGGCCAGTCGAGAAACTGCTGCAAATCGTCGCGATTTTTTACGAGCAACTGGTGTAATTCATGCACAAATCGATCGTCTGCGGCATGTAGCGTAATACGGTCATTAACGGGAATGGTGGTATCTGAGCGGTGTTCCGTTGCCATTGCGCCTCCGGAAAGCCTTCGCCCCCAAACGGGGGCGAAGGAAGATTAACGCATCACGCGGTCGTCAACGTAGTTACGCTTGTCCGCCGCAGGCGGGAAATATTGATACAGCCAGGTTTCACTGATGGCATCGCCCTGACAGCGCAGGAACATGCGCATCTCCACTGGATCGGTGGAATCATTGGTCGGATACCAGTCAAAGAGAATGCGGTAACCGTCGAACGGTTCTACATACAGGATTTCAACCTGTTTCGCTTCGCCGCTGGAGAGCGTGATCACCGGCTCAATGCCTTTCGGCGCGGCAGCTTTCAGATCGCCGCCGACGAAATCGATGGCAAAGCGACGCGCCCATTTTTCCGGATAATGCTCGCCCGGTGCCCAGCCTTCCGGGAAGCCACCCATCCCGGTACGGGTCGCGTAGACGCGCGCCAGCGGTGAACGTACCGGCGGCATCGCGCTCCAGTAAAGACGATACTGGAAAGCAAATTCGTCGCCCGCTTTCACCGGTTTTTCCGGCTGCCAGAAGCACACAATGTTATCCAGCGTTTCGCCGGTAGTCGGGATCTCCATCAGGCTTACCGCCCCTTTGCCCCAGCGGTTGCGCGGCTCGACCCACAAACTTGGGCGTTTGTTATACCAGCCCATCACGTCCTCATAATGGGAGAAATCGCGATCCAACTGCAACAGGCCAAAGCCTTTCGGGTTTTCATCCTGGAAAGCGTTGAACTGCAATTTCTGCGGGTTATTCAGCGGGCGGCAGATCCACTCGCCGTTGCCGCGCCACATCGCCAGACGGTCAGAGTCGTGAATTTGCGGGTGAATGGTGTCGCAAACGCGACGCTCATTGTTGCCGCAACTGAACATACTGGTCATTGGCGCGATGCCGAGTTGTTTAATATCTTTGCGCGCATACAAGCGGTTATCCACATCCATGATCACCTGGCTCTCTTCACAGTGAATCACGAATTTGTATGCCCCGGTGATGCTCGGGCTGTCCAGCAGCGCATAGACGGTAAAAGTGGTCTCAGACGGTTTCGCAGTTTCGAACCAGAAGGCGGTAAAATCCGGGAACTCCTCCGGCTGATCGGTAAAAGTATCAATGGCCACGCCGCGCGCTGAGAGGCCATACTGGAAGGTGCTGTCCACCGCTCGGAAATAGCTTGCGCCAAGGAAAGAGACGATATCGCGGCGCGCCAGTTCCGGCGCTTTAAAGGCCCGGAAACCGGCAAAACCGAGGTCGCTCTGGCCTTCCAGTTGTTTGGTATCCACGCCCGCATCGTGATAGTTGAACAGTTCCGGGCGGAAGTGGATCTCACGCGCCTGATGTGTTTCCTGATCCAGAGAGAACATGCGCACACGGCGGCGGAACCCCATGCCGACGTGGAAGAACTGCACATCCAGTAGACGCCCTTCGACATTATTCCACAGCGAATGCTGCGCATCATACTGGATGCTGTTGTAAGCCTGCGGTGTCAGGTTTGCCAGCGTATTCGGCAATGCTTTCGGCGCACCGCCCCACGGCTGCTCCGACAGATCATGCGCCATTGATTGCAGCACAGAGAAGTCAAAACGGCGGCTCTGCCCATCGGCAATATCCGTCTCTGCCGCAAACGCCGCGCGGGAGAAAAGAGAGGCAACACCGGTGGTGCCGTAGGTTGCAGCAAGGGCCATGGATGCCTGAATAAATCGTCTGCGGTTCATGCCTGGTAACACGTCCTTCTGGTCGTAGAATGGCATTTCGCAATTGTGCGAAATAGCGACAAAAGCATTTCTTTATTGAACGCACACTCTAGACAAAATTCATTGAGAATCCAATTGTTGGCAGTTGAGAATTTACGCAAAACCGAAAATATTTCCTGTCGATGAGATCAGGCTGAAAATAATATGAAGCGAGGTATAAAGCTGGAATTGCGCAGCGAGAAAAGAGCCCCTGCCGGACATCAGACGGCTGGGGCCAGAGGAGTGAAACGTTATTGTGCGCTCACGCTGACATCGATACCGGGTAAGTACTTTTCCGCCAGGCTTTTGATGGTACCGTCAGCACGGACTTTATCAATGGCGGCATCAAGCTGTTTTTTCGTCGCATCGTCACCTTTGCGCAACCCAAAACCGATGCCGCTGCCGAGGATCGTATCGTCAGATACCGGTTTGCCGATAAAGCCAAACCCTTTCCCCTGCGGCTTGCTGAGGAAACCTGCCTGCCCCGCCGCCGACATCACCAGTGAGGCGTCAATACGGCCGTTCAGCAAATCGCCCCATGCCATATTCTGATCTTTATACGACACCACCGTGACACCGTGCTTTTCCCAGTGCTCTTTGGCGTAAGTTTCCTGAATCGACCCCTGCAACACACCGATGGTTTTCCCTTTCAGCCCTTCCGCAGTGGCTGCCATGCCGTCGCCGCTTTTACCGACCAGTTGTGAAGGAATACGGTAGATTGGCTGCGTGAAATCGATGCTTTTACGCCGTTGCTCAGTGATGTTCATCGCCGAGTTAATGGCATCAAATTTTTTCGCCGTCAGCCCTGGGATCAGCGCATCAAACGAGGTTTCCACCCAACTGCACTTCAGTTGTGCGGCTTTACAGATGGCGTTATCGGTAATCAGGCGTTTGACCAGTTAGACAGTTCATTTTTGTCAGTTCGTTTCGTATACTCGCCATGAGGAATTTATAATTTTATGGATGAAAGGTGGAAACACTGCGAAAATGAGTGAATCTACGCTATTGAAGTCAGGATTAAGCTATGCAGACCTACAAAAACCACAGAACAAGTGTCGGGTTGATTAGGATAAGGAATTTGATGAAATGACAACGGATTTCAGTAAAGAGCGTCTTCTGGCATCTGGTTTTACGGCGAAGGAATTACAGAAACTTCAGAATAATATCGATAACTTTGGCGGTACGTTCGAGGAAGTTGTCAAAGATTTGGCTAAGAGGTTTAAAAGGATTTTTTTCACAGTCGTTATTATGTTTTTATTATTTATTTATGCTGTTTTTTTCTCATCTGCGGATGAAACTATACCTCTTGGAATATCAACCCTTGTTGCATCTACATTAGTTACATTTCTTCAACCGCCAGTAATTTCATTTAAATGCTGGCGGTTTTGTCGGGTAAATAAGGCTTAGTTACTATCTGTACTAATAAGGTCAAATATCACTTTGGCCTTAACGCCATATCCGGCTATTTTCATGGTTAGCTTTGGTTTGCTTATGGTGTTTACTTTCCTGTAAAAGTCGCCAGGCAGGTAACGAAAAAGTCGCCATGCTTCCGGCCTTCTTGATAGTCCCACAATGCTGTAAACACTGGCTGCAAGTGATATAGAATTATAGGCCGCCAGTCCAGACTCAGGCTTGAACCCCATAAATTGAGCAACATCCATACTCTTATTAGCTAAATATCCTTCATATTCTGGTTTTCCACCATTTAAATGGTTCACTTCTTTTGATATTCCATTCAATCCATCAGCAACAAGTATAGCACCCGCTAGCATACCGATGGCTGGCATCGTTGCGATCATTATTCCGCCAGTGATGGTGGTTAGTCCGTAAACAATAATTTTAACGGCACTGATTACGTACCCGACAATTTTGTTATTTTCCCGGACGAACTCCACTTTGGCGTAAAGTTTCGCGGTCTTCATGCGCAGCATCCGGGCCTGCTCATCAAGGTTTTCTTTTTCTGCCCTGAGTTTTTTTATGCAGGCCATGCACTCTTCATCAGATTTTGCACGCCGGGCCGCAACGAACTGCTGCTCAACAACCTCTTTTATCTCCTGGACAAACTTTATCCGGGTCTGACCATCATTGAGGTGGAAAGCAGACAGCGTATTAGCTGTATTAATCAGCTTCCGGGCTTCCAGATTAACCATTGTCTCCGCCCAGTTTTTATTTCTTCCACCTGAGCGCGTCATATCAAGCAATGCAGCATCCATTTTTTTGTTCTCCCTGTACATTACATCGCCGATGATACCTCTTTATTTTCAGCTGTAAACTGGCTCAGCCGGAAATATGTCAGTCTCGATATCCCTGTTTTCTCCGATACGGCCTTAAATGAAACTCCCTGCCTAATCAGCGCAAGAGCCGACGTCACTCGGACACCTGGCGACGTTTCGTGAGGGCTTACTGGCAACTAATCCAGCTTAACGTGGTGGCGCATCACCCGGCGAAAAAAGCTAAGACGCGTGCGCATAAAGCGATTAACCATGCGAAATCCCGCATGTTTATTCAGTCCGATGCGCAGTAGTCTGTCGCGCCCGCGCGCACAGGCCAGCCAGTTCACCGGACCGGCAAGCGATTCACAATGACGGTTGGCATGGTGAGCAAACTGCACCCAGTAATCGGCAAGATGCGCGGCAAACGCCAGATCGCGCGGGTTTACGTAGCTGCGCGACGGTTCCGTAAGCATAAGATTGTCGAATACGTACGGCACTTCGTTACCGTGCCACGCGCCGTTGATGTAAGTGTCATGCGCCGCTTCCGCGACGTAATCAAACCAATAGCGCCAGCAGGATTGCCGCACCCGCTGCTGTGCCTGCATCACCACCAGCCCGAGCGAGGTAAATGCCATATCCCGACACACCTGGCGACCCAGCTCGGCATCACCCTTCACCCCCGGATAAAGCAATTTAATCAGTCCTAAACCGAGGCGCTGCTCGCGGCGCATTTTCTCGATCTGCCCGGCGAGATCGACGCCAAACTCCGCCATCACGCTGGCTTCATCGCTGTTCGAGCCAATAATCACCGGCATCGGGTGCTGTCTTGCGGCAAAAAACACATCCAACGTCGGTTCCGGCAGTACCGCGTCGCCGACAATCGGCGCGGGGGCAATTTTCAGCGGCGAAACCAGCAGCCAGAAAGTATCGGCCGGGATCGCCCGCAATTGCTCTGCACTGGCGTTTGTCAGGCCAAAATGCGCAGCAATCGCTTCGCCTTTTGCCAGTGCGGCTTCCCGCGGCGTATCCGGCAAGGTATAGCTGCTCTGAATAATGCCTTTATGAAACAGCCCTTTTGCCAGTGGAGAAGCCATCAGCGCCATCACGCTGCGCGCCCCGGCAGATTCGCCAAAAAGCGTAACGTTTTCCGCATCGCCGCCAAACGCGGCAATGTTCTCTTGCACCCAGCGCAAGGCGGCGATTTGATCGAGCAGGCCGAAGTTATATACGCGTTCGCCCTCTTCGGCTTCCAGCGACGGATGGGCGAAAAAGCCGAGATGACCGAGCCGGTAATTGAGCGTCACCAGCACGACTCCGCGCCCGGCCAGCGCTTTGCCGTCGTACGGCGGCAGACCGCCGGAACCCATGGTAAACCCGCCGCCGTGCAGCCAGACCATCACCGGAAGCGGTTTTTCGCGTTTGGCGGGCGACCAGACGTTAAGGTAGAGGCAATCTTCAGAGAATTGCCCCGGATCGCCACCACCGATCTGCTGACAATACTCGCTGTTTTGCCAACTGGCGGCAGAAAAACGGTCGGCGATGCGAACCCCTGGCCAGGATTCCACCGGCTGCGGCGCACGCCAACGCAGCGGGCCAACGGGCGGCGCGGCAAACGGAATACCGCGCCAGACATCAAATGCCGCTTCGCGACAGCCCAACACGCTGCCGTGGCGGGTGTGCGCCAGCGGCGCGGAAGGATTCTCCATAACAACATCATCCAAAAATAACTGATTTCAGGAGATTACCTGTTTTACAGCAGACCGCAACGTCGTTTGCTGCGCTCAGATGCCTCCTGATAAAGGGTAAATTCGTCGAGTACCGGGCAACCGAGCGCCGTTTCAAACTGCGCTTTGCTGGCGTTGCCGTGGCTGCGCGCCTGGGTTTCATTGCCGAGGTTGGACTGGAAGATCCCTGCCGCGCTGACCGGCAGAAAATCTTCATAGGTGATAGGCTGTGCCACTACCCAGCCGCGTTCGATCAGCGGTTGTGGGTCCTCACCGGGGCGGATCATCTGGCGATGCGCTTCGCCGGTCGGCGTCAACCGGTAGCGGAACCACGCCAGATCCTGCTTGCGCAACATCATTTCGCTGTCCGGGAAGGCTTTGAACACGTCCTGTAAGTGTAACTGGTGCGTGAGATTGTCTTTGCCGGTGCCTGCCTCTGCCAATAACTGATCGTACAACGCCCGCCCTTTTGGCGTCAGCGCCACACCACGCTGCTCGATTTCGCCGAAGCGCGCGGTATGCGTTCCCTGGTGTTCACCGTTGAACAGCACCGGTTCATCCAGCGCTTTGAAACTGGTCTGACGCAGTAAAATCGGCACATCACGGCGCGGTGGCCCTTCGATAAGGATCTTCGGCTCGATACCGTATTTCGGCATCAGCGCCTGCACTCGATCAATATCTAGCGTGCGCGGCGTTAAGTGATTGATATGGCAGCCAGGGAAGCAGACCACATCGGCAATTAGTCGGTGCTCATTGTGCAGCGCCTGGTAGGTTTGCTCATCGACCGTGGCATGACGATGCCAGCGGAATGTCTCCAGCGCCTCCTGCACAAAAGCATCGGCCTGCGGCGCGGTAAAACCGCCGTTCAATTCATGCAGTTCAATCAACTGGTGGCAAGCCGGGGTAAAGATATCGCGCTTCGCCAGGATCGCCGCCGCTTTGTTGCGCAACGACTCGTTCTCTATCAACTCCAGTCGCAGCAGCGAGGTAAAAATGCGAAACGGATTGCGCGCCAGCGCGGCGTCATCCACCGGACGAAACGCGGTAGAGTGTACCGGTACGCCCGACTGTGACAGATCGTAATAACTCACCGGGTACATTCCCATAACGGCAAACATCCGCCGCAGCCAGGATAACTCTTCCGCAGTGCCCACACGGATCGCGCCGTGGCGCTCAACATTAAGCCGCGTCAGCTCATCTGCATTAGCCAGTTGTTCATGCAACCGGGGATTGTATTCCAGAACGGCAAGGTTCACATCAGCAACCAGTTCCAGCAGTGTGCCGTATTGCGGAACTTCCTGCTGGTACATTGCCGACATGGCCTGTGAAAATTGTTCGCGTATTTCATCGGCCGTGATGTTGTAACCCATTTCATTTTCCTTCCTGTGTGCTCTTCTTCTGGAGTGTAGGAAGCACATTCACCCGTGTGATGGGAAATTTACAAAGTGTGATCGTGGCAGACAACGGATACCACTGAAGCGCAAAAAACATAACGGAAGATTATGGAAATCGTCGAAGAACCCCTTACAAAGTTGCAGGTTTCGTCACACTGCGCGGAAAATCCGTTTGTAACTCAAATAGATTAGATGTTAAGAATACTTTGCAATTAGGTTATCAAAATAAATAACGTTACCTATCACCGAATTCGTTTAGTTTTTAACATCATCTTATGGAAAAAAATGTCCTCTTTTCACAGCGCATTCGCCTGCGCCATTTACATACTTTCGTGGCTGTTGCTCAACAAGGAACGCTGGGGCGTGCGGCTGAGACACTTAATTTAAGTCAACCTGCACTGTCGAAAACCCTGAACGAACTGGAACAACTGACCGGCAAGCGTCTGTTCGAGCGCGGTCGTCTCGGCGCGCAGTTGACACATGTTGGCGAGCAGTTTCTGACGCATGCTGTACGTGTGCTGGATGCCGTCAATATTGCTGGGCAGTCGCTGGATCATAAAACAGAACAGAAAAGCGATCTGATCCGTATCGGCGCCCTGCCGACCGCCGCTCTGGGTATTTTGCCGGCGGTGATTGGCCAGCTCCATAAACAACAGCCGGATCTTAAAATTCAGGTCGCTACCGCCACTAATCCGATGCTGCTGGCCGGGCTGAAGTCCGGCAAGCTCGACCTGGGCATTGGCCGGATGTCAGATCCAGATCTGATGAGCGGCCTTAATTACGAGCTGCTGTTTCTGGAATCACTGAAACTGGTGGTGCGTCCAAATCATCCCCTGCTGCAAAGTACCATCACATTAAGCCGGGTACTTGAGTGGCCGGTGGTAGTATTGCCGGAAGGTACGCCCCCGCGTGATAACGCAGAAGAGCTGCTGGCCAGCCAGAATTGCAAACTGCCCGCTGGTTGTATCGAGACGCTCTCCGCCTCGCTGTCACGCCAGTTAACCGTAGGTTTTGACTATGTCTGGTTTGTGCCATCGGGCGCGGTAAAAGATGATTTGCGTCTCGGCTCGCTGGTCGCCCTGCCGATTCCGCCGCTGGGAATCGGCGATCCGGTAGGTATTATCACTCGTGTCGATACGCCGCTGCCGCCTGCTGCGCATACGCTTATCAGCGCGATCCGTAAAATCATGCCGGGATAACCCCCGGTTTTTAGCCGGTTCTTCTTGTTGCGCAAATGGTAAACATCTCGTTAACTGTGTGATAGAAAGTGGTTGTTGATTAAGGGTTGTTGTTACGCAAATTAGACTAATGCTGTAACAACCCGCATCCGGAAGAACCAATGAAATTTAAAACAGCGATTAAACCCTACCACGCCGCTGCCGGTGGTCTGGGTTCTCTGGAAGCCACCACTCGCTTCGTTATTGACAGCAAAAATGCCCTCAAAAATATGCGCAACCTGTTGCGCATGAACAAAGCACGGGGCTTCGACTGCCCCGGTTGCGCCTGGGGTGATGATAATAAAAGTACCTTCAGTTTCTGCGAAAACGGCGCGAAAGCGGTCACCTGGGAAGCCACACGTCGCCAGATTGATGCCTCGTTTTTTGCGCAACATAGCGTCAGCGCGCTTAATCGTCAGAGTGATTACTTTCTTGAATATCAGGGGCGCCTGACCGAACCGCTGCGCTATAACCCACAAACCGACCGCTATGAACCGATCAGCTGGGACGATGCGCTGGCGATGATTGGCGAACATATTCGGGCGATGGATAACCCCAACCAGCTTGAGCTATATACCTCCGGGCGCGCCAGTAATGAATCCTCATACCTTTATCAGTTGTTTGGCCGTATGGTTGGTACCAATAACTTCCCGGACTGTTCCAATATGTGCCATGAAGCCAGCGGCGCTGGGCTAAAACACAGCATTGGCGTCGGTAAAGGTACTATTCATCTGGTTGATTTTGATAAAGCGGATGCCATTTTTGTCTTTGGGCAAAACCCAGGCACCAACCACCCGCGCATGCTGCACTGCCTGCGTCACGCCGCCGATCGCGGCGCGCGAATTGTCACCTTTAACACTCTGCGCGAACGCGGTCTTGAGCGTTTTGCCGATCCGCAAAAACCGCTGGAAGTGGTCACACCAGTGGCGGGAACCATCAGCTCTTCCTACTATCAACCGAATCTCGGCGGTGATATGGCAGCGGTACGCGGGATCGCCAAAGCATTGTTGGAAACCCAGCGTCAGCGCCTTGCTAACGGCGAAAGCAGCATCTTCGCGGATGACTTTATTGCTGAGCACACCCAGGGCATTAAGGCGTGGTTTGTGCAAATCGATGCGACCAACTGGCAAACCATTGAGCAGCAGTCCGGCCTCAGCCAACAGCAGTTGCGTGAAGCGGCTGCGGTCTGGCAGACAGCAGAGCGAGTGATCTGCACCTGGGCGATGGGCATTACCCAGCACAAACACTCGCTGGATACGGTGCGGGAAATTACCAACCTGCAACTGCTCGGCGGCCATCTGGGTAAACCGGGGGCCGGGCTGTGTCCGGTGCGCGGCCACAGCAATGTGCAGGGCAACCGCACGATGGGGATCGATGAAAAACCGCCTGTGACACTGCTCGACAGCCTTGCCAGCCACTTCCATTTCGAACCGCCGCGCAAGCACGGTCACCATACGGTTGAAGCTATTCAGGCGATGCTGCGCGATGAAGTGAAAGTGTTGCTGGCACTGGGCGGTAACCTTGCTGCCGCCGCACCGGACACGCCGTTGACCTGCGAAGCGTTGCGCCGCTGCGGGCTAACGGTCTATATCAGCACCAAACTCAACCGCAGCCATTTAATGCCGGGTAAACAGTCGCTCGTTCTGCCGACGCTGGGCCGCACTGAAGAGGATGTGCAGACCTCCGGTCGCCAGTTTATCACCGTCGAAGACTCCTTCAGCATGGTGCATGCATCCGAAGGGATCGGCAAACCGCTGGCAGCAACGCAGCGCTCGGAAACATCGATTGTCGCCGGGATTGCCCATGCGACATTAGGAACAGCGCAACTCGACTGGCTGGCTCTGGCCGCAGATTACAACCTGATTCGCGACCATATCGCCGCCACTATCCCCGGTTTCCAGAACTTCAATGCCCGTTGTGATGAACCCGGCGGTTTCTGGCTGGGCAATGCAGCGGCAGGGCTGCGTTTCAATACGCCATCCGGTAAAGCGGAATTCAGTGCCGCAACGTTGCCTGAGGCGGTCTGCCCGGAAATTATCGCACCGTTTGTGTTGCAGACGTTACGTTCACACGATCAGTACAACACGACGATTTATGGCCTCGACGATCGCTACCGTGGGGTTTATGGTCAGCGCGACGTGCTGTTCATGCACCCGGCCGATATTGCTGCACTTGGCCTGAGCGATGGTGATCGCGTGGATATTGAAACCCAGACCACTGACGGCGTGGCTCGCCGCGTGACGGATTTCCGCCTCGTCGCCTACGATATCCCGCGCGGTAATCTCGCGGCTTATTACCCGGAGACGAACCCACTGGTTCCTTTGACCCGTTTTGGCGACGGCACCGGCACGCCCACCTCAAAATCGATCCCCGTGAGTGTCACTCCGGCGCAAACGCGCGCAACCCGGCGTATTGCCTGATCTTCCAGCCAGCATCCCATCCTGCGGGCTTTTTTCTCCTGGAGGCCCGAAAAAAGCGCGGATTTCAGCCAACCTGCAACCAATCTTAAACAAACATTTCACTCACCAGACACAGCTTGTCACCGCTGATAAACTACACGGTATCCACCCTGGAGAGCAGAAGGTTATTGTCATGCAATATGAAGAACAGCAACTTATCAACGGCCTTTTCGAACGTCTGAAACAGACCGGACAGCAAAACAGCCAACGAGATACAGATGCAGAGCGTCAGATCGCGGAATTCGTCAGACAGCAGCCTGCGGCTCCTTACTATATGGCGCAATCGATTTTGATTCAGGAGGCAGCGCTGAAACGCATGCAAGCCCGTGTTCAGGAGCTTGAAAGCGAATTAGCTGCGCAAAAAAGCAAACCCTCGACGGGAGGCAGTTTCCTCGGTGGCCTGTTTGGTGGCGGGAAAAGCACCTCACAGCCGGACAACAGCTGGAATGCCCAGCCGCAACAACCACCAGCCCAGGATTATTCACGGACAGCAGCTCCGGCCTCAGCTCCCCGCAGCGGGGGTTTTATGGCTGGTGCGCTGCAAACTGCAGCCGGCGTGGCTGGTGGCGTCGTGCTGGCCGAAATGCTGACCAGTATGTTCCATCAGTCGCGGCCAGAAGAGATCGTGAATATTATCGAAGAACCGGCAACGCCCGCTGGTGGTGAGCCGTTTGTCGGCAATCAATACGACGACGTTAATAACGTCTCTGACACCCGCTTCCTTAACCAGGACGATCAGTTCGGCAATAATAACGACGCCTGGCAGAACGACGATTTTGATGACAACGACTACAGCAATGATGACGACAGCTTTATTTAACGCGGTAAGTGTTGGATAGAAGTTGGATAGAAAAGAGGCCTCACGGCCTCTTTCCTTTTGCGGATTATCAGAAGGTTTCCCAGTTATCGCCATCTGCCAGCGCAGGGCGCTGCGGTTTAAACGGTTTTGCCGTTGGCGAAGATGAGCTGTTCTGGCGCTGCGGTGCAGCACCGGTCAGGCGGAAAGCCCCGACCGCTTCGGTCAGACGCGCGGCCTGCTCTTCCAACGAGGCGGCTGCTGCGGATGCTTCTTCTACCAGCGAGGCGTTTTGTTGCGTTACGTTGTCCATTTCCGTGATCGCCTGACTCACCTGGGTGATACCTTTGCTCTGCTCATCGGATGCCGCCGCAATTTCCAGCATGATATCGGTTACACGTTTCACTGCCGTCACAATATCTTCCATCGTTTCGCCAGCAGAAACCACTTCACCGGAGCCTTGCTCAATCAAGCTGACGGATTCACTGATCAGCGCTTCGATCTCTTTTGCCGCCTGCGCACTGCGGCTCGCCAGAGTACGCACTTCGCTGGCTACCACGGCAAAACCGCGACCCTGCTCACCAGCACGCGCCGCTTCTACTGCAGCGTTGAGCGCCAGGATGTTGGTCTGGAAGGCAATGCTGTTGATCACCGCAGTAATTTCAGAGATTTTACGTGAGCTGGTGGTGATGTTGCCCATCGTCTGCACCACGCCGGAGACAATTTGTCCGCCTTTGGTCGCTTTACCGGACGCGTCGCGTGCCAGACCACTGGCATGGTGTGCGTTGTCGGCGTTCTGTTTCACCGTCGCGGTCAGTTGTTCCATGCTGGCGGCAGTTTCTTCAATTGCCGCAGCCTGCTGCTCGGTGCGTGAAGAGAGATCAGTGTTACCGGCGGAGATTTCGCTGGTACCACGATAGATCTCCTCCGCACCCTGGCGAACAGTGGCCACGGTTGTGACCAGCGAGTGTTGCATCGCCTGCAAATCATTACTCAGACGGCCAATTTCACTGCGGCCAGTCGGTTCATCCGCAACGGTCAAATCACCGGAGGCGATGCGCTCAATACGTTGCGCCGCGCGCTTCAGCGGATTGATCACCACGCGGCGCAGCACGGTGAAAGTGATGACCGTTAGCACCAGCGCAAATGCGAAGGCGGCGGCCATAAAAATAAGCCCTAATTGCGTACGGTTGTGCGCAAGTTCGGTCAGGTGCTCTGCGCGGTCAGTACGGATCTTGATAGCCTTCAGCAATACGGTGTTATACGCAGTATCAAGCTGGCGCGCCTGCTCGCTTTCATGGTTGATGATGGCTTCAAACATGCCGTTTTTCGCGTATTTCAACATCGGTTGCATGCCTGCGATGTAGGCGTTAAACAAGCGAGTCAGATCGTCATCCAGCGCAACGTCCTCTGGCGTTTTAACTTCGCGCGCCATATAGACCTTGAAACCATCCTGCGATTGTTGAATACGTTTATCCGCTTCCGTGATGTTATTTTTCATGTCTTCCATTTCGGCGATACGGCTTGCTGCGCCGGCATGGATCAGATTAAGACGAGCTGTACGTAAGTTGTTAGAACTGTTAGATAATCCCATACGAACCTGGATTTCCTGCGTCACATCACGCTGATCGCGATCCGCTTGCATCAGAAAATATCCCGCCAGACCGGAGCTGAGCGCAAACAGCACCAGAATACCGCTGAGAATGGAGGAAAACAGGGGAACCAATCGAATATTGTGCATAAAACCAATGCTTTGCGTTCTTTGCATTGCTGCTTTTTTATCCATGGCTATCGACTCTCATATTTGTCTAATGCGTTCATCACGATGATATATATGCATCGGCAATAATTGGATTTTTCTTATGGAAAAAATCGTAACAGCGGTCACAGATTTGGACATTGGTAGCGCCAGCGGTTACACCGCTGGCGTGAAACAGGATTAGTTATCGCCGAAATGGATAACGGTACGGATAGATTTACCTTCGTGCATCAGATCAAACGCGTCGTTGATCTGCTCCAGCGGCATGCGATGGGTAATGAACGGATCGAGGCGAATTTTGCCCGCCATAGCGTCTTCTACCATGCCAGGCAACTGGCTGCGGCCTTTCACTCCGCCAAACGCGGAACCGCGCCATACGCGCCCGGTTACCAGCTGGAACGGACGGGTGCTGATCTCCTGGCCCGCGCCCGCAACGCCGATAATCACGCTTTCGCCCCAGCCTTTATGGCAGCACTCAAGCGCAGAACGCATGACGTTAACATTACCGATACATTCAAAGCTGAAATCAACACCGCCGTCGGTCATCTCAACAATCACATCCTGAATGGGACGATCGTGATCTTTCGGGTTGATAAAGTCGGTTGCACCCATCTCTTTCGCCAGCGCGAATTTGTCCGGATTGGTATCGATAGCCAGAATCCGACCGGCTTTCGCCTGAACCGCGCCCTGAATCGCCGCCAGACCGATACCACCGAGACCGAAGATCGCCACGGTATCGCCCTCTTTCACTTTCGCCGTGTTATGCACCGCGCCGATACCGGTGGTGACCCCGCAACCGAGCAGACAGACTTTATCCAGGGGGGCTTGCTCGTTCACTTTTGCCAGCGAGATTTCCGCACACACGGTGTATTCGCTGAAGGTACTGGTACCCATATAGTGGAAAATCGGCTCGCCGTTGTAAGAGAAACGTGTGGTACCGTCCGGCATCAGACCTTTACCCTGCGTGGCGCGTACGGCCTGGCAGAGGTTGGTTTTTCCGGATTTACAGAACTTACATTCACCACATTCTGCGGTGTACAGCGGAATTACATGGTCGCCCGGTTTCAGGCTGGTCACCCCCTCACCGACTTCAACTACAATCCCGCCACCTTCATGGCCGAGCACCGCCGGGAACACACCTTCTGGATCGTCACCCGAGAGCGTAAACGCGTCGGTATGGCACACCCCGGTATGCGTGATACGTACCAGGACTTCGCCCTTTTTCGGCGGCGCAACGTCAATTTCGACGATTTTAAGCGGTTGACCCGGCCCGAAGGCAACGGCTGCACGTGATTTCATAAGTCTCTTCCTTTTTGTGAATACCTTGATGCTTATTTTAGATAAGAGCGCAAAAGATGACCGACTTCTGCCATACGAACCGCGCGCTGGTCCGCAGTGGTGTCACCGTTGACCAGCTCATCTTTAAGGTGAATTTCAACCATTTCGCCCATCAGTCCGTTGGCAGCGCCGCGCACGGCGGCGATTTGCTGCAAAATGGCGATGCAGGGCTCGCCGCTTTCCAGCGCACGTTCAAGCGCATCGACCTGACCTCGTATGCGGCGCACCCGTGTCAAAACGCGTTTCTTGTCTTCTGGTGTATGGGGCATGCGACCTCCTTAATACTATAGAGGAGTATGGTACTATTTTAAGAAGCAACATGTAAATATTAAATTTTTTCATTTTTATCAGTAATTTACCCGATGTCATCAAAAGACACTATCGGATATTAAAAGACTTTTCACTGCGCCAATCTGCCCCCAAAGGCTAATTTTGCCTCCAAAACAGGTCATATTAAGTTGGATTTTACTAGCCCCGATGGTGGTAGGTAACTGCGTAACGGTAAGGTAGCTCTCGTTAAACACCATTGTGCGGGTGAATTGATGACAGTAGAAGAAGCCTGACGCTGCTTAAGACATGCAGGTGGCTGGTTGGCTGGTAGACTGGTGGGCAGGCTGATGGAGCGGTAATACAGATACCAAAAAACACGGAAATTATTCTGAGTTTTTAAAGGTTACCTGAAACGATCTGATCATTATGCGCAGGGATTGTCAGTCTTGAATCCCCTCAACATGTTGAGGAATATGATAAGACTCGCATCGTTGGCTTTCCTCGCTCACCCCAGTCACTTACTGAAGTAAGCTCCTGGGGATTCACTGCGTCGCCGCCTTCCTGCAACTCGAATTATTTAGGGTATAGCACCGAAAAACAATTCAATACCAAGCTTCTTATGTCTCTTTTTACTGCCAGATAAATAAATGGCATGTAAAAAAAAAGATATAATAAGTGTTGCGTATACGTCCACAAAGTCCTCATTTGTCAAGGACTTCATTAATTGCTGTCATTACATCCTCAGCACCGATTATGCTCATAGGCTGCGCAGAGGTCATGAAGTCATCATTGTTGTTACAAATACGTATAACCTTGTGCAAATGTGGGTCCTGCAGAGGGCCTGTATGCGCAGGATTCGCTGTCACAAACAAACTTACCGTTTTTATTTTCAATGCAACAGCAAGATGCAACGGTCCTGTATCCCCAGTAACCAGTAAGTCAAAACCAGAGATGGTCTTTACAAGTTCGGTCAATGAAACCTTTCCGACACAATCTGTAATAGACTCACGTTCAACTTCCGTCATACCCTCCATAAATTTTTTTGAAAGTTCAACTTCATTCGGCGAGCCAATCAACACGATTTCAATATTGCGTCCAGAATTGATTAACAGTTTGGCAAGTTCGTTGAATCTTACTATTGGCCACTGTCTTTGGATTTTAGATGCTCCAAGCTGAAATCCAATCACAATGGCATTGTGTTTTTTCGTTTTTGTTTCAAATGAAAATGGAATTTTCATTTCAATGCTCGTTGTATCACACCCCAGAGATTGAATTAAGGATAATTTCCTTTCGATAATATGCCAATCAAATCTAATGCGAGACAATGAAGTAACAAACCGCCTCATAGCAAAGTCGTTTTCATTATAAGCATCCTTTAATATATATTTTGCACCTGCGAGGGTTGAAATAAGTACATCATATGGACTTTTTGAATGAAGTATAACAATAACGTCAGGCAAATCTTTTTTTAAAAGAGACACAATTTTCAATATACTTTTAAATTTTTGGTCCCAAAAAATCACACGCTCAAACCAAGGAGAATCCGCAACAAGATTTTTATTTTTATTACTTGAAATCAATGTTATTCGTGCATTTGGAAACCTTGATTTGATTGACAAAATAGCTGGCGTGTTAAACATAAAATCACCAAGGGCTGTTGTGGAAAATATTGCTATACTTTCCACTTTTTCACTGGGATCAAATTTATCGACAGCCAGGGTATTTCCCTTAATCAATCGATATGCTGACAATAAAAATGAAACTAATGCAACCTTTACTTTCTTTGAGGACATGTTCTAACCCACCCTATGCTGTTCATAGGCCTGATTATAACATACTGAATCGTATCCATTCTCTCATGATTATACTCCCTGCGCCAGTTGTCGAGTTTACCCTGCGCATCTTCCAGTGACAAAACCAGTGAATGTTCAGACATTCATCCCGCAGGCTACCGTTAAATGATTCAATAAACGGATTATCTGTCGGCTTTTTTGGGCGAGAGAAGTCCATGGTCACCCCGTTTTCATACGCCCATTTATCCAGACTCTTCGAGATAAACTCGCTGCAGCTATCCGTCTGAATACGGGGGACCGTAAGGATTCGTTATAGACACTCTCTTGTCTCATAGAGTACTATTCTCTATGAGTTTATGATTCTTTGAATTAATAGATGAATATTTGCGATATCTGGCGGGCTTTATCGCTGCATTTCTCCGGTCAGGATAGCGTAGTGGTATAGCCTCTCATCAAACGAACGTTTTTTGCGACGGTAATGACTTATGGACGTCTGCGATACCGCCTACCCGCGCCTGAAGAGCAGTATCACCACATACCAGCTTGAACGGTGGTATACGCCGACAACTGAAGAACAGGATTTCTGTGCTAAATCCCTGCGCGATGGGCAATATAAACTTATTTTTTCCCTGTTGCTGAAAACGTTTCAGCGCTTCGGGTATTTCGTTACTACAGCTCACATTCCCGGTTCGATAATCAACCACATAACCAGCACTGAAGATCTGAAGGCTGAGCCACAACAGTTGGTCGCTTATGATTCATCACGCACGAGACGGCATCATATTGGTTTAATCCCAACGTTAAACTCTTTGCGGCGAAAGGCAGAATAGTAATGACGCATGCAATGGCAGCCCGCACCCTGACAAAAAATGAACTGTCTGACACCATTAATGTTGCAATCGAAGGTCTGGTTAAACATCGTTATGAATTGCCCGTATTTAATGTGCTATTGCGGGAGGCCAGACTGCAGCGGGCTGCTGCCAATCAATCCCTGTTTAATGCGATCAACAACAAATTAAGTGAAACAGATCGCACGAATATCCCGTTGATTATGGTATCCAGTTATAGTTTTTTTTCAAAAATGTATTTACAACTTTCTTTCAATTTTTTTGTGGAGGGAATATGACAACCGAACTGAACAAAAAACAGAGTGAGTTATTAAAAAGCATGACTCAGGAAGTTTTAATTAATATCATCCATGACCTGATACAGGATAATAAACAGGCAAGGACCACACTCATTAACGGATATCTGCTATCCGCGCCGGACGTACTAAGAGCTACAGAAAAGGAATACAATCGCCGGGCTAAAAGTAAACATTTTTATGATTACTACGAAGCGGATGCGTTTTATGATGAGCTGACACGAAGCATTGCGCAGCCACTGGAGAAGATCGCAGGTGCCCTCCCGGAAGAGGTGGAACGCCTGAGTGTAAAAATCATGCTTGAGTTTGAAAAATTCAGTGAAAACTCTGACACTTCCAGCGGAAGCTGGATGGACTATTACTCCGTTTTGCTGGATACATGGATGAAATCACTGGCTGCGCAAAAAAATAGTGATCCTGCATTTATTGCCCAAAAAGCATTTAATTTCATTGTTAATGAAGTTTATTTTGGATGCGATATATTCAAAAAACATCGTACCTTACTGGGAGCGGATGTTTTACGCAAGATTCGTGATATGTATTATCAAAAAGAATGCAACCGGGAAGCATTAGATATCAGTATAATAATAAAGGATAACGATTTTCTTTCAGAAGCATTAAAAAAAGGAGAGTTTTGTCGCTCTGAGCATTACTTTGATTACGCAAGACTACTCATGGAAGAAGTAAGATCAGGAGAAGCCATTGAACTATTGTTATATATGGAACGAGTAGGTGACAAACAATATTCAGATAAAAGCACATGGGATGAATTATTCATCACTGCTCTGATTGAGGACGGAAGGAATGAAGATGCCAGGGAAAAATCTGTTGCAGCCTTTTCTTTCCAGTGTGACACTCGTTTTTATCGGTTACATACAAAAGCCAGTGGAAAGGAAGACGATGATATCCAAGTATTTATAAATATTGCAAAAGAAAAAGGGATGGATTCATATATCTGTTTCACCTCCGATGTGGGGCGATTTGATTTAATTGATGACTGCATTACCGACTCGTCAAAAGAAGAACTTGCCAGGTCCCTTGCGTATCTTACGAACTCATTTATCCGGACATTATCCAGTACATTATATAAACATGGCTATGCTCTTGCGGCCACGTTGTTGCGACGTCTTCTGGTGGAAGACGCGATTAATCAGGCGAAAAGCAAATATTACAGCTATGCCGCCTCCGATATGAAAAAAGCGATTGATTACAGCGAAGAGCTGGAAGAGAACCCGCAGTTCCCGGGAACTGAGAGCTACCTCAGGACTCTCTACGAACAACACAAGCGTAAAACGTCACTCTGGCCATTGATGGCAGAGAAAATTCAGGGATTATCGGTGGAGAAAGACGGAATTTTCTACAAAAGGAGCCAAGCATGACCAGACAGGAATTATATGACTATGCGGTGTCATTGCCGGCAAAAAAGAATTACTCCTCTGGTGACATGAGCCGACAGTTGGCTGTATTCACCGAAAAAAAGGATTCTGTGGAGCATATTTTACGTCGTCTGACAGATAACCATTACCTTTATGATGCCCAGTTTGTAGCCTGTCTTTTTGATAAACACATCAAAAAACTGCACGGACCTACTCGAATAAAACAAGAGATCAGGTAAAAAGGGTTTCCGCCAGCTCTGATAGAGCAAGAAATCGAAAAGAGCGATATTGACTGGTATGCGTTAGCAAAAGAAGCCAGAGTCAGAACGTTTGGTGAAATGTTACCCACTGACCCGACGGATAAAAACAGACAAATCAGGCACCTTCAGTACAAGGGGTTTGCGATGGATTTGATATTTGAAGCGTTGAGTTAACCACAGCTGCAAATACATGCTTTTCTCGTGCGGGGCGGAGCATGCATTTGCGTCAATAAATAGTTATAACTACTGGGTGGATAGATAACTTTTAGGCTTATTGCCAAAAATTAACGAATCCTTGCAGTCATCCAATACGTGCCGGTAAACGGTTATTCTGCACCCGCAACGCTTCCATCACGCTGACCACACCCTCACCTTTCAGCGATTTTCCGGCATTGATCGCCAGATATTCCCGACTAAAATTATCCACTACAGTCAGCGCCCGGAAGCGCCGTCAGTTAAACATACTATCCGACACAAAATTCATACTCCAGCACTGATCGATCTGCGTCAGAGCCGGGCACTGCTGACGGTGTCCTGCACTGATATGCCTGCAGGGACGTTTCCTGCGCGGATTCAGACCTTCCAGACAGTAAATACGGTGTGTTTTCTTATAGTTAGTCAGCCAGCCTTCTCGTCGCAGCAGGACATGAATGCGTGGACAACCCGTTATATGTTATTTTTTCGTGAATTTTAATTAACTACGCAACAATATCAGAATGTAATTAATTTCCACCACTTGAATAAGTCGAAACATAACAGTCGATAACATCCCAACTTTGTTTTGTATCAAGCTTTATTGCAAAGCTTATTAAATATATCACGACCATTAACATTTAAATTAAACATATTAATAGGGAATAGGTTCTTTCCTCATTATTTGTTAAGGTTTTTCTTGCTCAGGAGATAAAATTAGCCGCAAGGAGCAAGTATGCGCTGGAATATCACGGAAATGCTGGTATCACCGACAACCAAAACCGCCTTTGCGCTGGCCCGTAGCACGCCAGAGTTGGCGGTAATTGTCTGGTATAAGGGTAATTATTTTTTACGCCCTGATAACATATTACATACGTACCAGGAACACTTCACCGTTGATGGAAAAAAATGTGACTTTAACATTATTCATACTCTGCCATTTATTCCTTCCGTCTGGCATGCACTAAGAAAAGGATGTCGCTGTCCGGGCAATGAAGATATTTCACTAAGAACGTGTGATTATCAAAAAAACTGCGAATTCGATATTTGTCCCTATGGTATAAAAATGATTAAGTGATTATTGGTTAATTTAATTATTGCGCCCTGCAATAAAATAATCTTTATGGGGGTATGAACCGTTATGCTCACCTATTCAACACATGGTACTTGCATAAAAACCCGGTGGAGGGTCTCACCGGGATGACATTCAACGTTTCAGCGGTAACCCGGCAGTTTCCCGGGCGCACAGCACGGTAAGGAATGTAATTAAGGCCGGTGAGAATTTATCACCGGTGCTGGTAATCAGCCACGCAGAAAACCAAGGTGTGATCCCGCCGAAAAATGCGACCGCAAAGTTATAAGCAATAGACAAGCCGCCGTAGCGCACGCTGGTCGGGAACAGTTCTGCCATCGCCGCCGTACAGGCACCGTCGAAGGCGGCAATAAATGAGCCGAGCATCACCATCGCCAGTACCGCCAAAAGCACATCTCCGTTTGCCATCACCATCATTGCCGGATAACTAAGCAGGATAAACCCGGTACATCCCATCAACATCAACGGCTTGCGGCCATATTTATCCGACAAATAGCCCATAAAAGGCACCAACACCGCGACGGAAAATAGGCCGATAGTAGTGATGGCATAGGCATTGAGTTTGGAAAAATGCAGCTCGGTCGCCAGATAACTCGGCATGAACGTTTGCAGCGTCCAGTGCCCGACAGCCTTGATCACCACAAAACCAACGCAGAACAGTAACGCGCCCCAGGCGGTGGTCACTGCTTTGCGCAGCGGCGCGCTGGATGTCTGACCGCTCTTCATGGCGGCAATAAATTCCGGTGAATCTTCCAGATGTTTTCGCAGATATAACCCCACCCAGCCCAGCGGCCCGGCAATCAGGAACGGGAGACGCCAGCCCCAGTCGTTCATCGTGCTTTCGCCAAGTGTTGCGGTTAGCAGAAAAACCAGCCCGGAACCGACCACAAATGCCATAAAACCAAAGTTATCGATCCAGCAGGTAAAGTATCCGCGGCGTTCTGTCGGCGCGTATTCTGCCAGATAAGTTGTGGCCCCGGAGCTTTCGCCCCCAGCGGCAAAACCCTGTACCAGCCGCGTGATCACCAGTAGCACGGTGGCGGTGATCCCCACCTGATGATAAGTCGGCAACAAACCCATCACGAATGTCACCCCGGAAGTCAGCAGGATCACGGTCGCCAGCACTTTCTGCCGCCCTTTACGATCGCCCAGCGAGCCGAAGAATAATCCGCCCAGCGGGCGCATAATAAAGCCCGCGCCAAATACCGCGAAGGATGAGAGCAACGCAACGCTCGGATTGCCGGACTGGAAAAATTGCAGACCAATAATCGCAGCCAACGTGCCGTACAAGCCGAAATCAAACCATTCCACAAAATGGCCGATCCCGGTGGCGAGTAGTACTTTGCGTAATTTGCGCGATCCGGCCACCTGCTCCTGTTCGGCTACCCGATCGAAAGCGTCCTTTCCAGGGTGTGTCATATCCCCTCCACCTGGCAAATCGTTTCTATAATAGATATAATATCTACGCAGCTTGTACGAATTCAGCACAGCACAGATGGCGAAAAATGTGATTTCCGCCCTGCTTTTCTCGGCGAAAAAACAGGCAGGATCACATTTTTGCGCCATAAAAAATCTATGGTCACCCCCATTTTTGCAACACTGATTTTGATTAATGGTGGGCTTGCTTAAATCTATCCGGCGTCTATGTGGGCAAGGATGCCCGCGCCACGATGAGTTCCGCGCCTGATGAACCTGAAAAGCCCCTCGGCTTCAGTGAGCCATTTTTTGTGTGAGGTTTCTCATCAGGCCGATATGCCGTTCATGTCTTCAATAACCAGTCTTCGCAAAACCAGATGGGTAACTACTTTTTAAGTACCTAAAAATCAATAGATTAAGTCAAGCCTGCATGTGTCAGGCCTGATATTCATTGCGGTTCGTCGTGATTGCCCACGCTATTCGCGCCAGTTTATTTGCCAGAGCACAGGCGACAATATTCGAATGCCTGTTGCTGAGTTGCTTTCTGACCCATTCGGCCAGTCTGCCTTGTTGATGTTCCAGTATCATCATGAACGATCGGGCACACTGCACCAGTAATCGACGCAGGTTTTTGTCGCCCCGCTTGCTGATACCCAGCAGAGTTGATTTGCCTCCTGTGCTGTATTGTCGAGGAACAAGCCCTGTGGAAGCTGCAAAATCCCTGCTACATGAAAATTGTTTGCCGTCGCCGAGTTGGGATGAGAGCAGGCTGGCCGTAATCGGCCCAACACCGGGAATTGTCATGATGCGTTGAGTAGCATCATCAGCTTTGATTGACTGATTTAATTCCGATTCCAGCATTGCTATTTGCTCAATAAGGTAAAGATAGTGGGTATGTAACTTCACCAGCAGGTGGCTCAGATATTCGGGGAGCTCATGTTCAGCCAGTACCAGAGACAACCGCCTTATTACTGCATCACCGATCGGCAGGCTGATCCCAAACTCCAGTAAAAAACCGTGGATCTGGTTGGTCGTTTTCACCTTGTCTCTGATAAGAGATTCTCTGACTCTATGCAGCGCTCGCATCGCCTGCTGAGTTTCAGTTCTGGGCTGGACAAAGCGCATTGATGGTCGGGATGCAGCCTCGCATATTGCTTCCGCGTCGACAAAATCATTTTTATTACTTTTGACAAACGGACGCACGAATTGCGGAGAGATAAGTTTCGCTTCATGACCAATATCGCTGATACGCCGTGCCATAAAATGCGCACCGGCACAGGCTTCCATAACAACAACTGCGGATGGACATGTTGCCAGAAACTGCATTAACTTCGTGCGAGTAAATTTCTTACGCAAAAGCGCCTTGCCAGACTTATCCTGGCAGTGAATATGAAAAGAGTGTTTACCGAGATCGATACCAATAAGCGCAACGTTTTCCATGATGGCCTCTCCTGAAAGAAAAACACCCTGCCAGCGTACCGCTCACAGGGTGGGGGTGACCATCTCATTAGCCCCGCATCGCGGGGCGAAATACATTCTTTTATCCCAATAAGCTTAGCACTATTGGGCAGATAATCCTTAGCTGCGTTTTTTCGGCATCATCCGCAACAGCGTGTTGTCTTTATAGTAGTAATGATGTGCCAGCGCCGCCGCTGCATGTAGGCCAATAACAAAATAGCCCAGATTAGCCAGCAATTCGTGGTACTCCTTCAGCGTATCCACCAGATCAA
Source organism: Pseudomonadota bacterium (assembly GCA_018261615.1). Taxonomy (GTDB): domain Bacteria; phylum Pseudomonadota; class Gammaproteobacteria; order Enterobacterales; family Enterobacteriaceae; genus Kosakonia. Next base: position 13,879 of record JAGTSE010000025.1, on the reverse strand, counting down.
AGTTAGCCTCTGACACATACGGCATCACCATGCCGAACGCGATCCATGGCTCGCCACGGTTGTACATCATCAGCAGGCCAATAACAGGCAGAACAATAAACAACAGATAAATTACCAGATGGCCCAGATGCGCCAGCCCGGTCATCATTGCCGAGGGTTTGGGCACAATCGGTGGCGTCGGGTTTTTCAACCGCGCCAGTAAACGAACGACCATGAGAACAAGAATAGAAATACCGCAGGAGATATGCACCATGTTAAACCACGGGCGGTAGCTGCGCGGCGCAAATCCGCGAAACTCCATAGCGCAATAAGCGGTTACGATTAGCAGAAACACCAACCAATGAAGAGTGATTTGCACGGAAGAATATTTACTGCGCATAAGACGATCCTGAAAAAATAACAGAACGCCAACATAGCCGTATTTCCTTAAAAATTCATTAATTTTCCCTCTTTAGCATTCAGTTATTTACCCTTCGTTGAATGTGATTCATTTGCTCAACAATCCCCTCCAGGCTATCACTGAGGAGTGCAATAACGTGATCATGACCTGAAAAACGGAGTGAATTATGAACAAAATTGGCATTAATGGGTTCGGACGCATTGGACGTCTGGTACTGCGTCGTCTGCTGGAAACCAACAGCAGCGCGGAAGTTGTCGCAATTAACGATCTCACCTCACCAAAAGTGCTGGCCTATTTATTGAAGCACGATTCTAACTACGGTCCATTTGGCTGGAGCGTGGATTTCACCGAAGATTCGCTAATTGTCAACGGTAAAAGCATCACTGTCTATGCCGAGAAAGAGGCGAAACATATTCCGTGGCGCAGCGCCGGTGCCGAGATCATTGTGGAATGTACTGGCTTCTATACTTCGGCTGAAAAATCACAGGCGCATCTGGAAGCCGGTGCAAAAAAAGTGCTCATCTCCGCGCCTGCCGGTGAGATGAAAACCGTGGTGTTTAACGTCAATGATGAAACCATCAATGCTGAAGACACCATTATTTCGGTCGCCTCCTGCACCACCAACTGCCTCGCGCCGATGGCCAAAGCGCTACAGGACAATTTCGGCATCAAAGCTGGCACCATGACCACTATTCACGCCTACACCGGTACTCAGGCGCTGGTCGATGGGCCGCGCGGCAAAGATCTGCGGGCCTCGCGCGCAGCAGCGGAAAACATCATCCCGCACACCACCGGCGCGGCAAAAGCGATCGGCCTGGTGATCCCGGCCTGAGCGGCAAACTGAGAGGCCATGCGCAGCGCGTTCCGGTGAAAACCGGATCGGTTACCGAACTGGTATCGGTTCTGGAGAAAAAAGTCACCGTCGATGAGATCCACCAGGCGCTGAAAAATGCCACTGAAAATAATGAATCCTTCGGCTATACCGATGAAGAGATTGTTTCGTCCGATGTTCTTGGCAGCCACTTTGGTTCGTTGTTCGATGCCACACAGACAGAAATCACCGAAGTGGGTGATCTGCAACTGGTAAAAACCGTCTCCTGGTACGATAACGAGTATGGTTTTGTCACCCAACTCGTGCGTGTACTGGAAAAATACCGCGCGCTTTAACGTTCACATAGGCCGGATGATGCTACGTGTACCCGGCCTGTGCTGATTGCAGACCGGGTAAGCACAAGCGCCATAAGGCGAGGCGAGACATGAGAAATATCAGCCCGGAAGATTTATTGACGTTGGTGAAAGTCGCCGTGCAGCACGCCAGTCTGGCCGCAGGGAGAAGCGCCTGGTGCCGCTGCCAGCCCGGTGCGTTTTCAACTCGAAACGTTTCACACCGGCCCGACATCGTTTGACCGCTCAGTCATCGGCGTTCGCGCCCCGGAAATCACCGTTTACGCCCCGCAAAACCCCAACGGCGTTGGGATCCTTATCACACCAGGTGGTTCTTATCGTCGGGTGGTACTGGATAAAGAAGGCAGCGCGCTGGCTCCCTGCTTCAATGCCAAAGGGTATATGTAGCGGCTCGCAATAGAAATCCCTCCGACTCGCAATCAGCGCCATTTTCAGCCCAGATTAAGTGATAATGGGCTCGCATTTATCCTGCCCTGCTCGCAATCCATTCCTCCGGGCTCACAATAACTGCAAATGGAATTTACCCAGATTGTATCAGCCGTAGTATGATTTCCTCCATGTCGGGGAAGCTGTCGGATATAGATTGTACTGTGGCCTGACTGAACATTAATTTCATGTTATCGAGAGGGAATTATGATTAGATATATTTTTATGCTTTTTATTTTGACACCTTTTTTTAGTGTCGCTGCTGAGAGCAACTTTAATCACCCAGGTGTCTTTGTGAGTTTAAAACAGTTGCAATATGTTAAGGATAATATATCCAGAGAACCATGGAAGTCAGCCTACGAAAAGGTTTTACAAGACCCTCTCGCGGATAAAAATTATGAACCAACCCCATGGAGTACTGTTGAATGTGGTTCATCTTCTAGTCCAAATAATGGATGTACAGATGAAGTGATGGATGCTAAAGCTGCTTATACACAGGCACTGTTGTGGAGGCTTAGTGGTGAGACTGTCTACGCTGAAAATGTACGTAAGATCCTGAATGCATGGGCTAATACCCTCACGGGGGGACATACTAATAGCAATGGACCATTGCAGGCATCATGGTCCGCAACAATGTTTACCCGTGCTGCTGAAATTGTTAAGTACACTTATACCAGTTGGCCTCAATCAGAAAAAAATAAGGTGACTAAATTATTTGCGGAGCAGTATTATCCCGACATTTCACGAATGTTTTCCGGTAGCTACGCTTGTTATAATAAGAACTGGCACGCAAGTGCGATAGAAGCGATGTTAAATATTGCAGTTTTCAATAAAAACCCGAATTGGTTCAATAGTGCCATTAAAAAATGGCGCAGCCTTGTTCCGTCCTATATTTATCTGTCGTCCGATGGTTCCAGACCAAAAAACGCGTCATGGTGTTCACGCAATGATTCACAAATAAATGCATACTGGAATAGCCCCAAAAGCTATATAGATGGTTTGACACAGGAAAGTTGCCGTGATTTTGAGCATACTGCTTATGGCCTGGCAGCCATAATCAATACTGCCGAGACGGCCAGGTTGCAGGGAGTTAATTTATATCAGGATAAATCCAGTAATGCCCAAATGCGCATCATTAAAGCTATGGAATTGCACAGTGCATACCAGACTGGAGCATTATCTGATAAGTTATGCAAAAACTATGATGGCTACAAACTCAATACTAAAGGCACATTTGAAGTCGGATTTAATCAGTACTCTGTACGCCAAGGACTTGACCTCCCTCACACTTCTGAGTTTCTGGTAAGCACCAGACCAACCAAAGGGCATTTTCATTACCTCTGGGAAACATTAACTCACGGATTAGTTGGTGATCGTAACTAACATAACAGACCCCTTGTGGGCTGAGCCATATTAAACCCGTCCGTTTTAGGTAGACCCAAAGAAGGCAACCCGGTGAGACAGTTTTCATCATTATGACACTTTACGGCGATGCCCACGTTTCAACCAGTGACCAGGATCTGACCCTGCAGGCACAAATTCTCCGCGCTGCAGGGTGTGAAATCATTCGTGCAGAAAAAGCCAGTGGAAGCAGCCAGTCTGGAGGGAGCGAGTTGCAGCTATTACTGGAGTTCCTGCGCCCGGTGATACGTTGATGGTGACCTGCGTGGATCGCCTGGCCCGCAGCATTAAGGACCTGCAGGATATCGTGTATGCCCTGAATCAGCAGGGCATAACGCTCAGGGCAACGGAACAGCCAGTGGACACGCGCTCGGCAGCAGGTAAAGCCTTCCTCGATATGCTGGGTGTTTTCGCTAAGTTTGAAACCAGACCACGCGCAGCTCACCGCAGCGATCATGGTCAGCCACGGATACTCCCCCCATCTGAACTGGAACATTACTGTGAACTGATTGCCGCGCTAAAACTGCTAACGACGAATAAATCCGGTCACCATCTGTCAACCGGGCGGTCAATACAGTTACTTGAAGAGAACGGTGTGGAGACCGCTCAGGGATTGATAAAAAGTCCCAAGGGCCTGCTTCGTAAGCAGACCGTCAATCGCTGGCTTTCCCGCTGGCGTCTCGACCAGCCCCGCCTGTTACGGGAGCCTCCGGATGTACGATTTCAGGCTGAAAGCAGCAATGACTGCTGGCAGTTTGATATGTCACCGTCCGATCTCAAGCATATTGAACGGCCTGACTGGGTTGACCCTACCCGGGGCGAACCCACGCTGATGTTGCTCAGCGTGGTGGATGACCGGAGCGGTGTTGCTTACCAGGAATACCGGTGTGTATACGGTGAGGATGCGGAATCAGCGCTGCGTTTTATCTTTAACGCCATGGCACCATTATGGACTGACGCAGTCTATTGAACAGGAGGGGTACACTGGCAAGGGTAAGCCGGAAGATATTCTGACGACCGAAGCGGTTGACCTGCTGGCGATGAAACTTCGTACACCGCTGCAGGTCCAGTTGCACCTGACGCTGGCGATGGAAGCAGGATACCAGACAGGTGAAAAACCGATTACCGCCACACTGGTTGAATTCGTGCTGTCACGTCAGCTGGATGACCTGGAGCCGACGCTCACGCGACATGGTTACCGGCTGAAGGACATGGTGGAGCAGTTCGATGCAAAACCTGCTGAAATCAGGGCATTATTTAACAATCAGTTAGACCCTGCCCGCACAGCTGAGCTACGCGACAGAATGTGCCGATAACATGGTTTTGGTATTCGTGATACGTTGGGTTTACCAGCCGCCGTCTGGTCCGAGCTGATGATGGCATAGGTAGCGACAAAAGTGTAATACGCGTCCCCGCGCTTGGCGGGGACATACATTATCAGGATTGCAGGTAAACCATCTGGGTTTGCAGATATTCGTTCAGGCCGTGACGCCCATCCGCCCCGCCGATCCCGGACTTGCGCCATCCAGCGTGGAAACCCTGCATCGCTTCAAAGTTCTCACGGTTAATATACGTTTCGCCGAATTTCAGTCCGCGTACGGCCTTCATCGCCGCATTGAGATCCTTGGTATAGACGGAAGACGTCAGACCGTAATCGCTGTCATTGGCCATCGCCAGCGCGTCATCAAGCGTGTCGAATGCCACCACCGGCAGCACCGGGCCAAAGGTCTCTTCGTGCATGATCGCCATCTCCTGGCGGACATCCAGCAGCAGCGTCGGCGGATAGAAATAGCCTTTCCCTTCTGGCGTTTTGCCGCCCAGCACCACGCGCGCGCCTTCGGCCACCGCGTGTGCTACTTTCTGTTCCACACGTTCGAGTGCGGCGGCGTTGATGAGCGGCCCCATGGCAATGTCGTTACGCTGCGCCGGATCGCCGAACTGTACCGCTTTCATCGCTTCCCCAAGACGGTTAACAAATCGGTCGTAAATCCCCTTCTGCACATAAACCCGCTCGGCGCAGTTGCATACCTGCCCGGTGTTGATGATGCGGGAATCAACAATCGCTTTCACCGCCAGCTCAAGATCCGCATCGTCCAGCACAATGGCTGGGGCTTTCCCGCCGAGTTCGAGGCACACTTTGGTGATATTTTTCGCCGCCGCCGCCATGATTTTCTCGCCTGCGCCAACGCTACCAGTCATGCTTACCATCGCCACTTTCGGGTTGGCTGCCAGCTCCTGGCCGACGGTTTCGCCGCGCCCTAACACCAGGTTAAAGACCCCTTTTGGTAATCCGACATCATGCACGATTTTGGCAAACGCGACGGCGTTGTTCGGCGTGAATTCGCTGGGTTTAATCACAATGGTGTTGCCGGTAATTAGCGCTGGCGCCATTTTGCGGGCAATCAGGAAGAACGGGAAATTCCACGGCAAAATGCCGGTGGTCACGCCAAGGGCGCGCTTAAAAACAAAGATGTTTTCATTCGGCCGGTCACTTTGCAAAATCTCCCCTTCATAGCGGCGCGCCCATTCGGCCATATAGTCGATGTAGTCGGCGGTAAATGAAACTTCCACTGCCGCTAGTTGCTGGATTTTGCCGCCCTCAGCCACAATTAATGCGCTGATTTCATGCGCTTTCTCGCGAATGCCCGCCGCAATTTTGCGTAACCATCCTGCGCGTTCTATTGCTGGCAGCGCTTCCCAGGCAGGCTGGGCACGATCCGCCGCTGCAATCGCTTTGCGCGCATCTTCCGCAGTGCCATCAGGAATGCGCGCCAGAATCTCTTCCGTTGCCGGATTGACGACATCAAGCCAGTTGTCGCCCTGCCAGCTAATGAATTCGCCATCAATAAACATTGGGTGTTGCACGGGTGCCGTCATGATCCGCTCCTGTAATAACATTGTTTTTAACAAGTGAACTTATTGTTAAACAAGCTATCTCCCTGCGGAGCATTGCTCAGGAGCAGCATCAGCTTTTGTGAGTGAACTCATAAAAAACACAGCGAGATCGCAACAAATAAATTACAAGAACGAGGAGAATAATGCCCGTTTGCTACATCTTTAGCGCAAACGGGCATTTTTCACAGTGAACGGCTGGCGAGCGCGGCGGCAAGGGTCTCATCGGCAATCAGCACCTGCCAGGCCGCGTCCACTGCGGGAGTAAAATCAACGTGAACCAGGAAATCACGCCCTTTCGGCCCGTAGCCCGTGGCATCATCACGCAGGCGGGGAACTTCGCCCATCATCAGTGACAGATAGCGATCCACAGGCCACTGCCCCTCTTGCTGCGGCTGGAAGGCCAGGCCTGCCGCCATATTGCATAAGCGTGGCGTAAAACCCGGCCAGCTTAACCAGTGCGGCGTGTCCGTACACTGCTGGCTGACGCGGGCAAAGGTGGCGACGGTGCGACGCTGCATGGTCGGGTCCTGCATCACCATTGCCGTTTTCGCTTTTATCCCCTGCGAAAGCAGCAAATCAACGCTGAAACGCGCATTTTCGCCGCAGTTTCTTGATTTATCTTCAATCAACAGCTGAGAATCCTCAAGGTTCCAGAAGTGACGCCCGATATCCGCCATGATCGCCGCCTCACTGCGTCCGGTCGTTTGCAGCACGTTATAGCGGGGATGGCGCGCAACGGCGGCATACAGAAACGTTGTGGAGTGACCCACCCCCCCCGTAACCAGCAGTGGCGTGTTCTGCGCCGCTGCCAGCGCGCACGCCGCATCGATGGTCGGCATCACCGCATTACCCGCGAGGATCACCACATCCGCGCGTACCGGCGTGGATTTACCGGCAAAATCATTTTGCGCCAGCCATTCACCCAGCGTATTCGCCGCTGCCAGCGTGGTTTCCGGCAAGGCCGGAAATGTTGTTATCTGCATTAAAACCTCCTTTGCTGTTGGGCGATGATCCGCGCCTGACGGTGACGGCCATGCAGACCGTCGGCGTGAAGGGCTGGGATGGCTTTACGCTGGCGTGGATAAACGCCATCTAAAAAGGCCGGATAGTGGCTAACGCCCTATCCGGCCAAGGAACAGCAAAGTGTAAACCTAATAAGCGCAGCGCCTTCAGGCGCTGATTTGGTCCATCGCCTGCAAGATGCGCTTATCAGAGATGGGATAAGGTGTTCCGAGCTGCTGGGCGAAATAGCTGACGCGAAGCTCTTCTATCATCCAGCGGATCTCTTTCACATCATCATCATCGCGACGAGCAGGCGGCAGCTTATTCAGCCACTGCTGCCACGCCTGCTGCGTCTGCTCCACTTTCAGCATCTGCGCGCGGTCACGATGTGGATCGACAGCCAGTTTCTCCAGCCGTTTCTCAATCGCCTGTAAATAGCGCAGCGTATCGCCCAGACGGCGGAAACCGTTGCCAGTCACAAAACCGCGGTAAACCAGCCCGCCCATCTGCGCTTTGATATCCGACAGCCCCAGTGCCATGGTCATATCGACACGCCCTTTCAGACGCTTGTTGATATTGAACACTGCGGTGAGGATCTGCTCGACCTGCCTGGCGATGTCAACCACCGTTTCGTTCAGTTCGGCACGCACTTTTTCATGCAGCGCGGCAAAATTCTCTTCCGTCCATACCGGTCCGCCCGCTTCATCGATCAGCTTATCGACGCCGCAGGAGATACAGTCATCAATCAGATCCAGCACTTTGCCGTACGGATTAAAATAGAGGCCCAGTTTGGCCTTGTTCGGCAATTTTTCATGCAGATATTTGATGGGCGACGGAATATTCAACAGCAGCAGACGGCGGATACCGCGCCACATTGCCTGTTGTTGTTCCTGCGGATTATCGAACAGCTTGATCGCGACACTGTCACGTTCATCCACTAGCGCTGGCCAGGCTTTCACCTTATAGTTGCCGCGCTTCTGCTCGTAGCTTTCCGCAAGCGTGCCGAAACTCCAGATGTGCAGCCCGCTCTGCTCGATGCCGTCATCGGCCACCGCAGATAGCGTTTCCTGCACTTTACCTTTCAGGCTCTCTTTCAGCTCCGCCAGCGATCGCCCTTCCAGTAGCTTCTTGTTGTTGTCATCCACCACGCGGAAGCTGATTTTCAGGTGATCGGGTACCTGCTCCCAGTGCCAGTCATCGCGGTCAACGGTCACGCCAGTCATACGGCGCAATTCACGCTCCAGCGCATCCAGCAGCGGCAGATCCAGCGGCGTAACGCGGCCAAGAAAGGCTTCGGCATAATTCGGCGCCGGAACAAAATTGCGGCGCGTCGGTTTTGGCAGTGATTTGATCAGCGCAATCACCAGCTCGCGGCGCAGACCGGGGATCTGCCATTCAAAACCACTCTCGTCCACCTGGTTCAGCAACGGCAACGGGATATGTACTGTCACACCGTCAGCATCCGCGCCTGGCTCAAACTGGTAGCTCAGTCGCAGCTTAGTATTGCCCTGATGCCAGAAGTTCGGATAGTCGAGTTTGCTGACGTTCTCCGCGCCCTCTTTAATCAGCATACTCTTTTCAAAGTTGAGCAAATCCGGTGTTTCGCGGCTGGCCTTTTTCCACCAGCTATCAAAGTGGCGGGCCGAGATCACCTCGTGACTGATACGCTGATCGTAAAACTCAAATAACGTCTCGTCATCCACCAGAATGTCGCGGCGGCGGGATTTATGTTCCAGTTCTTCCACTTCAGCACGCAGTTTCAGGTTCTCGCGGAAAAAGACGTGGCGGGTTTGCCAGTCGCCTTCCACCAGCGCATGACGAATAAACAACTCGCGACACAGCGCCGGGTCGATCGGGCTGTAGTTCACCTTGCGCGCGGCGACAATCGGCAGCCCGTAAACGGTGACTTTTTCTGTCGCCATCACCGCGCCCTGCGCCCGCTCCCAGTGCGGCTCACTGTATGAGCGTTTGATCAGATGCTGCGCAACCGGCTCCACCCACTCCGGATCGATGCGGGCAGCAATACGACCCCACAAACGGCTGGTTTCCACTAGCTCGGCGACCATTGCCCATTTTGGTGGCTTTTTAAATAAACCCGAACCAGGGAAGATGGCGAAACGGGCATTGCGCGCACCGGTATATTCCTGCTTTTCTGCATCTTTCATGCCGATATGCGACAACAGCCCGGTCAGTAGCGCGATATGAATTTCGCGGTACTCTGCCGGTTCGCTGTTCACCGGGATGCCTAACTCTTTCACCACCTGGCGCAGTTGGGTGTAGATATCCTGCCATTCGCGCACGCGCAGATAGTTGAGGTAATCCACCCGGCACTGACGGCGGAACTGATTCGACGACAGCGCTTTTTGCTGCTCGCCGAGGTAGTTCCACAGGTTCACAAAGGCGAGGAAATCAGACTCTTTGTCGTGGAAGCGTTGATGTTTTTCATCCGATGCTTGCTTTTTATCCAGAGGACGTTCGCGCGGATCCTGAATCGACAATGCCGACGTGATAATCATTGCTTCACGCACGCAGCCATGTTTCTGTGCTTCCAGCACCATACGCGCCAGGCGCGGATCGACCGGCAGTTGTGAAAGCTGGCGACCCAGCGGCGTCAGTTTATAGGCGGTTTGCTGCTCATCGGTCGTAATGGCGCCAAGCTCTTCCAGTAGGCGCACACCATCCTGAATATTGCGTTTATCCGGCGCTTCAACAAACGGGAATGCGGCGATATCGCCCAGCCCCAGCGCAGTCATTTGCAGAATGACTGACGCCAGGTTGGTACGCAGAATCTCCGGATCGGTAAATTCCGGGCGCGACAGGAAATCATCTTCCGAATAGAGACGAATACAGATCCCTTCCGAAACGCGTCCGCAGCGGCCTTTGCGCTGGTTAGCGGAAGCCTGCGAAACCGGCTCGATCGGTAAACGCTGCACTTTGGTGCGGTAGCTGTAGCGGCTGATACGCGCCGTGCCTGGGTCGATCACATATTTGATGCCCGGTACGGTCAGCGAGGTTTCGGCTACGTTGGTCGCCAGCACGATGCGGCGCCCGCCGTGCGGCTGGAAAACGCGGTTCTGCTCGCTGTTTGACAACCGCGCGTACAGCGGCAGGATCTCGGTATGGCGCAGATCGCGTTTGCTCAGCGCATCGGCGGTATCGCGAATTTCACGCTCGCCGCTCATAAAGATCAGAATATCGCCCGCGCTTTCACGGCCGAGTTCATCAACCGCATCAAAAATCGCCTGTAATTGATCGCGTTCCGTGTCATCCGCTTCTTCAACAATCGGACGATAGCGCACTTCTACTGGATAAGTACGGCCGGAAACTTCAATGATTGGCGCATTGTTGAAATGGCGTGAAAAACGTTGCGGATCGATAGTCGCAGAAGTGATGATGATTTTCAGATCCGGGCGCTTTGGCAGCAGCTCACGCAAGTAACCGAGCAGGAAATCGATGTTCAGGCTGCGTTCGTGCGCTTCATCGATGATGATGGTGTCGTACTGCATCAGCAGACGATCCTGTTGGATTTCCGCCAGCAGGATACCGTCGGTCATCAGTTTGACCATGGTATTATCGCTGACGTGATCGCTAAAACGGACTTTGTAACCGATGCAGCCACCCGGCTCAGTTTTCAGCTCTTCAGCAATACGGTTCGCCACGGTACGAGCCGCCAGACGACGCGGCTGCGTGTGGCCAATCAGGCCTTTCACGCCGCGCCCCAGTTCCATGCAAATTTTCGGTAGCTGGGTCGTTTTACCGGAACCGGTCTCACCAGCGACGATTACCACCTGGTTATCGCGCACCGCTTCAAGAATGGTCTGTTTTTTCTGGCTGACCGGCAGGTTTTCCGGGTAATCAATCTGCGGACGAGCCGCTTCACGCAGCGCTACTTTTCCCGCCGCGTCGGTGATCTCTTGCGCTAGTTGGCGCAGCAGCGCCTGCTGAGATTCAGGATTTTTAACTTTCTTGCTGCCATGCAGACGGCGAGCGAAGCGTTGTCTGTCGCGCAACATCAGGGTGTCGAGGCGCGGCAATAGTTCGGAAATCGTTAAGGTATGTTGTTCTGTCATAACGTTATTGGGCAGAGCACTGCCGGGAAACGGCGTAAGTTCTTAATGGACGTAGAATATCACATCGTGGCACGGCTTGCCTTGTTCAAGAAATTCGAACATAGGGTTCGATATATTGCGCTATTCATCGCAGAATTTTGTGCATACAGTGTCACGAAATACGGGGCGACCCCATATCAATACAAAAAGGAACCACCCATGAGTAAAGTGTTAGTTCTTAAATCCAGTATTTTGGCAGGGTACTCACAGTCCAGTCAGTTGGCTGACTATTTCGTTGAACAGTGGAGCGCGAAACACGCTGGTGATCAAATCACCGTTCGCGATCTGGCTGCAAACCCGATTCCGGTGCTGGATGGCGAGCTGGTTGGCGCACTGCGTCCGAGCGATGCTCCGCTGACGCCGCGCCAGCAGGAAGCGCTAAAACTCTCTGATGAGCTGATTGCTGAATTGCAGGCTCATGATGTGATCGTGATTAATGCCCCGATGTACAACTTCAACATCCCGACGCAGCTGAAAAACTACTTCGACCTGGTAGCTCGCGCTGGCGTGACCTTCCGTTACACCGAAGCGGGTCCGGAAGGTCTGGTGAAAGGCAAACGTGCGGTGATCCTTTCCAGCCGCGGCGGCATCCACAAAGACACCCCGTCTGACCTGGTTGCACCGTACCTGAAGCTGTTCCTCGGCTTTATCGGCATTACCGATGTGAACTTCGTGTTCGCTGAAGGCATCGCTTACGGCCCGGAAGTGGCTACCAAAGCGCAGACCGACGCTAAAGCGGCTATCGACAGCCTGGTCGCTGCATAAGATACTCTCCCTCTCACCGTCCGGTGGGAGGGTTTCTCCCCGTTCTACTTCATAAGCTGTTTATTATGAAAATACCCACTCAATAAATATTCGGATCAAAAATAACAGTAACAGCACCACGGTAAGTATCCGGGCGTGTTTTTAACATTGTGTCGACATCTTTCTGACTCACCAGAAAATCGATGCTTCCGGCTCTGTTCTGACCAAAGTTCTTTGTTGCAAAAACGTTTTTTGTTACATCCTTCCCCACCGCCAGACGTCGTTTTGATACGGTTGAACCCGTTGAGTCGTCGACAATATTATCCGGCAGGGTCAGAAGCGTCTGGACGGGGACCGTCTGCGAAGGTGTGTTATCGCTCTTAAGTGCACAGTCTGAGCCGCTCTGCTGCTCGCACTCCAGATAAACCGAAAAGGCCCCCGAACTGGAGAGACTGAAGTTACTCCGGCCTGTCAGTTGTGGGGTGATACGCGTTACCATCCAGCGCTCCCAGTTGGCCGAGCCTTCATCTTCAGTACAGATTCGGCCAGAGGCACAGGGCTGCAGGGACACCGTCTGATTATCTGCCGTGGTGGTCAGTTTAAGTTCGTGGTTTACTGACAGGGTGAAATTGATTGTAAGTTCAGTATCTGATGCCTGAAAGTTATCACCAAAATCAATATCACCTCCGGGGCCAACACTCAGGGGCAGCGTTCCGGTATAAACACCGGATTCCATTTTCAGAGGATTAGGCGTCGTCAGAGTATATCCTATGCTTAAATTATTCACTTCCCTTATAAAATTTGCTGCTCCTACGGGCCGCTCTGTACGTGTTATATTATAACAGCCGGAATTTCCCTCGGGTACACTCCATATCCAGGCCAGCGTCTCACTGGTATACATAGAACCCAATGCGCTACAACCTCCACGCGGGGAATAATATCCATTCTCCCAGTTAGATACGTCACTATTACTATTAGCGACATAATTACCACTGAACGTGGATATTCTGAACTGTATTTCCTGCTTGCTACCTGTGAGGTTTGTTACAGTTATTTTCCGTACAGAAGATGGCCATTTAAAAAAAAGCGTATCTCTCATCATGTCCTGTGGTGTGAGCCCTTTTGATGCCGTCAGAGTGATACGTGTCCACAGACTTACTACGCCATTAGTACACGTATCAGGACTGGCCTTACAATAGCCATCCTGCGGTGTAGTATTCGTGAAGGTGTTATTTTCCGGCTTCTCCATCGAGGGGGAAAACGATGCGGTTATGTCCATTGTTGCTGCATGGCCAGAGGCACAGCCGACAAGCAGCACCATGCCCGCCAGCGCGCGTAATATTACGTTCTTCATTTTTTTTCTCCCTGGCCGGTCGTCCGGCATTTTATTGTGCTGATAAATTGCACTTTTTTGTTCCTGTCCATTCCGGACGGAAGCGCACACAGCATTGACGGCTGCCCGTTTTCAGCCCTGACCGTCAGTTTCTGGTTTGCCGTACCGGAGTCCAGTGTCAGTACCCCCTCGGCGTTTATCACGCCGCCGGAGACGTCACTGCGCACATAGCGGTTTTTCAGCACATTGCCATGCGCGTCCTGCAGCATTCCTACAAGGGTGAACGTTTTCACCGCCTTCACTTTGATGTACTTCACGCTGCCGCGTCGCATCTGCACACTGTCGAAGGGCGGAAATACCTGCACACTCTCACCGCCACTGGCG
>JAGTSE010000024.1 GCA_018261615.1 Pseudomonadota bacterium | reverse complement strand
ACTGCCGCCGGGAACGGGAGTATGAAAGGGAAATCAGGCCAAAAAAGTCAAAATATCCTTTTAAAAACAATGCTGGTCACCTTAAGTGACCAGCATTAAGCAGAGGCTCCTTTTTTGTCGCTAACTGCCCCTTACTCGCCTTTGACGCGCTCGATGTTTGCACCGAGAGCGCGGAGCTTATCTTCAATGCGTTCGTAGCCGCGATCGATATGATAGATACGATCGACGGTGGTTGTCCCTTCAGCAATACAACCCGCGAGCACCAGGCTTGCAGAAGCACGCAGGTCGGTCGCCATGACCTGAGCGCCAGAAAGTACTTCTACGCCGTGGCAAATCGCCGTATTACTTTCGATTTCCGCATGTGCACCCATGCGGATCAACTCCGGAATGTGCATGAAACGGTTTTCGAAAATGGTTTCAGTAATAACACCGGTTCCTTCAGCGACCAGATTCAGCAACGTAAATTGCGCCTGCATGTCGGTCGGGAAACCCGGATGCGGCGCAGTCCGCACATTCACTGCTTTCGGACGTTTGCCGTGCATGTCGAGGCTAATCCAGTCTTCACCGACCTCGATTTCAGCCCCTGCATCACGTAGTTTCGCCAGCACCGCATCCAGTGTATCCGGCTGAGCATTACGACAGACAATTTTGCCGCCGGAGATAGCCGCTGCAACGAGGAAAGTCCCCGTCTCAATACGATCGGGCAACACGCGATAAACACCACCGCCAAGACGCTGTACGCCTTCGATAGTAATTCGGTCTGTACCCATACCGGAGATTTTCGCGCCAAGCGTGTTGAGGAAGTTTGCTGTATCGACAATTTCCGGCTCGCGGGCAGCATTCTCGATGATGGTCGTACCTTCCGCCAGAGTGGCTGCGGACATAATCGTAACCGTCGCGCCGACGCTCACTTTATCCATCACAATGTGCGCGCCTTTCAGGCGACCATTGACAGAGGCTTTTACATACCCCTCTTCCAGTTTGATCTCGGCACCCAACTGCTCCAGGCCGGTAATGTGCAAATCCACCGGACGCGCGCCAATTGCACAACCACCCGGCAGTGAAACCTGCCCCTGACCGAAACGAGCAACCAGCGGCCCCAGCGCCCAAATAGAGGCACGCATGGTTTTCACCAGATCGTACGGCGCACAGAACACATTCACTTTGCTGGCGTCGATCCATACGGATCCGTTACGCTCCACCTTCGTACCCAACTGGCTCAGCAGTTTCATGGTGGTGTCGATATCTTTCAGTTTCGGAACGTTGCGGATTTCGACTGGCTCTTCTGCCAGCAAGGCGGCAAAGAGGATCGGCAGTGCGGCATTTTTCGCACCTGAAATTGTCACTTCGCCCTGGAGACGCGTTGGCCCCTGTACACGAAACTTATCCATTCATCTGATCTCTGTTAAGAATTCACACGCGCGGCGGGACAAGCCCCACCTGCGCTCAAAAACCGTTTAATTTGCGATCGCGAGCCCACTCTTGCGGCGTATACGCTTTGATCGACAGGGCATGAATACGGTTATCCGCGATGTATTCCATCAGCGGGCCATAGATGGTTTGTTGTTTCTTTACCCGACTCATGCCGTCAAAAATCTCACCCACAGCGACAACCTGAAAGTGGCTGCCATCGCCAGTGACGTGGGCTTCCTGGAGAGAGAGTGCGTTCATAAGCACTGTCTGAATTTCATGATTTTCCATGGGCGTAAATATCATCTGATAGTGAAAACAGTCACACATCTTAGAGGAAAGTGACGCGGTCTTAAACAAGCAAAAAGCCCCATCAATATAAAGGACGGGGCTTTAGATAGTAACGCTTTGAAAAATTAGCGAGGGAATACATCCTCGGGCAGATTATACAGTGCCGCAAGCGTCGCGACACTATCACTCATGCCAGCCAGCGAAATAGCGGCACCCTGCTTTTTTCCCTCAGCGATAAGATGAATCAATAAAGCGACACCAGCCGTATCAACACGAGTCACGCCCTGTAAATTGATGCACGTTATGCCTTCCATTGCCTCGACGCGTGCATTATACAGTGGGTTGAGAACGTCCTGGTCCAGTTCACCTTGCAACATCAGGCTTTCACCTTCGCGCGACCAGCTGAGCTGCGGCATCATTGCGTCTTCTCGTCCAGGGTAATTTTCTGGCGAGAAATAGACTGTAATTCCGCAGTCAGACCATCGATACCTTTCGTACGCAGCAGATCGCTCCACTCATTCTGTTTTGTGGTGATCATGCTGACCCCTTCTGCAATCATGTCGTAGACCTGCCATTTTCCGCTCTGCGTGTTTTTACGCCACTGGAAATCCAGTCGCACAGGCGGACGGCCATTTGGATCAATAATGGTTACGCGGATCGGTACAATCGTGGCATCACCCAGCGGTTGTTCCGGTGCAATCTGATAAGTTTGGCCGTGATACATCGCTAGTGCCTGGCCGTAAGCCTGTTTCAGATACTCACGGAAAGCGGCGAAATACACTTCTCGCTGCGCTGGCGTAGCTTCTTTATAGTAACGACCCAACACCAACGCACCAGCATACTTCACCTGCACATACGGCAACAGTTCCTGATCGACGACATTACGCAGGTAGTCCGGGTTAGCGCGGATCTGCGGTTGCTCATTTTTGAGGCGATCGAACGTTTTCTGCGCCGCATCTTTCATTGCAGCATACGGGTTGCTTTGATCGGCAGCGACTGCCGCACTCACCGGCGCCACTACCAACAGGGCAACCATTAATAAGCGTTTAAACATAACTCGATTCTCCTCTTAATTCGTCTGACCAGCAGACGGTGCAGCTTGAGTATTCCCTTCGCCATGCACGGCCGCATCGCCTGAATTCTTATTGTCACCGACTTTACTGTTGTAAAGGAATTGTCCGATGAGATCCTCAAGCACTATCGCGGACTTGGTGTCCTGCATTGTGCTGCCATCTTTGAGCATCGAGGTTCCCATTTCTGGATCGTCAAACCCGACATTCAGCGCCAGGTACTGTTCCCCCAGCAAACCCGACGTGCGGACAGCCAGCGAGCTGGTATCCGGGATCTGGTTATAACGATCGTCGATATCCAGCGCCACGCGCGGCAGATAGGTTTTAGGGTCGAGCGAGATATCAGCAACGCGACCAATCACAACCCCGCCAATGCGGACCGGGGAGCGCACTTTCAGGCCGCCAATATTGTCGAATGTTGCGTAAACGCGGTAGGTCGGTTGAGTACGCATTGACGTGATATCTGCCGCCTTCAGGCAGATGAAGAGTCCAGCCAGAAGCGCCAGCACCAGAAAAACACCTACCCAGATTTCACTTTTTTTCGTTTGCATGAACTCAATTCCCAAACATCAATGCGGTGAGCACAAAATCAAGACCAAGTACGGCCAGCGAGGAGTGAACAACGGTGCGCGTTGTCGCACGGCTGATCCCGGCAGAAGTCGGGATCGCATCGTAACCGTTAAACAACGCAATCCAGGTTACTGTAATAGCAAAGACCACGCTTTTTATCAGACAGTTAACCAGGTCCAGGCGTAGTTCAATGGCGTTTTGCATCGCCGTCCAGAAAAAACCGCTATCAATACCTTTCCAGTCAACCCCGACCAGCGAACCGCCCCAAATACCGACCGCGACAAAAATAATCGTCAGCAGCGGCAGCGAGATAACACCAGCCCAAAAACGGGGAGAAATCACGCGACGTAGCGGATCAACCGCCATCATCTCCAGGCTGGAGATCTGCTCGGTAGCTCGCATCAGGCCAATCTCGGCTGTCAGCGCAGAACCCGCGCGGCCAGCAAACAGCAGCGCAGCAACCACCGGCCCCAGTTCACGCAGCAACGACAGCGCCACCAGCATGCCAAGGCTCGTTTCTGCGCTGTAAGTCGTCAGCACCAGATAACCCTGCAGGCCAAGCACCATACCAATAAACACGCCGGAGACAATAATGATAAGCATGGATAACACGCCGACGTTATAGAGCTGGCGGACCAGCAACGGCGCATGCTTACGGAATTCTGGCTTGCCGACCACCGCGTTGAACAACATCAAACCGGCACGCCCAAATGTGGCGATCGTTTTGATACCGCGATGTCCTAGCGTCGCCAGTGCATTTAACAGCATGAGCGTCTTAACTCCCTGAATCTAATAAATCGAGCTGGTAATCACCAGCAGGATAGCGGAACGGCACCGGACCATCGGCAATGCCATCAAGGAACTGACGCACGCGAGGATCGCTATTTTCCTGTAACCCCTGCGCGCTGCCATGGGCAACGACCTGACGGTCAGCCACAATGTAGGCGTAATCAGCAATGCTCAACACTTCCGGCACATCATGGGAAACCACGATGCATGTGACGCCCAGCGCGCTATTGAGTTCAGAAATTAATTTTACCAGCACACCCATAGTGATTGGATCCTGGCCAGCAAACGGCTCATCAAACATGATCAGATCCGGCTCCAGCGCGATAGCGCGCGCCAGCGCAGCACGTCGCGCCATGCCACCGGAGAGCTCCGATGGCATCAGCCGTGCCGCGCCGCGCAAACCAACGGCTTCCAGCTTCATCATCACCGTGCTGTGCAATAGCGGCACGGGCAGATTCGTATGCTCACGCAAGGGATAAGCAACGTTGTCAAAAACGTTCAAATCAGTGAACAGCGCGCCCGACTGGAACAGCATGCTCATTCGTTTGCGTACGGTAAAAAGACGCGAACGGCTCATTGCCGGCACGTTCTCGCCATCAAACAATATCTCGCCTTTGTCTGGCTGGATCTGGCCGCCAATCAGGCGCAGCAGCGTTGTTTTGCCGATCCCCGACGGCCCCATGATCGCGGTGATCTTACCGCGAGGTACCGCCAGTGAAATATTGTCGAAGATGGATCGATTACCGCGGGAAAAACTGACGCCACGGACATCGACCAGATTCGCCACAGTCTGGCTCATTTTTTTTTCCTTTCGACCTTATCGGATATAAACATGACGCTTGCTAACATCTAAAACCCAATATTCTTACAGAATATTACCTGCGGAGGTTAGCGAAAGCTGGCATTTGTTTTACTTTTGAGCCGCATAAAGTCAAAATTAGGAATCATTACGCTATGCGTAACGTCCGGTTTCGCACGACATGGCGGCCTGCAAACCGGCAGAATTATACCTTAAGAAAGGACGTTAGATGCTTTTAGCCACGGCGCTATTGATAATTGGTTTACTCCTGGTGGTTTACAGTGCCGATCGTCTGGTGTTTGCAGCTTCGATACTTTGCCGGGCATTAGGCGTACCACCTTTAATCATCGGGATGACCGTTGTCAGTATTGGCACGTCATTACCAGAAATTATCACTTCGGTTGCAGCCTCTTTTCATGGACAGCTTGATCTGGCTATCGGTACCGCCATCGGCTCCAACATTACCAATATCTTATTGATTCTCGGCGTCGCGGCGCTGCTGCACCCTTTTACCGTGCATTCCGATATTCTGCGTCGTGAATTACCGCTAACCTTGTTAGCCAGCCTGCTGGCTGGCGCTGTGCTTTACGATGGGCAGTTAACGCGCGTAGATGGCATTATTTTATTGTTATTAGCCGTGCTATGGCTGGTTTTCATTGTTAAAATTGCCCGCCACGCCGAGCATCAGGGCAATGATAGCCTGACACGCGAGCAACTGGCTGAATTGCCACGCGATGGCACGCTCTCTGTAGCCTGCCTGTGGCTGGGCGTCGCGCTGATTATTATGCCAATGGCAACGCGCATGGTGGTGGATAACGCCACCGTGGTGGCGAATTATTTTGCGATCAGTGAACTCACCATTGGTCTGACGGTTATTGCCATCGGCACCGGACTTCCGGAACTGGCAACAGCCATTGCGGGAGCACGCAAGGGGGAAGACGATATTGCGATAGGCAATATCATTGGATCCAACATTTTTAATATTGCTATCGTGCTTGGCTTGCCCGCACTGATTGCGCCGGGCGCGTTTAACCCGATGGCTTTTACGCGTGATTATGGTGTGATGCTACTGGTCAGCGCCATTTTTGCCCTTACCTGCTGGAAACGTAAGCAGATTAGTAAGGGCGTGGGCGCGCTGCTGTTTAGCGGGTTTATCGTATGGCTGGCGATGCTGTACTGGCTGTCGCCGCTTTTGACTGGATAATCGGATACGCATTATGTCGCAAATAGATTTGCAGCCGGGTTTTGACTTTCAACAAGCAGGCAAAGACGTCCTCGAGATTGAACGTGAAGGCCTCGCACAGCTTGATCAATACATCAACCATGACTTCGCTCAGGCGTGCGAGAAAATGTTCTATTGCGCCGGCAAAGTGGTAGTGATGGGGATGGGCAAATCCGGCCATATCGGCAGAAAAATGGCGGCGACATTCGCCAGCACGGGCACCCCTTCCTTTTTTGTCCATCCCGGTGAGGCGGCTCACGGCGATCTGGGTATGGTCAGCCCGCAGGATGTGGTGATCGCCCTGTCGAACTCTGGTGAGTCAAACGAAATACTGGCGCTGATTCCGGTACTGAAACGGCTAAAAGTTTCGCTGATCTGTATGACCAGCCGCCCGGAAAGCAGTATGGCGCGCGCAGCGGATATTCATCTCTGCGTGAAGGTGCCTAAAGAAGCCTGCCCACTGGGCCTGGCACCGACTTCCAGCACCACTGCCGCGCTGGTAATGGGCGATGCGCTGGCGGTTGCGCTGTTGAAAGCGCGCGGGTTTACCGCAGAGGATTTCGCCCTTTCTCACCCTGGCGGCGCGCTGGGACGCAAGCTGTTGTTGCGGGTAAACGATATTATGCACACTGGCGATGAGATCCCGCATGTCAGCAAGGTCGCCAGTTTACGCGATGCGCTGCTGGAGATCACGCGCAAAAATTTAGGTATGACGGTGATCTGCGACGATCTGATGAAGATCGAAGGTATCTTTACCGATGGCGATTTACGCCGCGTGTTTGATATGGGCGGAGATGTACGCAACATGGGTATTGCCGACGTGATGACACCGGGCGGCATTCGCGTACGGCCTAATACGCTGGCGGTCGATGCGCTGAACCTGATGCAGTCCCGCCACATTACCTCGGTTATGGTTGCCGATGGCGACCAGTTACTGGGTGTGTTACATATGCATGATTTGCTACGCGCTGGCGTAGTGTAAAGAAGGACATCAGAATGAGTAATGCTGGCGCGTCGCTTCCAACCTGTTATGGGCCGGTTAGCGCGCAAGTCATGAGCAAAGCGGAAAAGATTCGCCTGCTGATCCTCGATGTGGATGGCGTGCTATCCGATGGCCTCATCTATATGGGCAATAATGGGGAAGAGCTAAAAACGTTTAACGTTCGCGATGGCTATGGGATCCGTTGTGCGTTAACTTCCGGCATTGAGATCGCCATTATTACCGGTCGAAAAGCTAAACTGGTAGAAGATCGTTGTGAAACTCTGAAAATTAAGCACCTGTATCAGGGACAGTCGGATAAACTACTGGCCTACCGTGAATTACTGACCAGGCTGGCGCTAACGCCGGAGCAGGTTGCATATGTGGGTGACGATTTAATTGACTGGCCGGTGATGGCCGAAATTGGTCTGAGCATTGCCGTCGCCGATGCGCATCCTTTGCTGCTTCCGCGTGCCGATTATGTCACGCACATCAATGGAGGTCGCGGCGCAGTCCGTGAAGTGTGTGATTTGTTGCTGCTGGCGCAGGGCAAACAGGATGAGGCCAAAGGGCAATCGATATGAGTAAAACCAGACGTTGGGTCATTATTCTACTGGCGCTGGTCGCTTTGGTACTGATTGGTATTAACCTGACCTCTCAGGATGAACCTGCACAAACCACAACTGACGACAAAGCGCCAACCTACACCAGCAAACATACTGACACGGTGGTTTATAGCCCGGAAGGTGCGCTCAACTACCGCTTGATTGCGCAAAATGTCGAATACTACTCCGTCGATGGTGTGAGCTGGTACGCGCAACCAGTGCTGACAACTTTTGATCAGAACAAAATACCGACCTGGTCGATTAAGTCAGATAAAGCGAAATTAACAAGCGACAGAATGCTTTACCTTTACGGACATGTTGAGGTCAACGCATTGACAGCAGATGCACAGCTACGAAAAATCACCACGGATAACGCCCAGATCAACCTGGTAACACAGGATGTTGCTTCCGATGATCAGGTAACGTTGTACGGAACAACATTTAATTCCACCGGCCTGAAAATGCGCGGCAACTTACGCAGCAAAAACGCCGAGCTGATTGAAAAGGTTAGAAGCTCCTATGAAATTCAAAACAAACAAACTCAGCCTTAACCTGGTTCTCGCCAGTACGCTTTTTGCCGCGGCGCTCCCGGTTTTTGCTGTGACCGGTGATACCGAACAGCCGATCCATATTGACTCCGATCAGCAGTCGCTGGATATGCAGGGCAATATTGTCACTTTCACCGGCAATGTCGTGGTGACGCAGGGAACCATTAAAATCAACGCCGATAAAGTGGTGGTAACGCGCCCGGGCGGCCAGCAAGGCAAAGAGATCATTGATGGTTATGGCAACCCTGCCACGTTTTATCAGATGCAGGACAATGGCAAACCGGTGAAAGGCCACGCTTCACAGATGCACTACGAGCTGGAAAAAGATTTTGTCGTGCTGACCGGTAAGGCCTATCTCGAGCAGTTGGACAGCAACATCACTGGCGACAAAATCACCTACCTGGTGAAAGAGCAGAAAATGCAGGCGTTCAGCGACAAAGGTAAACGCGTCACCACCGTACTGGTGCCGTCGCAGTTGCAGGACAAGGGCAACACCCAAACCCCGGCTCCTAAGAAGAGTAACTAATTCGTTATGGCAACATTAACTGCAAAGAATCTCGCGAAAGCCTATAAGGGCCGCCGCGTGGTTGAAGACGTCAGCCTGACCGTTAACTCTGGCGAAATTGTTGGGCTGCTTGGCCCTAACGGTGCAGGGAAAACGACCACATTTTATATGGTGGTCGGGATTGTTCCGCGTGACGCGGGCAATATCCTTATTGATGACGACGATATCAGCTTGCTGCCACTGCATGCGCGCGCGCGTCGCGGCATCGGCTATTTACCGCAGGAAGCGTCTATTTTTCGTCGTCTGAGCGTTTATGACAACCTGATGGCGGTGCTTCAGATCCGTGACGATCTGACTTCCGAACAGCGCGACGATCGCGCTACCGAATTGATGGAAGAGTTCCATATTGAGCATCTGCGCGACAATATGGGACAATCCCTTTCGGGTGGTGAACGTCGCCGCGTTGAAATTGCACGCGCACTGGCAGCAAATCCTAAATTTATCTTGCTGGATGAACCCTTCGCGGGCATCGATCCTATCTCGGTTATCGACATCAAACGCATCATTGAACACTTACGTGACAGAGGGTTAGGCGTGTTAATTACTGACCACAATGTTCGCGAAACGCTGGCGGTGTGCGAACGTGCTTATATCGTCAGTCAGGGGCATTTAATTGCTCATGGTACGCCGCAGCAAATCCTTGAAGACGAACACGTTAAGCGCGTATATCTTGGGGAAGACTTCAGACTCTGATAGGGTAGAGTTTATTGAGGTATTTTGTCGGAGAGCGCTGCTCTGAATATGAAGCAAGGTT
Organism: Pseudomonadota bacterium; assembly: GCA_018261615.1. Classification (GTDB taxonomy): domain Bacteria; phylum Pseudomonadota; class Gammaproteobacteria; order Enterobacterales; family Enterobacteriaceae; genus Kosakonia. The sequence goes on along the minus strand of JAGTSE010000024.1, from coordinate 58,150 downwards.
TGCAATTAAGGCTTAGCCAACAGCTAGCGATGACGCCGCAACTGCAACAGGCTATCCGTCTGTTGCAGCTGTCTACGTTAGAACTTCAGCAGGAACTTCAGCAGGCGCTGGAGAGTAATCCATTGCTGGAACAAGCCGATCTTCATGAAGAAGTGGATAGCCAACAAACTCAGGAAAATGAAGGCCTGGATACCGTAGACGCGCTCGAACAGAAAGAGATGCCTGAAGAGCTGCCACTTGACGCCAGTTGGGATGAGATTTATACCGCAGGAACGCCTTCCGGCAGCAGCCACGATTATATCGATGATGAACTGCCGATTTATCAGGGTGAAACGACACAGTCTCTTCAGGATTACCTGATGTGGCAGGTGGAGTTAACGCCGTTTTCCGATACTGATCGCGCCATCGCAACCTCTATTGTCGATGCTGTCGATGAGACCGGCTACCTTACCGTGTCGCTTGAGGATGTGTTGGAAAGCATGGGCGATGAAGAAGTCGGTCTTGATGAAGTTGAAGCGGTGTTAAAGCGCATTCAGCGTTTCGATCCGGTTGGTGTCGCTGCGCGCAATCTGCGCGACTGTCTGTTGATCCAACTTTCCCAGTTCGCGAAAGATACCCCCTGGTGCGAAGAGGCTCGCCTGATCATCAGCGATCACCTCGATCTGCTCGCCAACCACGATTTCCGCACGCTTATGCGCGTCACGCGTCTTAAAGAAGATGTGCTGAAAGAAGCAGTAAATCTAATTCAGTCGCTGGATCCGCGACCCGGCCAGTCGATCCAGACCGGCGAACCAGAATATGTCATCCCGGATGTGCTGGTGCGTAAGCATAACGGGCACTGGACGGTAGAACTGAACTCCGACAGCATTCCGCGTCTGCAAATCAACCAGCACTACGCTTCAATGGGTGGCGGCGCGCGCAATGATGCCGACACCCAATTTATCCGCAGCAATTTGCAGGAAGCGAAGTGGCTGATCAAAAGCCTTGAAAGTCGTAACGACACGCTATTGCGCGTCAGCCGCTGCATCGTCGAACAGCAGCAGGCGTTCTTTGAACAGGGTGACGAGTTTATGAAACCGATGGTGCTGGCGGATATCGCCCAGGCCGTCGAAATGCACGAGTCCACGATTTCCCGTGTGACTACTCAGAAGTACCTGCACAGTCCTCGCGGCATTTTTGAACTGAAGTATTTCTTCTCCAGCCATGTGAATACGGAAGGCGGCGGCGAAGCCTCGTCAACAGCCATTCGCGCGCTGGTTAAGAAATTAATCGCCGCAGAAAACCCTGCAAAACCACTGAGCGACAGTAAGCTGACGACGCTACTTTCCGATCAAGGAATTATGGTAGCGCGGCGTACCGTCGCGAAGTATCGAGAGTCTTTATCCATTCCGCCGTCTAACCAGCGTAAACAGCTGGTGTGACCCAACCGATAAGGAAGACACTATGCAGCTTAACATCACAGGACAAAACGTCGAGATCACTGATGCTTTACGTGAATTTGTTAACAGCAAATTTGCCAAGCTTGAACAGTATTTCGAAAGGATTAATCAGGTCTATATTGTGTTGAAAGTGGAGAAAGTGATCCATACCTCGGATGCAACTCTGCATGTAAATGGAGGCGAGTTGCATGCCAGCGCGGAAGGACAGGATATGTACGCTGCCATTGACGGTTTGATTGATAAACTGTCGCGGCAGCTCACGAAACATAAAGATAAACTAAAACAACACTAATTGTCCGGGCGTTCGTTTGGTGCGTTGCACCCTACCGCAACCCGGTAGGGTGTTTAGCTCTGACGGCGCTTAGGTGAAATTATGATGAATAACGATTCCGCTCTTCAACTGAGCAATGTCCTTAACCAGGAATGTACACGTAGCGGCGTTCACTGCCAGAGCAAGAAACGTGCTCTGGAAATTATCAGTGAACTGGCGGCAAAACAGCTCGGCCTACCGCCACAGGTCGTTTTCGAAGCCATCCTTACGCGTGAGAAGATGGGTAGTACCGGTATTGGTAACGGTATTGCCATCCCCCACGGTAAGCTCGAAGAGGACACGCTGCGTGCCGTCGGCGTTTTTGTACAGCTCGAAACGCCCATTGCTTTCGACGCTATCGATAATCAACCCGTCGATCTGCTGTTTGCACTGCTGGTACCAGCAGATCAAACCAAAACGCATCTGCATACGCTCTCGCTGGTGGCCAAACGGCTCGCGGATAAAACCATTTGCCGTCGCCTGCGCAGTGCTCAGAACGATGAAGAGCTGTATCAGATAATCACGCAGACAGAAGGCGAAAGCGACGATGCGTAACGGGAAGCACTCCTTTTTTGTCGTTGTGGGGAGAAACGGCTCATGGTCCTGATGATCGTAAGTGGTCGTTCGGGTTCAGGCAAATCCGTAGCCCTGCGCGCCCTGGAAGACATGGGCTTCTATTGTGTCGATAACCTGCCGGTCGTGCTGCTGCCGCAACTGGCGCAGACGCTCGCCGAGCGTCAGACCTCTGCCGCCGTCAGTATTGATGTGCGTAACATGCCGGAATCACCGGAAATTTTTGAACAGGCGATGAGTAGCCTGCCTGATGCATTCTCGCCGCAGTTGCTGTTCCTTGATGCTGACCGCAACACGCTAATTCGGCGCTACAGCGATACGCGCCGTTTACATCCTCTCTCCAGCAAAAATTTATCGCTGGAAAGTGCTATCGATGAAGAGAGCAACCTGCTGGAGCCACTGCGTTCCCGCGCGGACCTGATTGTCGATACCTCCGAAATGTCGGTACATGAACTCGCCGAAATGCTGCGCACCCGCCTGCTCGGCAAGCGCGAGCGCGAACTGACCATGGTCTTTGAGTCGTTCGGCTTTAAGCACGGCATTCCTATCGATGCCGATTACGTCTTTGACGTTCGCTTTCTGCCCAACCCGCACTGGGATCCGAAACTACGCCCGATGACTGGTCTCGACAAACCTGTCGCGGCGTTCCTTGACCGACATACCGAAGTGCATAATTTTATTTACCAGACCCGCAGTTATCTTGAACTGTGGTTACCGATGCTGGAAACCAACAACCGTAGCTATCTGACCGTCGCTATCGGTTGTACTGGCGGTAAGCATCGTTCTGTTTATGTCGCCGAACAGCTGGCGGATTATTTCCGCTCACGCGGTAAAAACGTTCAGTCCCGTCACCGTACGCTGGAAAAACGCAAAACATGACCGTAAAACAAACCGTTGAGATCACCAATAAACTGGGCATGCATGCGCGCCCGGCGATGAAACTGTTTGAGCTGGTACAGGGATTTGACGCAGAAGTGTTACTGCGCAACGACGAAGGTACCGAAGCAGAAGCCAGCAGCGTGATTGCATTGCTGATGCTGGATTCCGCGAAAGGGCGGCAAATTGAAGTCGAAGCCAGCGGCCCACAGGAAGAAGAAGCCCTGGCAGCCGTGATCGCGCTGTTTAACGCGGGCTTTGACGAAGACTGAGTTAGTACAGCTTATTGATCTGCAAAAAGCCTTCCCCTCCGAGCTGGCGCATCTGGCGCAGGATCCACACCTGACGGCTGCGGACATAGCCGGATGGTGCTGCCGCCTGAAAACGTATTGGGTTCGGCAGTACTGCCGCCAGCAATGCCGCTTCCGCCATGGTTAACCGGCTGGCCGGTTTGTGGAAATAGCGCTGAGCCGCCTCTTCCACGCCAAAGACGCCGTCGCCAAACTCCGCAATATTAAGATACACCGTCAGGATACGTCGTTTTGTCCATACCGCTTCCATCCCCAGCGTCAGCCCGGCCTCCAGCCCTTTTCGCACCCAACTTTTTCCGTCCCATAACAGCAGGTTCTTCACCGTTTGTTGAGAGATAGTCGATGCGCCGCGAATACGCTTCTCATAGCGTTCATTATATGAAAGCGCCTTCTGGATCGCGCTAAAGTCCAGCCCCCAGTGATCGGGGAAACGCTGATCCTCTGCGGCTACAACGGCCAGCGCCATCCACGGCGAAATCTCATCCATACTGACCCAGTCGGAATGAGCAACATAACCAAAGTTACCCGTCAGCCAGGCCCCAATTTGCCGCTCAACCATCACGGCAGAAAATGGCACCGGCAGGAAGCTGAACAGCACAATGCCGCCGCCCCAGAAAATGGCCAGTATCAGTAAAATCCGCAGCGCAATACGTTTCAGCATAGTTTTCAGCTGGCCGCGAAAGCCGTTTTTCATTCCGCCAGTACCAGTACGCGTGCAACCAGCTTTTCGATCCCAGCCGCTGCCTGGGCAATATCCTCAGCAAGCATATACGCTGGCGTAGTTACAACTTTATTCTCTTCATCCACCACAATATCGTCCACCGGACACGGCACATGTTCCGCGCCCATTTCTTCCAGCACTTCAGCGATATCGACATCTGTACCAATGGTCAGACGCAGCGGAAAGTCAAAAATTTTCGGCAGCAACGCCGGAGCGATGCACATAAACCCCAGCGGCTTACCCGCCTGATGCATCTCCAGCACGCATTGTTTAAGCGTATTATCGACAACGCACGCGCTGCCATGGCTGGCGAAATTACTCAAATTTTTAGCCGCACCAAAACCACCAGGCACAATCAGCGCATCCAGATCATTTACTGATAGTTGTGCCAGCGGCCGGATATTTCCACGCGCAATTCGAGCGGCTTCGACCAGCATATTGCGGCTCTCAGTCATAACATCACCCGTAAGGTGATTTACTACATCGCTCTGCCATTTATCCGGCGCGAAACAAACTGACTCAGCACCTGAACGGGCAATCGCCAGTAACGTGATCACCGCTTCATGGATTTCCGCACCATCATAGACACCCGTTCCGCTGAGAACCACGCCTACTGTTTTCATTTTGCTCATCCTTTATGCAACGTACTGTTGATAATTAAAAATTTTGATAAGGGAGCCTTACTTCACACATTTCACTGATTGATGTAACAAATCATTTAAGATTTGCTATCTTGTGTGCGTGTGGTCGAATTTTTTCAGGCTACGTCCTTGCAAAAAAGAGTAAAAATTACGGCGCAGCTATGGTTTCCCTGGTGTTGGCGCAGTATTCGCGCACCCCGGTTAATCCGGGGTCATTTTTTTCCAGCACCCACTGACGCAACCCAGGCTTTCAGTACCGCCACATCGTTTTGCCACTCCTGTTTCATCTCTTCCACCCACTCGCCGACATTGTCCCACCAGGCAGGAAGATCGGGAGACTGGATCTGTTGCCCCAGTTGCTGCAGATGGCGTAAACCGACAGAGCCTGCCGCGCCCTTAATTTTATGCCCCTCTTCGGTTATGCCTTTCTGATCGCGTGCCGTAAGATTTGACTCAAGCACATTGAGATAGCCCGGCATCATTTTCTCAAAGACAGCCAGCCCATCAGTGATCAATTTAGGCCCAACCAGTTCGATATATTGCTCAAGCATGGCCGTATCCAGCACCGTTTGTACTTTGCTGTTATCGACAGTTGTCACTTGCTCCTCCTCGTTGGCGTGTGTATCCCAGAACTTTTTAATCATGGCAGTTAATGCCGGGACCGCCAGCGGTTTGCTCAAGACGTCATTCATGCCCGCATCGAGATATTCCTGTTTGTTTTTCAGCACGTTGGCCGTCAGTGCTACCAGCGGCGGAAGATCTTCGCGCGGGTAACGGCTGGTTAGCGTGCGGGAAATATCCAGCCCGGTCATGTCCGGCAACTGGATATCCAGCAGCAGCAGATCGTATTCGCCAGGAGCAAACATCTCCAGCGCGGCGCTTCCGGTCATTGCTACGTCGACGCTACAACCCAGCTTTTCCAGCACCGAGCGCGCGACAATGACATTCAGCTCAATGTCCTCAACCAGCAGCACATGCAGCGCGGGTAACGGCATATCATCATCGTCGAAAGCGTCATCAACCTCTTCCGCCACCGCGGGCGCATGAACGGTCAGCGTAAAGATGGACCCGGCACCTGTCTGGCTGCTGACAGAGATATCACCCCCCATTTTTTTGGCGAGGCGACGCGAAACGGCCAGGCCGATACCCGTCCCCGTTGCTGGCTTGCCGCCGTGGCTATCTTTCACCTGGTAATACATGGCAAAGATCTTATCCTGCTCGTCGCGAGGAATACCGATACCGGAATCCTGCACTTCGAAGTGCAACATTTCGCCTTCATCGTAGCGAACGCGCACTTCAACCTGCCCTTGCGGGGTGAATTTCACCGCATTGCTGATCAGGTTCCACAGAATCTGCCGCAAACGCGTACCGTCGGTGACCACCTTGTGCGGCAGCGGCAACGTTGGCTCCAATACAAAACGCAGCCCTTTTTGATGCGCCTGCAAACCGGAAAGGTTTTCTAAATCGGCAAGGAAGCTGGTGAAATCCAGCGGCTGGTTATCAAGCTGAACTTTGCGACGCTCCATTTTATCCATATCGATAATATCGTTGAAGATATTCCCCAGCGTCACGGCCGAGACATGGATTGTCTTCAGGTATTTCTCTTGCTCCTGCGTCAAATCCGTGTCGAGTAGGATCCGGCTCAGGCCGACGATGCCATTCAGCGGTGTACGCAGTTCATGGCTAATAGTGGAAATAAAGGTGGTCTTATCACGGCTGGCCCGCTCCAGCGCATCCTGGTAGCGTTTACGCTCAGTAATGTCGCGGCCAAAGCCCATCAGTCCGTGACGTTTACCCACACGGTCGTAATAAGGCACTTTACGGATTTCGAAACAGGCTTTGCGCCCATCCGGATAATCCAGCCACTGTTCGTAGGTCAGCGATACGTTATGGCGAAAGACTTTTTCATCAGTTTCAATGACTTTGGCTGCAGCCTCCTCCGAATAGACATCCTGAGGTTTCAGGTGAATGAGCTGCTTCTCGCTTTTGCCGGTCAGCAGTTCCATCGCCCGGTTACAGCCGGAAAACTCTTTATCTTCATTACGGTAGAAAACCAAATCCGGTGAGGCATCAAGGAAAGAGCGCAGAAAGGAGGATTGTTGTTCGAGCTGAATCTGCGTTTGCTCACGCTCCTGCATCTCTATTTTTAGCTGTTCAAAGGTAGCCTGGCGCTCCGCTTCAGCTTTTTCGCGATCGCTGATCTCCTGGTTAAGCTGGGCAATATTATCTTTTAACTGCACATTGAGCTTCAGATCGCGATCGCGCATCTCTTCAAGCTTTTCTACCAGCCGCGATAACCGCTGGCGAGATTCTTCCAGTTGCTCGACCACCACCGATAAGAAGTAGACCGCCCACGGAGTGATCAGCAAACCAAAAAAGATCGAGCGGATAACATCGATGCTCTCTACCTGCCCTTGCAATACCATGGTGACCGCCATCTGCACGACGATTGCCAGTACCACCAGCGCTAAAGCCAGCAGCAAGGAAAAGCGCACCAGACCAAGCTTCATCATCAGATCGACGTAGTATTGCGCCAGTAAACGGATTTGCTTCATAGAGTTTCCCTCGGACAATTCCGCTCAATAATACTCAATTCTGGGCAAGGTATTGAAGCTTGTGTGAAAAATGCGGAGAGAGCCAGGGTTTCGTCGCCGGTTCAGGTGGGCAATTGCCAGCAGCGCCCGAGAGCCGAACCTTGTCCGCCCTGCTCATTCAAGTAGCGATCCAACTGCACCATGCCGGTCCAGCGGTTTTCGCACCACAGCGGCGCCAGTAGCGTCGGGCGACGTGCGCTGGCGGAAACGCGATGATAGATCACCTCCGGCGGTGTATGGCGAATCATCTCTCCGGCAATAACGGTATACTCTTCCAGGCCAATACCGTTCAGTCGACCGGCTTCCCATGCCTTCGCCATAATACTGCCTTTCACAATATGCAGCGGATGCAGCTTAATGCCATCAACGCCAGCTTCTGTAACGCTCTGTAGGGTCTCCAGGCAATCCACGAGACGTTCCCCTGGTAACCCAACAATCAAATGCGTGCAGACCTTCAGGCCGCGTTTACGGGCCTGCTGTGCCGTTTTCTGGTAGCATGCGAAATCATGTCCACGGTTGATGCGATGCAGTGTTTTATCATGAGCGGTTTGCAAACCCAGTTCCAGCCACACTTCATAGCCCTGTTGGTGGTATTCACAAAGCAAATCCAGCACCACTTCCGGCACACAATCGGGGCGCGTACCAACGCACAAACCGACAATGTTCGCCTGGCTTATCGCCTGCTGGTACATCGACCGCAGCACCTGCACTTCCGCCCAGGTACTGGTATAAGCCTGGAAATAGGCGAGATAACGGCGAGCGCGATTAACGAGGTTCGCCTGATGAGCAAGCTGGTCAGCAATGGATTGGTACTGCTGTGTCTCATCGGCAAAAGAAGCGACATTACAGAATGTACACCCGCCGCGACCAATGGTGCCATCGCGGTTTGGGCAGCTAAAACCACCATGCAAAGTGAGTTTATGTACTTTTTCTCCATACCGGCGAGCAAGATCCCCACCAAACATATTGACTAATTTCTGTAACTGCATAATCTGAAAGGCCGCCCTGACGAAAGGGTGTAGCCTGCCACTTTTAGCTTTCATCGGCGATGACCTGGATCAATCGCCCCGGAAGGCTTTTATTCATTGCATAAACAGTCAATATAATCGCAATTTCATTCACCTCAAAGGCGATTACTTTTCCTTATATGCCTGCCTTATTTTGCAAAAATACGTGCGGAAGTGAAAAACAGTGTCTTCATGCAACTCTCAGCCGTAAAGCAGAATAAAAACCTGCAGTTAGAGACGTATTCAGAACAAAACATCAGAAACCAGGCTTTTGTATAGTGAGTCAGATCACACTCCATTACCGCTTGTCGTTGCGTTTCATGAATGTAAAAAACATTAAATAATTATAAATATCAAATAGATGAACTATATTTAGCACATTTCTGTATAAATAAGCTCGGCATTTGACCTGTGTACGGATTCCCGATAACTTGGGAATCCGCTGGAAGCTTTCTGGATGAGCAGTCTGCTCATCATATTTATGCAGTAATTGAGATTCCCTCTTAAGCAAGTCCTCAACACTTGTGTATCGATGCGAAAAGGAAATTAAAGAGGGCGACATGCGAGGCATATGCCCCGTCGCCATGCTCTTTTTACGCCTGTGTGTATCGATCGACGGAGGGTGTCTCGTAGAGCCTGGGGAGGTTCACTGATATGTTGTACGATAAATCTCTAGAGAGAGATAACTGTGGTTTCGGCCTGATCGCCCACATAGAAGGCGAACCTAGCCACAAGGTAGTGCGTACCGCTATTCACGCACTGGCCCGAATGCAGCACCGCGGCGCGATCCTCGCCGATGGTAAAACCGGAGACGGTTGCGGCCTGCTGTTGCAAAAACCCGATCGTTTTTTCCGTATCGTTGCGGAAGAGCGCGGCTGGCGCTTAGCCAAAAACTACGCCGTTGGTATGCTGTTCCTGAACCAGGATCCGGAAAAAGCCAGCGCGTCGCGCCATATTGTAGAAGAAGAACTTCAACGCGAAACCCTGTCGATCGTCGGCTGGCGTGATGTGCCAACCAACGAAGGGGTGCTCGGTGAAATCGCCCTCTCCTCGCTGCCTCGTATTGAGCAAATTTTTGTTAATGCCCCTGCGGGCTGGCGTCCGCGCGATATGGAGCGTCGCCTGTTTATCGCCCGTCGCCGCATCGAAAAGCGCCTGCAGGAAGATAAAGAGTTCTACGTTTGTAGCCTCTCGAATCTGGTGAACATCTATAAAGGTCTGTGTATGCCGGCGGATCTGCCGCGTTTTTACCTGGACCTGGCGGATCTGCGTCTGGAATCGGCCATTTGCCTGTTCCATCAGCGCTTCTCTACCAACACCGTGCCACGCTGGCCGCTGGCGCAGCCGTTCCGCTACCTGGCGCACAACGGTGAAATCAACACCATTACCGGTAACCGCCAGTGGGCGCGCGCGCGTACCTACAAATTCAAAACGCCGTTGATCCCGGATCTTCATGATGCCGCGCCGTTTGTCAACGAAACCGGTTCAGACTCTAGTTCAATGGATAACATGCTTGAGCTGCTGCTGGCAGGCGGGATGGATATCGTGCGCGCCATGCGTTTGCTGGTGCCGCCAGCCTGGCAGAATAACCCTGATATGGATCCGGACCTGCGCAGTTTCTTCGACTTTAACTCCATGCACATGGAGCCGTGGGATGGTCCGGCTGGCATCGTGATGTCCGACGGCCGTTTCGCTGCCTGCAACCTTGATCGTAACGGTCTGCGTCCGGCGCGCTATGTCGTCACCAAAGACAAGCTGATCACCTGTGCTTCAGAAGTGGGGATCTGGGATTATCAGCCAGACGAAGTGGTGGAAAAGGGCCGTGTCGGCCCGGGCGAACTGATGGTTATCGATACCCGCGACGGGCGCATTCTGCACTCGGCCGAAACCGATGACGATCTGAAAAGCCGTCACCCCTATAAAGAGTGGATGGCAAAAAACGTTCGCCGTCTGGTGCCGTTTGAAGATCTGCCTGATGAAGACGTCGGTACCCGCGAGATGGACGACGATCTGCTGGCAAGCTACCAGAAGCAGTTTAACTACAGCTTTGAAGAGCTGGATTCGGTTATCCGCGTGCTGGGTGAAAATGGCCAGGAAGCAGTCGGCTCCATGGGCGATGACACTCCGTTTGCAGTGCTCTCAAGCCAGCCACGCATTATTTATGACTACTTCCGTCAGCAATTTGCGCAGGTAACCAACCCGCCGATCGATCCGCTACGTGAAGCCCACGTTATGTCGCTGGCTACCAGCATCGGCCGCGAAATGAATGTCTTCTGCGAAGCGGAAGGCCAGGCACATCGCCTGAGCTTCAAATCACCGATCCTGCTGTACTCCGATTTCAAGCAACTGACGACGATGGAAGAGGAGCACTACCGCGCCGACACGCTGGACATCACCTTCGACGTGACCGAAACGTCGCTGGAGGAGACCATCAAAGCGCTGTGTGATAAAGCAGAGCAGATGGTGCGTAACGGTACTGTATTGTTGGTACTCTCTGACCGTAACATCGCCAAAAATCGTCTGCCGGTTCCGGCACCGATGGCGGTGGGCGCGATCCAGACCCGTTTGGTGGATAAAAGCCTGCGCTGCGATGCCAACATTATTGTTGAAACAGCCAGTGCCCGCGACCCGCACCACTTTGCGGTTCTGCTCGGCTTCGGTGCGACGGCCATCTACCCTTACCTGGCGTATGAAACGCTGGCGAAGCTGGTCGACAACAATGCTATCGAAAAAAATTACCGTACAGTGATGCTGAACTACCGTAACGGCATCAATAAAGGGCTGTACAAAATCATGTCCAAAATGGGCATTTCGACGATCGCCTCATATCGCTGCTCAAAACTGTTTGAAGCCGTGGGTCTGCACGATGACGTTGCTGCGCTCTGCTTCCAGGCCGTTATCAGCCGTATCGGCGGCGCGGGCTTTAGCGATTTCCAGCAGGATCTGCTGAACCTCTCTAAACTAGCCTGGCTGGCGCGTAAACCGCTGTCGCAGGGCGGCCTGCTGAAATATGTCCACGGCGGCGAATACCACGCCTATAACCCGGATGTCGTGCGCACGTTGCAACAGGCAGTACAGAACGGCGAGTATAGCGATTATCAGGAGTATGCGAAGCTGGTTAACGAACGCCCGGCGGCTACGCTGCGCGATTTGCTGGCCATCACGCCAAACGGTGAAGCAGTCAATCTGAAAGATGTGGAACCCGCGACCGAGCTGTTTAAACGCTTCGATACCGCAGCGATGTCGATCGGCGCGCTCAGCCCGGAGGCTCACGAAGCGCTGGCAGAAGCAATGAACAGCCTCGGCGGCTTCTCCAACTCCGGTGAAGGCGGTGAAGATCCTGCGCGCTATGGCACCAATAAAGTGTCGCGAATCAAGCAGGTTGCTTCTGGTCGCTTCGGCGTAACCCCGGCGTACCTGGTGAACGCAGATGTCATCCAGATCAAAGTCGCACAGGGGGCAAAACCGGGCGAAGGCGGCCAGCTACCGGGTGACAAAGTCACGCCGTACATCGCCAGACTGCGCTACTCGGTACCCGGCGTAACACTGATCTCTCCGCCGCCGCACCATGATATCTACTCTATCGAGGATCTGGCGCAACTGATTTTCGACCTGAAGCAGGTCAACCCGAAAGCGATGATCTCTGTGAAGCTGGTTTCCGAACCGGGCGTCGGTACCATCGCTACCGGTGTGGCGAAAGCCTATGCCGATCTGATTACTATAGCCGGTTACGACGGCGGTACTGGCGCAAGCCCGCTCTCTTCGGTGAAATATGCTGGTTGTCCGTGGGAACTGGGGCTGGTGGAAACCCAGCAAGCGCTGGTCGCTAACGGTTTGCGTCACAAGATCCGTTTGCAGGTGGATGGCGGTCTGAAAACCGGACAGGACATCATCAAAGCCGCAATTCTGGGTGCCGAAAGCTTTGGTTTTGGTACCGGACCGATGGTCGCGCTGGGCTGTAAATATCTGCGCATTTGTCACCTGAATAACTGCGCAACAGGCGTGGCGACTCAGGATGAGAAACTGCGTAAGAATCACTATCACGGTCTGCCGTTCAAAGTGACCAACTACTTTGAATTTATCGCCCGTGAAACCCGCGAGTTAATGGCACAGCTGGGAGTGAAACGCCTGGTCGATCTGATTGGCCGCACCGATCTGCTGAAAGAGCTGGACGGTTTTACCGCCAAGCAACAGAAACTGGATCTGGCGAAGCTGCTGGAAACCGCCGAGCCGCACCCAGGCAAAGCGCTGTACTGCACGGAAAACAACCCGCCGTTTGATAATGGCGTACTGAACGCGCAGTTATTACAGCAGGCGAAACCGTATGTCGATGAGAAGCAGAGCAAAACTTTCTGGTTCGATATCCGCAATACCGATCGTTCCGTGGGTGCTTCGCTGTCTGGCTATATCGCACAGTCTCACGGCGATCAGGGGCTGGCAGCCGATCCGATTAAAGCGCATTTTAGCGGCACTGCGGGCCAGAGCTTCGGCGTGTGGAATGCAGGGGGCGTTGAACTCTATCTGACCGGCGATGCCAACGACTATGTTGGTAAAGGTATGGCGGGTGGTTTGCTGGCAGTACGTCCGCCGGTGGGTTCGGCCTTCCGCAGCCATGAAGCGAGCATTATCGGTAACACCTGCCTGTATGGCGCAACCGGCGGTCGTTTGTACGCTGCGGGCCGCGCAGGCGAGCGTTTTGCGGTTCGTAACTCCGGTGCCATCACGGTTGTAGAAGGCATAGGCGACAACGGCTGTGAATATATGACCGGCGGCATTGTTTGTGTGCTGGGTAAAACCGGCGTCAACTTTGGCGCAGGGATGACTGGCGGCTTTGCCTACGTTCTGGATGAAGACGGTGAATTCCGTAAACGCGTTAACCAGGAACTGGTGGAAGTGCTGAGCGTCGATGACCTCGCCATCCATGAAGAGCATCTGCGCGGTCTGATCACCGAGCATGTGCAACATACCGGTTCTCAACGCGGCGAAGAGATCCTGGCGAACTGGCCAGCATTCTCATCGAAATTCGCCCTGGTAAAACCGAAATCCAGCGATGTAAAAGCCCTGTTAGGTCACCGTAGTCGTAGCGCGGCAGAGTTGCGCGTGCAGGCGCAGTAAGGAATTGAGATGAGTCAGAACGTTTACCAATTTATCGACTTACAGCGCGTTGATCCGCCCAAGAAACCGGTCAAGCTGCGTAAAATTGAATTTGTTGAAATCTACGAGCCCTTCTCTGAAGGGCAAGCTAAAGCGCAGGCCGATCGCTGCCTCTCCTGCGGTAACCCGTATTGCGAGTGGAAATGTCCGGTTCATAACTACATTCCGAACTGGCTGAAGCTGGCCAACGAAGGACGTATTTTTGAAGCTGCAGAGCTGTCACACCAGACAAACACCCTGCCGGAAGTATGTGGACGCGTCTGCCCGCAGGACCGTCTGTGCGAAGGTTCCTGCACGCTGAACGATGAGTTTGGCGCCGTCACCATCGGCAACATCGAGCGCTATATCAACGATAAAGCGTTCGAGATGGGCTGGCGTCCCGACCTGACCGGCGTGAAGCAAACCGGTAAACGCGTGGCGATTATCGGTGCAGGTCCGGCAGGTCTGGCATGTGCCGATGTGCTGACCCGCAACGGTGTAAAAGCCGTCGTCTTCGACCGTCATCCGGAAATCGGCGGCCTGCTGACCTTTGGTATTCCGGCCTTCAAGCTGGAGAAAGAAGTGATGACTCGCCGCCGTGAGATTTTTACCGGCATGGGTATTGAGTTCAAACTCAATACCGAAGTGGGTCGCGATGTGCAGATCGACGAACTGCTGAAAGATTACGACTCGGTATTCCTCGGTGTCGGTACCTATCAGTCAATGCGTGGCGGGCTGGAGAATGAAGACGCAACGGGCGTATTCGACGCGTTGCCGTTCCTCATCGCTAATACACGTCAGATTATGGGCTTTGGCGAAACGCCAAATGAGCCGTATATCAGCATGGAAGGCAAACGTGTCGTGGTGCTTGGCGGTGGTGATACCGCAATGGACTGCGTGCGTACTTCCATTCGCCAGGGCGCAACGCACGTTATTTGTGCTTATCGCCGTGATGAAGAGAACATGCCGGGTTCCCGCCGCGAAGTGAAAAACGCGCGTGAAGAGGGCGTGGAATTCCAGTTTAACGTGCAGCCGCTGGGCATCGAAATCAATGCCAACGGCAAAGTGTGCGGCGTGAAGATGGCGCGGACCGAAATGGGTGAGCCGGATGCAAAAGGCCGTCGCCGTGCGGAAATCGTTGCGGGTTCTGAACATGTGGTTCCGGCCGATGCCGTGGTTATGGCGTTTGGTTTCCGTCCGCACAGCATGGAGTGGCTGGCAAAGCACAGCGTTGAAATTGACGCTCAGGGCCGTGTTATCGCACCGGAAGGCAGCGAAAATCCGTTTCAGACCAGCAACCCGAAAATCTTTGCCGGTGGCGACATTGTACGTGGCTCCGATTTGGTGGTGACCGCGATTGCCGAAGGCCGTAAAGCGGCAGACGGCATCATGAACTACCTCGAAGTGTAATACCCATGTAGCGACCCAAAAGGAGGCTTCGGTCTCCTTTTTTATATTGGCGGATCGTGGATAGTAAAACAGGGCCATTCGGCCCTGTTTGATTACTTCACTACCCGCAACGATGGGCGTCCACCGCGCGGCGGCGGATCGTCATCAGGGTCGTTGTCCTGATCGTCAGCATGATCGGGTTTATCACCGTCGATAATCGACATCACCGTCTCGCTTTCCTGCGCTGAAGTATCGTGGTCGTCATTCATAATAGCGACGTCTTCATCGTAGGCTGCTTCCGGTTCGAACATGGTTCCCGCGCCGTTTTCACGGGCGTAAATAGCCAGTACGGCCGCCATCGGCACTGCAACCTGACGCGGCACGCCACCGAAGCGCGCATTGAAACGCACCTCGTCGTTCGCCAGTTCCAGGTTGCCAACCGCGCGCGGTGCGATGTTCAACACGATTTGACCGTCACGCGCATACTCCATTGGCACACGAACATCTGGCAACGTCACATCAACAACCAGATGCGGCGTTAGCTGATTATCCAGCAGCCATTCATAGAAGGCCCGCAGTAGATACGGACGGCGTGGAGACAGTTGTGACAAATCCATTCAGTTAACCCCGGCCAAGGCGCATTTCGCGCTCGGCTTCAGTCAGAGAAGCCAGGAAGGAATCACGCTCAAATACGCGCGTCATATATCCTTTCAGCTCTTTGGCGCCTGCGCCGCTCAGCTCGATGCCCAGTACCGGTAAGCGCCACAGCAGCGGTGCGAGGTAGCAGTCAACAAGGCTGAACTCGTCGTTCAGGAAGTAAGGTTTCTGGGTGAACAACGGACCAATTGCCAGCAGCTCTTCACGCAGTTGTTTACGGGCGGCATCGGCCTGCGCACCGCTGTTGTTCTGGATGATATTCATCAGGGAATACCAGTCCTTTTCAATGCGATGCATGTACAGGCGGCTTTCACCGCGCGCGACCGGATAAACCGGCATTAGCGGTGGATGTGGGAAACGCTCGTCCAGATATTCCATAATGATACGTGATTCCCACAGGGTGAGTTCACGATCTACAAGTGTCGGTACGCTTTGATTCGGGTTGAGGTCAATCAGATCCTGAGGAGGATTATCCTTTTCCACGTGCTCAATTTCGAAGCTGACACCTTTTTCGGCCAGCACGATACGGACCTGATGGCTATAGATGTCCACAGGACCAGAAAACAGCGTCATTACCGAACGTTTGTTGGCAGCGACAGCCATGAAAACCTCCAGGTATATTCAAGAATTTACTGCTACCGGACTTACTCGACCGGCCAGATGTGAGTTACCTACCCGCCCGTACTGTCACTTTCGTTCAAGAAGCAAACAAAAAATGAACAATCCCAGCCATTTGGGCAGAAAATTGGATGATAGTTTACCAGATTTTGCGGGGTTTGTGGTGAGGGGATTCTGCAAATGCAGAAAAAGACGCAATAACCGATTGATTACTGTGGATAACATGATTTTTATCCATAAAAAAACCCGGCTTGCGCCGGGTTTTTCGCCAATCGTTCTGCCGAAGCAGAAAGCAATTAACGTTTGGAGAACTGCGGACGACGACGTGCTTTGCGCAGACCGACTTTTTTACGTTCAACCTGACGAGCGTCACGAGTGACGAAGCCAGCTTTACGCAGTTCGGAACGCAGAGACTCATCGTACTCCATCAGAGCGCGGGTGATACCGTGACGGATCGCACCTGCCTGACCGGAGATACCACCACCTTTAACGGTGATGTACAGATCCAGTTTTTCAACCATGTCGACCAGTTCCAGCGGCTGACGAACTACCATGCGGGCAGTTTCACGACCGAAGTACTGTTCCAGAGAACGCTGGTTGATTACGATTTTACCGTTGCCCGGTTTGATGAACACGCGAGCGGCGGAGCTTTTGCGGCGACCAGTGCCGTAGTATTGATTTTCAGCCATTGCCTATAATCCCGATTAGATGTCAAGAACTTGCGGTTGCTGTGCCGCGTGGTTGTGCTCGTTACCCGCGTAAACTTTCAGTTTACGGTACATAGCACGACCCAGCGGGCCTTTTGGCAGCATGCCTTTAACCGCGATTTCAATCACACGCTCAGGGCGGCGGGCAATCATCTCTTCAAAGGTCGCTTCTTTGATACCACCGATGTGACCGGTGTGGTGGTAGTACATTTTGTCAGAACGTTTGTTGCCGGTTACAGCAACTTTTTCTGCGTTCAGAACGATGATGTAATCACCAGTATCAACGTGCGGAGTGTATTCCGCTTTATGCTTGCCGCGCAGGCGACGAGCCAGTTCGGTAGCCAGACGGCCCAGAGTTTTACCGGTCGCGTCAACAACATACCAGTCGCGTTTTACGGTTTCTGGTTTAGCTGTAAAAGTTTTCATTATAAAGCTTACCCAAATAATAAGTTACACGTTGGTGAACACCCAAACGCCTAAATACAAATGAGGTTCACACGACATTGTCCAGTAAACCTACCCCTTCGGATATGTTTAGCCGGCACACAAGAGTTTCGGGAAAAAAACCTTGTAGTAACGTGGGGTCGCAGGATTATAGAGAAGTCGTGGGCAAAGATCGACCCCTTTTTGTGATTTGGCGTGGCTTTTGTGCAAGGCGAATCCCTCTCCCTCCGGGAAAGGGATTTAGCGATTAGCGATTACGGTATATGCGCACGCTTGAGATATTCTTCGCTCTGCATCTCTTGCAGGCGGGACAAGCAGCGCTGAAATTCAAATTTCAGCCGCTCGCCCTGATAAATCTCATGCAGCGGTGCGGCCGCACTCACTACCAGCTTCACATGGCGCTCGTAAAACTCATCCACTAAAGCAATAAAGCGTCGTGCTTCGCTCTCCATCAACGTCGTCATTATCGGCACTTCGAACAACATTACGGTATGGAACAAGCGCGAGAGCGCGATGTAATCGTGCTGGCTACGCGCATCGACGCAGAGCGTGGTAAACGACACCGCCAGCGTCTGGTTTTCCACACCCAGCGTCGGCAGCGCACGGTGATTAATCTCCAGTGTCGGCGCATGCTCACGGTTTACGCCAGCCAGTGCTAACCACAACGCATCCATTTGCCGCGCGGTCTCACTGTTCAGCGGAGTCAGCCATAAGTGCGCCTGGGTTAATGTGCGCAGACGATAATCTACGCCTGCATCGACATTCATCACATCGCAAAACTGCTTGATGGCATCGATAGCAGGTAAAAAGCGCGAGCGCTGCAAGCCGTTACGATAGAGCTCATCCGGTGGAATATTCGACGTCGCAACCAGTGTAATACCACGAGCGAACAGCGCTTTCATGAGCCCGCCCAGCAGCATGGCGTCGGTAATATCCGAAACGAAAAATTCATCGAAGCACAGCACATCGGTTTCAGCTTTGAAACGATCGGCAACAATTTCCAGCGGATCACTATGTCCTTGAAGTGAGGTTAACTCTTCGTGAACACGCAGCATAAAACGGTGAAAGTGCAGACGTTGTTTACGCTCACCCGGCAGGCTCTGATAGAACATGTCCATCAACCAGGTTTTGCCACGACCAACGCCGCCCCACATATAGAGGCCATGCACCGGAGAGCTCTGCCGCGGTTCACGTTTTCCCAGCAGTTTGCCGAACGTCGCCAGCAAACCACCGCTTGCCGGTGTGCTATTGTCGCTGCGGGTAATAAGTTCTTGATAGATATGCTCCAGCCGCTGAACGGCTTCTTTTTGCACATCATCCGGCTGATGGCTTCCCTCGTTGAGAGCGCCGTTGTATCGCGATGTCGGGGTAAGGCTTTGCATGGTGTTATTGTTGTTCCTTGAAAATCGATCCGCCCCCACAGGGTTGACGAAAAAAAAGCCGTTCTACACTACGCGATGATTTGTCAGGATTCCACTTCTACACCAGAAGCGGTTATAGTGGCACTATCAGGCGCAGGCAAGAAGCTTGCGGCCCACACCCTACGGAATCACAAAATAACGGGAGAAGTACATGACCTGGGAATACGCGCTAATCGGGTTGGTTGTCGGCATTATCATTGGTGCCGTGGGTATGCGTTTCGGAAACCGTAAATTGCGCCAGCAACAGGCCTTGCAGTATGAACTAGAAAAAAACAAAGCGGAACTGGAAGAGTATCGCGAAGAGCTGGTGAGCCATTTTGCCCGCAGCGCGGAACTGCTGGATAACATGGCACATGATTATCGCCAACTATATCAGCACATGGCGAAAAGCTCGTCCAGCCTGCTGCCGGAAATGTCCGCAGAAGAGAATCCGTTCCGCAACCGTCTGGCCGAATCTGAAGCCAGTAACGATCAGGCGCCGGTGCAGATCCCGCGTGATTATTCTGATGGCGCTTCCGGTCTGTTGCGCGGCAGCGCAAGCCGTAAATAATTCGCCCTGTCATCTGTTTTTTTCGGGCGCGTTTCCCGCGCCCCTCCCCTTCTTGCACATCACAGCTATTATTTAGTCATTCACATCATTGTTACCCGGTTGAAATTTCAATAACATCAAACTGCTTTGGGGCGTCATTCTTTTCACTTTAGGTTACGAGAGCCAGCATCAATGAAGAAACCAACCCTGCTGTTGAGTGCATTTGTGTTAAGTGTCGGGTTAACTCTCTCGGCACCGTTTCAGGCGATGGCCGCCATGCCATCACAATTACCCGGCCAGGGCGAGTTGCCAAGCCTTGCGCCCGTGCTGGAAAAGGTATTGCCTGCGGTGGTTAGCGTGCGGGTAGAGGGGACGACGTCACAAGGTCAGAAAGTTCCGGAAGAGCTTAAGAAGTTTTTCGGCGACGATGTGCCGGATCAACCGCAGCAGCCGCAACCTTTTGAAGGGCTGGGTTCCGGCGTGATCATTGACGCCGCAAAAGGCTACGTGTTGACAAACAATCACGTGATCAATCAGGCGCAAAAAATCAGCGTGCAGTTGAACGATGGCCGCGAGTTCGACGCTAAACTGATCGGCGGCGATGATCAGAGCGATATTGCTCTGCTGCAATTACAGAATGCCAGCAACCTGACGCAAATTGCGATTGCCGACTCCGATAAACTGCGAGTCGGCGACTTTGTTGTGGCCGTCGGCAACCCATTCGGCCTTGGGCAGACGGCCACATCCGGGATTGTTTCCGCGCTGGGCCGCAGCGGCCTGAATCTGGAAGGGCTGGAGAACTTTATCCAGACGGATGCCTCCATCAACCGCGGCAATTCCGGCGGCGCGCTGCTTAACCTCAACGGCGAACTTATCGGCATTAACACCGCTATCCTCGCACCGGGTGGCGGTAGCGTAGGGATTGGCTTCGCCATTCCGAGCAATATGGCGCAAACCCTCTCCAGGCAATTGATTCAGTTTGGTGAGATCAAACGCGGTCTGTTGGGCATTAAAGGCACGGAAATGAGTGCGGATATCGCCAAAGCCTTTAATCTTAACGTTCAGCGCGGCGCTTTTGTCAGCGAAGTGCTGCCTAACTCCGGTTCGGCAAAAGCCGGGATCAAATCAGGTGATGTTATCGTCAGTCTGAACGGTAAGCCGCTGAACAGCTTTGCCGAACTGCGTTCACGTATTGCCACGACGGAGCCAGGCGCGAAAGTGAAGCTCGGCCTGCTGCGCGATGGTAAGCCGCTGGATGTGGAAGTCACGCTGGATAAAAGTACCTCTTCATCCGCCAGCGCCGATCTGATTTCACCGTCATTGCAGGGTGCAGAACTTAGCGACAGCCAGCTCAAAGACGGCACCAAAGGCATCTCGATAAATAATGTCGAAAAAGGCAGTGCAGCTGCGCAGGCCGGTCTGCATAAAGATGATCTGATCATTGGCATCAACCGTGAGCGCGTTCAGTCGATCGCTGAAATGCGTAAAGTGCTGGAAACGAAACCTTCGATAATGGCGCTGCATATCGTGCGCGGCAACGACAGTATCTATGTGCTGCTGCGATAAATCCTCCACTCTCCGGACGTCATCATGTGATGTCCGGAGAACTCATGTTATGCTGCTGCCGTTCTTCCTTTTAGCGATAATCCCATCATGTATGTGAAGCTTTTACGTTCAGTTGCAATCGGTTTGGTTGTAGGTGGCCTGATCATCGCCGCCATGCCTTCGCTGCGCAAAAACATCCCCCATAGCGCTCCCCAGCTTGAAAGTGCTGACGAAACGCCAGCCAGCTATAACCCGGCAGTACGCCGCGCAGCGCCCGCTGTGGTCAACGTCTATAACCGCAGCCTGAATAGCTCCACTCATGACCGCCTGGAGATCCGTACGCTTGGTTCCGGTGTGATTATGGATCAGCGTGGCTACATCATTACCAACAAGCACGTCATCAATGATGCAGATCAGATTATCGTTGCCCTGCAGGATGGCCGGGTGTTTGAAGCATTGCTGGTTGGCTCGGATTCCCTGACCGACTTAGCGGTGCTGAAGATCAACGCGACCGGCGGTCTGCCGGTGATCCCCATCAATACGAAACGCACGCCGCATATCGGCGATGTGGTTCTGGCAATCGGTAACCCATACAACCTTGGTCAAACGACAACGCAGGGGATTATCAGCGCTACCGGGCGTATCGGTCTGAACCCGAGCGGGCGGCAGAACTTTTTGCAGACCGATGCTTCAATCAACCATGGGAACTCCGGCGGCGCGCTGGTCAACTCGCTGGGCGAATTGATGGGCATCAACACGTTGTCGTTTGATAAGAGCAACGACGGCGGAACACCGGAAGGCATCGGTTTTGCCATCCCTTTCCAGTTGGCCACCAAGATTATGGATAAGCTGATCCGCGATGGTCGGGTGATCCGGGGTTATATTGGTATCGGCGGGCGAGAAATTGCGCCCCTGCATTCGCAAGGCGGAGGTATCGACCCGATTCAGGGGATCGTAGTTAACGAAGTTTCGCCTGGTGGTCCTGCCGCGCGCGCCGGGATTAAAGTGAATGACGTCATCACCTCCGTCAATGGTAAAGCTGCCGTTTCCGCGCTTGAAACTATGGATCAGGTCGCCGAGATCCGCCCGGGTTCCGTCATTCCAGTTGAAGTGATGCGCGATGATAAGAAACTGACTCTGCAAGTCACCATCGAAGAATATCCGGCAACTAACTGATTGCCCATAAAAAAACCGGAGCACTTGAACTGCCTCCGGTTTTTTATGGCAGCGATAGCACGTTAACGGTTAACGAAATCCACGCCCAGTTGAATATCTTTTTTCAGCGTGTCCAGCATACCTTCCAACGACTGTTGCTCATAAGCGCTAAGCTTGCCGATCGCATGACGCTCTTCAATACCGTTTTTCCCCAACAGCAGCGGCTGTGAGAAGAAGCGCGCATATTCGCCATCGCCTTCAACATAGGCGCATTCAACTACGCCTTTCTCACCTTGCATCGCGCGAACCAGAGACAAACCAAAACGCGCAGCAGCCTGCCCCATCGAGAGCGTAGCCGAACCACCACCCGCCTTCGCTTCCACCACTTCAGTACCGGCATTCTGAATGCGTTTTGTCAGTTCTGCGACTTCTTGCTCGCTAAAGCTGACGCCCGTTACCTGTGACAGCAGCGGCAGAATGGTAACGCCGGAATGCCCACCAATCACCGGCACTTCGATATCACACGGTGATTTATGTTTCAGTTCGGCAATAAAGGTATTGGAGCGAATAATGTCAAGCGTGGTGACGCCAAACAGTTTGTTCTTGTCGTAGACATCCGCTTTCTTCAGCACTTCCGCCGCAATGGCGACGGTAGTATTAACCGGGTTAGTAATGATGCCAATACAGGCCGTCGGCGCGGTTTTCGCCACCTGGGTGACCAGGTTTTTCACAATGCCCGCGTTGACGTTAAACAGGTCGGAACGATCCATACCCGGTTTACGCGCCACGCCAGCGGAAATCAGTACGACATCGGCCCCTTCCAGCGCAGGAGTCGCATCATCGCCGGAGAAACCTTTAATGCTCACATCAGTTGGAATATGGCTCAGATCAACAGCAACCCCGGGGGTTACAGGAGCAATATCATAGAGAGAGAGTTCTGAACCAGAAGGCAGCTGTGTTTTCAGTAGTAGGGCTAGCGCCTGACCGATACCGCCGGCCGCGCCGAGGACTGCGACTTTCATCATAAACTCCTTATTATGGTTAGCTAAATATTTTGTTACTCCGTTGCGGCGACCTTAATTCACCTTGATAATTATGGCAATGCGTACGCAGAAATTCTGCGGCACACTTTACTTTAAGATCTTATAAGAAGGTCAATACGTCGTCAGATCGGCAAGCTAAGCAACTAACACCGAGAGTTTATAATATAGCTGCTATATTCACCAAAATAACATCAACTTTATAACATTAAATTTACTTTTTAATGTTATTTGCGACGTAAGACACATGTGCCTGTCCTTCAGCGCAGGATTTGGTAAACTCCGCGCCTTTCAGCATACATTTGAGAATTTTCCACACGAGATTGTTTGCATAAATATTCATCAATATGCATAATAATGTGTTTTCACGGCCATATTACGGGTGACTTATGCGAAGCTCGGCAAAACAAGAAGAATTAGTTAAAGCGTTTAAGGCGCTTCTTAAAGAAGAGAAATTCAGTTCTCAGGGAGAAATTGTCCAGGCTTTACAAGATGAAGGCTTCGACAACATCAATCAGTCTAAAGTCTCCCGCATGTTGACCAAATTCGGTGCGGTTCGTACGCGCAACGCAAAAATGGAGATGGTCTACTGCCTGCCGATTGAGCTGGGCGTCCCGACAACCTCAAGCCCGCTGAAGAACCTGGTGCTGGATATCGACTACAACGATGCCGTTGTGATGATTCACACCAGTCCGGGCGCAGCGCAGCTTATCGCTCGCCTGCTGGATTCCCTGGGTAAAGCGGAAGGCATCCTCGGCACCATTGCTGGCGACGATACGATTTTTACCATCCCGGCAAGAGGCTTCACCGTTAAAGATCTCTACGAAGCGATCCTCGTTTTATTCGAACAAGAACTCTGATATCACTTTTCCCCCGCTTCGATTGTGGGGGAATCTTCTGACTGCCCCCCTTTGATCACGAATTTTCACTCACATTATTTTAACAGTTAGTGCGATTCCCTGTTTCCTCCCCCCATTGCAGTTAATGCCATCGCACAAAAAATCAAATTCAAATATCTATATGATTTTCTTAGATATCATCAATCATTTTTTAACCATATTCAGAGTTTTTATGCTTTCTTATTATAAAAAATGATTTCAACCAAGCCTAATTACCACTGAAATAATTAGCAAGGTATTAATTTTTACAGTGACTAGTGTATACTTGATTTTGTGATGAGGGTCACGAAACAAGACCCCAATGAATTGAAGTAAAAGAATACGACGAGGTTAAGAATCATGAATATCAAATCAACTGTTGCAACACTTAGCATTCTCTCAGCACTGTCATTTGGCGCTTTTGCTGCCGATTCCATCAGCGCAGACCAGGCACAATCACGCCAGTCTCTGGGCACCGTATCCATAGGTGCTGTCGCCTCCTCCCCGATGGATATGCGTGCTGAATTGAACAAAAAAGCGGAAGAACAAGGCGCTTCTTCTTACCGCATTATCGAAGCACGTACCGGTGACAACTGGCACGCAACAGCCGAGCTGTACAAATAAGTTTTACTGATAACCCTATGTCATCACTCAACGGCACCAGGTACAAAAATAGCAGTTCACTCCTCCCTGCCGTTGAGACTCTCTTAAGGAGACAAACTATGAAACGCAATCTAATCATCGCAGCCCTGAGCCTTGCATCCCTGATCTCTTTCGGCGCAAGCGCTGCAACACTGGTTAACAGCGAACAGGCAAGCAACCTGCAACCTATGGGCAATATTTCTGTTTCACAGGTTGCTGGTGTACCGATGGATATTCGCCAGGAACTCTCCGCGAAAGCTGACCAAGCGGGCGCCAGCAGCTATCGCATCGTTGAAGCACGTACCGGTGATCACACCCACGTCACAGCGGAACTGTATAAATAAACCCTCGTCGTCTAACCCGACGACTTGCCCCTGCCTGTCAGGGGCTTTTTTTGCCTTCAGCGCATATTAAAACGCAGCTCGCCTTCCAGTTCCTCTTCTGCTTCATCAAACAACAGGATCAATGCGCCAAACCGGCGGCGCTGTCGCTCCGGCAAATGAACAAACTCAATCTCCAGCGGTAAAGGTAATGCCCCCGCCATCACCGCATCCCACAGTGAATCGAGATCGTGAATCGTGTCGCTTCCCAGCTCGAACTGGCGCGAGAACTCCCGGTAGAATGCGCCCTGATCGTGGATGTTTTTAAAATCGAAAGTGTAGGTATTCATTATTTCCGCCACCAGCCCAACAGGGCGGCATCCGCCGCCTGACGCGTTATAATCCGCCGAGATGCAGAGTTTTCACCTCAAGAAACTCCTCCAGCCCCAGCACCGACCCTTCACGACCCAGTCCCGACTCTTTCACTCCGCCGAACGGCCCCAGTTCGGTGGATACCGCGCACTCATTAATACCGATCATTCCGCTCTCAATAGCCTGCGAAACGCGGAATACCCGCGGCAAGTTTTGCGTATAGAAGTAAGCCGCCAAACCAAACGGCGTCGCATTCGCACGCTGGACGACTTCTTCCTCACTGGTAAAGCGGAAACAGGCTGCCACCGGGCCAAATGTCTCTTCCTGCGCCAGCTTCATGCCATCGCTACAATCACCCAGCACGGTTGGTTGCCAGAAGTTACCACCAAGACTGTGCGCTTTACCGCCAGCCAGCACTTTAGCACCTTTAGCCACCGCATCTTCCACATGATCACGCACTTTTTCGATAGCGGCAGGTTCGATCAACGGCCCCACTACGACGCCCTCTTCCAGACCATTTCCCACTTTCAATCCACTTACCGCCGTACTCAGCTTTTGTGTGAAAGTGTCATAGACAGACTCATGAATATAGAAGCGGTTTACGCTGACACAGACCTGGCCGGCATTGCGGAATTTGTTAGCAATCGCCCCCTGAACTGCCGCCTCGATGTCGGCATCTTCAAAAACGATATACGGCGCGTTGCCCCCCAGTTCCATCGACACTTTTTTCATGGTTTCGGCGGCATTGCGAACCAGCGTTTTCCCTACCGCAGTCGAGCCAGTGAAAGAGATCTTACGCACCTCGTGGCTGGCCATAATCGCATCGCTGATTTCTGCCGTGTTACCGGCAACCGCATTGAGCACACCATCCGGTACGCCCGCTTTCTTCGCCAGCGCCAACAAGGCAAACGCGCTGAGCGGGGTATTGTTCGCCGGTTTGATAACGCCAGTACACCCTGCCGCCAGCGCTGGCCCCAGCTTGCGGGTCAGCATCGCCATCGGGAAGTTCCACGGCGTGATGGCCGCTACTACTCCTACCGGTTCCCGGGTTGCCAGAATGCGCGACCCCGGCTTGATCGGCGGGATAATTTCACCATTGGCGCGTTTTGCCTGTTCGGCAAACCACTGAATAAAGCTGGCGGCATACTCGACTTCCCCCTCAGCCTCTCTTAATGGTTTCCCCTGCTCGGTGGTCATTAAGCGCCCTAGCCAGCTTTTATTTTCAATGATCAATTCATACCAGCGATAGAGGATGACGGAACGCTCTTTCGCAGTTTTCGCCCTCCAGCCAGGAAATGCCCGACTCGCCGCAGCAATAGCATCTTCGGTCTCTTTTTTTCCTGCTTTAGCGACGCTGGCGATGATTGCACCGGTGGCCGGATTCAGAACGTCAAATGTGGTGTCCAGCGATTTCCAGACGCCATCCACCAGATAGCCGGTCTGAAAAAGTGGGTTATCCTGCAATACCTGCTTTGTCATTTGTTCTCCCGATCGGTGTGTTATCAGCTTCCACAAAGTATAGCCATAAAAAAACCGACGCTTTTTAGCGCCGGTTGTCTGTTTAGTTGCTGGTCAGCGCATGCTGATATTTGTGGAGCATCCCGGTTAATCGCTGCACCGGCTCGGTCACCTGTGGCGGCGCATCCCAGATGCGCAGTTTCTTCTGGTATATATCCAGCTCTTCCAGCAGTTGCATAAAGTAACGCCGTCGTTTGTTATCCGATCCGGCCGAAATCACTTGCGACGCGGTATGGCGTAACTGGCGATGAAAAGCGGAAAGATCATCATTGATAGGCACCGGCGCATCGCGCAGACGCTGGTGGGCAATAATCAACGTTAATGCCAGACGAAACTTCGCCACGTCGCCGGGGAATTTGTTCAGCAGTAAAAACAGTTGCTGATACAGCGCAGGCAGATGGTTCTCTTTACGTCGCGCCGTATTGGTGGTCATTGCCGATACCGCCGCCGAAACAAACTGATTCAACAACATACGCCCGGTACGCGCCTGCGAGTTATCCCGCACCAGCAGCAAAACCACCATGGCCAGCACCACGCCCACTAACTGGCCGAGCGCATTGTCGAGAAACTGGCTGAATTTAAAGGTCATTGGGTTATCAAGCACCAGAATGTTGATGGTGCCCGCCAACGTCGCCATCGATCCCAGACGGCGCTTCTGTACCTCAATGCCGATAAAGAAGGCCAGCACCGCCAGGCTGATACAGAGCAGTAGCATGCTTTGTTGCGTCGAGGGAATAATCACCAGAAAGAACAACGCTCCGATCGGTAGGGCCCACAACATGCCGTAGATAAAGTCTTTTGCCACCATTTTCGGATTCGGCAGACGCATCGCCAGCGAGGTAACGACGGCAATCATTACCATTGATCCACTGCCGGATGTCCAGCCGGTCCACAGCCAGAAAAGCGTACCCAGCATGCATGATAAGGTGGTGCGCCAGAAGTTAACCATTGCATGGTGACGTTCGGCGGATTCCGGTTTTACCACCACTTCGCCCTGTAGGACCTCTTCTTCAACCGCACTGATTTTGGCATTACCGATGACACCGCGTCTCAGCAGTAGGTAGCGCGTCGCCGCCCCCACCCAACTGTAGATGGTTACCGGCGTATCACGCTCACCGGTCCAGGCCATCACCCGGCGCATGCGTTTCACTTGCTTATGCACATCCTGCACATTATCGACAGGATCCGCGAACAGCTCCCGGAAGGTATCGGTAACCAGTTCCGGACGCGTATTCTGAATAAGGTAGGTTTCGCAAGCCTGCGTAATCAGCGTCAATGAGAGCGTGTTGATTACTTTTAACCGCCGATTAGCACGCCCCCAGCGGGATGATTCAATCTTCAGGTTGCTGCGCATGCCTTCCAGTGCGGTGGTACGGCGCACCAGCGCAGCCCATGCTTGATCCACCTCTTCACGATCGCCGTGCTTGATGCACAATTGCATCAGTTGATAGTGCGCCACCAGCAGAGCGTCAAGCTCACGGTCAATCTCACGTTTGATCGAGCGAGGGGAAAACAGCAGATCGGCAACAATGGCGCAGAGGATCCCGACGACGATTTCGCTACAACGCTCCACGGCATATTGCGGCGCCAACAGCGGCTCGGTCTGAATGGTAACGACGATGATTAACGCAGTATATCCTGCCAGCCCCCAGGCATAGGAGTTTTCAACGCGTACCAGCGAGGAGAGCCAGGTACAAAAACCGGCCCAGATACAGCACACCATCAGCATCAACAGCGGCGTGCGGATCAATACAATGATGATCGCCAGACCGGCAATACAGCCGATAAACGTCCCGACAATACGCAGCATTCCGCGGTAACGGATAGCGCCGGAATAGGGCTCGCCACCGGCCGCAAACGCCGGACCAGCCGCAACAATCGCGGCGGTCAGCACCGCCCAGCGAGGTGTTTCAAGCTGAAAGTGAAAACCGACAAACAGCGCCAGTACCACGGCAAAGGCCAGCTTGACGGCAAAGCGCAAATGCTGGCTGGCTATCGATAGCAGCCCCATAGCGATTACCCCAACTCACGCAGACGGTGGGCCATTTTACGAAAGAAGGAATCCTGGCTCTCGTCACGATCGGTTTTCCCGGTCACGACAACGGTCGCGGTAGTACCTGCGGGCCAGAGATTTCCCTGCTGTTTATCGAGGCGAATACGTACCGGTACGCGCTGGGCCAGACGCACCCATTCCAGATTGGAATCGATAGTCGCCATCCCTTTGTTGCCGTTGCTACTGCTGGAGTTGGTGACACCGGCGGCAATACTGTCCACTGTGCCTTTCAGCACCATGTTACTGCCGAGTGGCGTGATCTCTGCCCGGTAACCAGGACGAACGCCTTCGAGTTTGGTCTCTTCCATATAAGCCAGAATATAGAAGGAGTTCTGTTTCACCAACGCCACAGCGGTTGAACCGCGGGTAATAAACTCACCAGCGTAAACATTCAGGTTGGTGACCCAACCGTCAGCTGGCGCACGGATGATGGTGCGCTCCAGATCAAGTTTCGCCAGGTCGCGGGCCGCTTGTGCTTTAGCAAGCTGATGCATCGCCGTTTGCAGTATGTTGTTCGCCTGGTCGATCTCTTCGCGCGACATCGCCTGTACACCTAACTGGTTACGACGTCCGGCCTCACGGCGCTTCTCGTTGACCAGCGCATCGTAATAAGCAACATCCGCCTCATCCTCTGCCAGCGCTTTCTGGTAGCGGGGCTGATCGATGGTGAACAGCACTTGTCCCTCTTTTACCAGTTGGTTGTCATGCACATTGACCGAGGTCACCAGCCCGGTGACATCTGGCGCAATGGCAACTACATCTGCGCTGAAGCGCGCATCGCGCGTCCAGGGGGATTCGGTGTAATAGACCCAGGCGCGGAAAATTGCGATGAACGCCAGGATAACCAGAACGACCGTAATAGCGGTACGAGAGATATTTCTTGTTAGTGTTTTCACTTCGACCTCAAACAAACAAACGCGACAGCAGGTAAAACAGGCAGCAGTACAGCGCAGTATTAAATAAAGCGGGATGCCAGACGAAATCATAGATTCCGGTGGGGATCAGCATCCGTCGTACCAGCCAGAAAATAGCCAGTGACAAAATCAATTCAAAAAAAATCGGAGGGAACGACAAACCGAACACCACGATTACGGGAAACAGACTCATGTTGACCTTGATTCGAGAACAAGCAGGTGAAATTGTTTTTACGTCACCGCAGGAATAGGACAGGAGTGCCTGGGCGAGAGTGACGTGAATATTCTTAAGAGATAGTATATTAACGTAACTGTTATGCTGTTATCTATATTGTGTGATCTAAATCACTTTTAAGTAAGAATGAATAATGGAACGACTAAAACGCATGTCGGTGTTTGCCAGGGTGGTGGAATTAGGTTCCTTTACCGCCACCGCCCGACAGCTGGAAATGAGCGTTTCGTCCATCAGCCAGACGGTGGCGAAGCTGGAAGATGAATTACAGGTCAAGCTGCTAAACCGCAGCACACGCAGCCTGGGGCTAACCGAAGCTGGAAAAATTTACTATCAGGGATGTCGTCGCATGCTGCATGAAGTGCAGGATGTCCATGAGCAACTTTACGCTTTCAACAACACGCCGATCGGCACGCTGCGCATTGGTAGTTCTTCAACCATGGCGCAAAATGTGCTGGCAAAAATGACGGCAGAGATGCTGAAAGAGCATCCAGGGTTGACCGTCAACCTGGTAACCGGAATCCCGGCGCCGGATCTGATCGCCGACGGGCTGGATGTGGTGATCCGCGTCGGTGCCCTGCAAGATTCCAGCCTCTTCTCCCGACGCCTTGGCGTGATGCCAATGGTGCTCTGCGCGGCGAAAAACTATCTTGCCCAATATGGCGTGCCGGAAAAACCCACCGACCTGGCAAATCATTCGTGGCTAGAATATAGCGTCCGCCCGGATAACGAATTTGAACTGATCGCGCCAGAAGGGATCTCAACGCGGCTGATCCCGCAGGGACGGTTTATCACCAACGATCCGATGACGCTGACGCGCTGGCTGACTGTCGGGGCCGGGCTGGCTTATGTCCCGCTGATGTGGGTGATCGATGAGATCAACAGTGGCCAGTTGGAGATCCTGCTACCACGCTATCAGTCCGATCCGCGCCCGGTTTATGCGCTATATACGCAAAAAGATAAGCTCCCGCTGAAAGTGCAGGTCTGTATTAACTACATGACGGAATATTTTATTGAAGTGGCGAAGGTATATCAGGGAATGCAGGGACGCAGCGCCTGAGCGGATAATCCTCTCCCCGCAGGGAGAGGATTTTAACGATTAAGCTGTACCACCCACTGTCAGGTTATCCACTTTCAGCGTCGGTTGACCCACGCCAACCGGCAGGCTTTGTCCCTCTTTGCCGCATACGCCAACGCCGTTATCCAGCTTCAGATCGTTACCGACCATCGAGATCTGCTGCATAGCTTCGATTCCGGAGCCAATCAGGGTTGCGCCTTTCACCGCTTTGGTCACTTTACCTTTCTCAATCAGGTACGCTTCCGAAGTGGAGAAGACAAACTTGCCGGAGGTAATATCCACCTGGCCACCGCCGAAGTTTGGCGCGTAGATCCCGTAATCAACGGACGCAATAATCTCCTGCGGCGTCGATTTACCGGCGAGCATATAAGTATTGGTCATGCGCGGCATCGGCAAATGAGCATAAGATTCACGGCGACCATTGCCAGTCGGTTTCATGCCCATCAAACGTGCGTTCATCTTGTCCTGCATGTAGCCTTTCAGTACGCCATTTTCGATCAGCACATTGTACTGCCCTGGCGTGCCTTCATCGTCAATCGCCACCGATCCGCGACGATCGACAATCGTGCCATCATCGACC
Source organism: Pseudomonadota bacterium (assembly GCA_018261615.1). Lineage (GTDB taxonomy): Bacteria > Pseudomonadota > Gammaproteobacteria > Enterobacterales > Enterobacteriaceae > Kosakonia. The sequence continues at coordinate 26,453 of JAGTSE010000024.1, read as the reverse complement.
ACCGTACAAAGCTCTGAAGCCACCAGTTGGCCCATCTGCCCGCTGAATACCGACGTCCCGCGACGGTTGAAATCACCTTCCAGACCGTGACCGACCGCTTCGTGCAACAGTACTCCCGGCCAGCCCGCGCCCAGCACCACTGGCAGCATACCCGCAGGCGCCGCAACAGCAGACAAGTTCACCAGCGCCATGCGCACAGCTTCTTTCGCCCATGCATCGGCACGCACATCGCCATCAACGTCTTGCAAGAACCAGTCATAGCCGAAACGACCACCGCCACCGCTGGAACCGCGCTCGCGTTTTCCATCCTCTTCTACCTGCACGCTCACCGAGAGGCGCACCAGAGGACGCACATCGGCGGCCAGCGTACCGTCGGTCGCTGCGACAAGAATCAATTCATAAACGCCGGTCAGGCTGGCGGTCACTTCCTGCACGCGCTTGTCAGCCGCGCGCGCCACTTTATCCACGCGGCGCAGAATATCCAGCTTCTCTTCGCGGCTCATACTTTGCAGCGGATCCACGCTGGTATAAATCGCCGTATGTTCCACCGCGCCCAGCGTCTTCACTTTGCCGTCACCGTTTTCACGCACAATGGTACGCGCGGCCTGCGCACTCTGCTCCAGCGCCAGCAGACTTATCTGGTCGGCATAAGCAAAACCGGTTTTCTCACCGCTCACAGCGCGAACACCCACGCCCTGATCAATATTGTAAGAGCCATCTTTAATGATGCTGTCTTCTAAAACCCAGGATTCGTGATAGCTCGACTGGAAATAGAGATCGCCATAATCAAGACGACGTGCGGTCAATTGACCGAGAATGGCAAACAGATCCTGATGACTCAGGCCATTCGCTGCCAGCAGTTGTTCACTCACCAGATTAAGACTCATCATTTTTTACTCATCGTTGCCGCCACATCGGGCAATAAAAAAAGCGATACAAGGAGCTTGAGGCAATTCGCCGATGCCGTCAAATCATTGCGTTTTGTCCGTGCGCGGCTGGCGCAGGACTTCGTTAATCTGCGGCTGATCGACCGGGCCAGTAATGCTGTAGCGCAGAATAGAGACTTTATTCCATAGCGGCCCCAGCACTTTACTGGCGGCAAACACAGCCGCGCCTACGATCGGGTTGACGGCGAAAGCGGCCGCCACGCCTACGGTTGCCGATATTTCCGGTGCCACTACCGCTTCAACATTCAGTTCGCGGCGCACCAGATCGACCGAACCTTTCATCGCGATGTCCGCTTCCAGCCCGTCCACCAGCGTATCATCGCTGTGCAGCACACCATCTTTGATCCATGCGGTGCTGCGGATCGAATCAAACCAGAACCCTTCACTGCTAAAGGTATCGCTAAAATCGAAGCGCAATTTGCGCAGCAGCGCATCGACGCTAAACAGTCGCAGAAACTGCCCTGCATGACCAGTGCTGATATCGGTGATCTTCCCTTTCCCCAGCCGCGTACGCAAAATGCCGTTCAGCGACTCTTCCTGCGGCTGCCACGGCGGGCTACGCCAATGCAGGTCATAGTTGATATCGAAAGAGGAGTCGCGTACCGGCGTCGAGACGCCAAAGAAACTCGCTGCCGAGTCGAGTTTCTCGCCGCGCAGCACACCTTTCAGCGACGTGCGTTCTGCCCCTACCCGGTTAACCCATTCGCCGTCTGCCGTCAGACGAGCGGTGCCACTGTCCACCAGGCCGTTCGCCAGCGTCAACGTATCGCCATTAATCGAGAAATCACCGTCGATACGGCCATATTTTTGCCCCCATAGCCAGCATTCAGCACAGCGCAACTGCAAATCCGGCCAGCCGGTAAAATCAATACGGGTTTTGCCGCGCAGCAACGTCGACGGCGACGAAATGTCATCATCATTCGGCTGCATATTAGACGGATTGTAATAGAGGTAACGGATGGCCGCTTGCCACGGTGCATTATCGCGCAGCGTCAGCGTACCGCTAATTTCCCGCGCCTGTGCCTCAATGGTAGAGCCGGAAAGCTGCGGCTGCGAGACGATACTCAGGTTATTCCACTGCTGCCCGCCCAGCGTCAGCGCTGGCGTGCGTAACGTGATACTGGACGGGAAACTCGTTGAATTACTGACATTATTCGCCACGCCCTGGCGGAACAGCGCCAGCCACTGCGCGCCGTTCATGGCGGGGAGATTCAGCTCCAGCCCGGCCTGTTCCGGCAATGGCGGAAGGGTGCGGCTATCCGAGGTCCAAATCCCACGATCGAGCGTGAGTTTGTTGTTAAGCAACCAGCGGCTGTTGAAGTGATTATTGCTACCGGCGTTGCCGGTCAGCGCAAAGCCACGCAGATCGCCATCCACTTTCAGTTTAACCGGCAGCGCTTTGCCTGCGGCTTTATCCAGCGGCGGCGGCAAGGTGCTGGCGATGTTACTCAGATCGCCATCAATATTGACCTTGTAGGTCGCACCGCCGTTATGCGGCAGCTCAATTCCAACATCCCCTTTCCACGCCACACTACCGCCGAGCGCAGACTCAAGCTGAGCAGGTAATACGCCCGTGCGCGCTGGCTGCCATTTGCCATTGAGATTGACCGCTACCTGATACGCTTTGTCGCCTTCGGTGGTGGAAAAATCGAGGTTCAGAGGTTGATTAAACCAGGTCGCCTGTAACGGCTCGCTTTTCAGGGTGCCATTATCGAAACTGAATTTGCCGCTGAGGTTTTTCAGCGTGCTGTTGAGCGGCTTGATAAACAGGCTATTGTTACGCAACGCCACATCGCCTTTGGCGACGGTCATCTCGCCATCCAGCGGAATATCAAGATGTAAGCGAGCGCTTACGTCGCCATCAAGTTGCAGTTCATCCAGCGCGCTGGCCAGCGTGTCGTGCAGCGGTGTCTCTTTGAAGTAGGGGCCAACTGCTTTGCCCGGGCCGTTAATATCGGCATCGATCAGCAGATTCTCTTTTTCATAATCAGGAATAACCGCGGTCAGATTGCTGGCGGTCACGCCACCAAGGGCCGCCTTATCGCTTTTCATCCACAGACCGTCATTGAGAAAATCCAGCTCGATATCCAGATTTTGCAGCGCTGGCCAGTCAGGCTGAAAAGCAAAGGTCGCATTGCGTAGCGGCACCAGCACTTCAAACTGACCTTCATTGTGCTTATAGGGGAATAAGTGCGGGTTGCCGCCGTATACCAGCGTGGCATCCTGTGCCTGTCCGCCTTTAATGGCGGCACTAAGATATGACACCAGCGCTTTGCCCATCAGGTTTTGCGGGAAGTAGCGCCAGGACTGCCCAGCGTCGGAAACATTGATCCCCGCCAGAATACCAAGCCAGGGTTCATCATCCTGCGGCTGGAGATAACGGAAACTTCCGTGTGCATGTAGTGCGTTCGCCTGCACATCAATGTTATTCCCATCAAGCTGGAAGCCATGTTCGTTCTTCTGCCAGTTCAGCGTGGCGTCCGCTTTATCAATCTCAAGCGGCGCCGGGAATACGCCAACATACGGCATTTTCGCCTGTGTCACCGCGCCCGTTAATCGCCCATCAGCGAGGCTGCCTTCCAGCTTGCCGCTGAAATGTTCAACGCCCGGCAACAACTGCCACTGTTTCCAACGGATATCTTTCCACTGCGCCAGGAAACGCGTTTTGTCGGTTGCCTGCAACGGGATATCCAGCGCCAGTTGCTCCAGCGAACCTTCTGGTTGCATGGTGCGCCAGATGTCGGACAGGGACGGCGAGATCTTCTGCGCAATAGGCAGCAGCCCTTCCAGCCCACTCAACTCAAGGTTGTTGGCACGAACGCGTAATTCATCACTGTTCACCCCGCCCACTTCCTGCGCCGGAACCCAGGCAAAACTCAGCGCGCCCTGCGGCCATGCGCGGTCATCAATAGCGATACGTGTTACCGGCACATCAAACTGCCAGCCTTGCTGTTGACGGGAAACATGGACGGTCAGGTTATCGACCGTCAAACGGTGGGTGGTTGCCTGCTCTCCCTGCCAGCTTGCGCCGCCTTTTTTCAGCCACACATCGCCGCTTTCCACCACGCCTTTATTCAGCGTCATCCAGCCCTCAAGGCTAAAACGGGCAGAATCGAGCGCCACGTTGTCCTGCATCCACGTACCGAGCCATGGTTTAACATCGATATCATCAGCTTGCAGCCAGACACGGCCATTATTCAACAGCCCGTTGTCGTCGCGGAGGTCCATCCGAACCTGCATCACACCGTGCTGCCCGGTCAGGCTCGAGAGACTAACTTGCCCCTCGGCACGGTGACGATCGTTGCCGTTAAGCCATGTAAGCTGCGGGATCGCCAGTTCGGCGCGTTGGCCGGAAAGCGTCAGAAAACTGACGCGACTGTCGCGAAGATCAAAATGATCAAACTGGCGTAAGAAGAGGTCGCTGATGCGATCGCTGGCAATCGGCTCATCGTTGTCATTCCGCTGCAACGGCGTATTGGTGCGCGCGACGAGTTGATAAAAGGTAAGATCACGAAACTGCCAGCGCAGGTGCAGCAGGCTCTGCCAGACATCCAGCGCCAGCGTTACGCGCTTAACGGAAAGATCGCCGCCGTCATTCAGGCGGGCTTTGATATCGCGCACTTCCAGCTCAGGGCCGAAATTCTCCCAGCGCGCCTGCAACTGACTGGCCGAAACCGGAATGCCGGTTTGTGCCGTGATGCGCGTCAGGATCTCCTCGCGCCAGTTATCCAGGTGCGGCAACACCAGGCGCAAACCACTCACCAGCAGCGCCGCGATAACAATCAGCGTCGCCCCTGTAAGCAGCAATATCCCCGGCAGTCGCCTCACGCCTCTCTCCTTGTCAATCCAATCAGACCCACTTGTGTCGCAGCACGCTGCGCATTACATCATGACTACGTCAAACTGCTCCTGATTATAGAGCGGCTCGATTTGCACTTTTACCTGCTTACCGACGAAGATTTCCACTTCGGCCAGCGCGTGCGACTCTTCACCTTTCAGGGTTTCCGCTACCGCAGGTGAAGCATAGACCAGGAAGCGATCGGAGTCGTAGGCATGGTGGACGCGAACGATCTCGCGCATGATCTCATAGCACACGGTTTCCACGGTTTTCACCGTTCCCCGGCCATGACAGGTGGGACATTCTTTGCACAAGACGTGCTCCACGCTCTCGCGCGTGCGTTTGCGGGTCATCTCTACCAGCCCAAGCTGGGAAAAACCGTTGATACTGGTTTTTACCCGATCTTTGCTCAGCGCCTGCTCCAGCGAATGCAGCACGCGACGGCGGTGATCCTCATTATTCATATCAATAAAATCAATAATGATAATGCCGCCAAGGTTACGTAACCGTAGCTGGCGGGCGATCGCCTGAGTGGCTTCGATATTGGTGTTGAAGATGGTGTCATCGAGATTGCGATGGCCGACAAATGCGCCGGTATTAATATCGACAGTGGTCATCGCTTCGGTTTGATCAATGATCAGATAGCCGCCCGATTTCAGTTCGACCTTACGTTCCAGCGCGCGCTGAATTTCGTTTTCCACATCGTAGAGATCGAAGATCGGCTGGCGACCGCTGTAATGTTCCAGTTTGCTGGTCATTTCCGGAATGTATTCGGCCGTAAACTCAAGCAACGCCTCAAAGGTCAGCCTCGAATCAACGCGAATACGATCCAGATGCGCATCGGCAAAGTCGCGCAGTACGCGCTGCGCCAGCGCCAATTCGCCATAGAGTTTACAGCGCGTCTGCTGGCGCTTCTTGCGCTCCATCACTTTCGTCCAGACACGCTTAAGATAAGCGGCATCAGAAGAAAGATCCTCTTCGCACACACCTTCGGCGGCAGTACGAATAATAAAGCCGCCCTGCTCATCGCAGTAACTGGCCACCACCTGCTTCAGGCGGTCGCGTTCGGCTTCACTTTCAATACGCTGGGAAACGCCAACGTGCGCCGCACCAGGCATAAACACCAGATAGCGGGACGGCAACGTAATATCTGTGGTAAGACGCGCGCCTTTGGTGCCGAGAGGGTCTTTGACCACCTGCACCATCAGATCCTGCCCCTGGCGAACCAGTTCGGAGATATCGCGAACGGTGAAGTTTTTCTGCTCTTCCCCGGCGACGCATTCGGTGTGCGGCATAATGTCGGAGGCGTGTAGAAACGCCGCCTTTTCCAGACCAATATCTACAAAAGCCGCCTGCATACCCGGAAGTACCCTGCTGACCCGACCTTTGTAGATATTGCCTACTATCCCGCGCCGTGCTTCGCGCTCGATGTGAATTTCCTGAAGAATACCGCCGTCAATATAAGCGACGCGTGTTTCCGATGGTGTAACGTTGACCAACAATTCAGCCGTCATGATTATCTCTTCCTTCACGCAGTGCGTTAAAATTGCTCAGCAATTCCCAGGTTTCCACCAGCGGTAAACCCACAACGGCATGATAACTACCGTTAATTTTCCTGACGAAACACCCACCCAGCCCCTGAATGCCGTACGCACCGGCTTTATCCAGCGGTTCTTTGCTTTCGACGTAGGCGGCAATATCCTTTTCTGATAACACTCTGAAGGTCACTTCTGTTTCCACCAGACAATCAAGCAGGTGCTGGCGATCGGCCAGCGCCACAGCAGTCATGACCTGGTGTGTTTGCCCGGAAAGCAGACGTAACATACTGGCAGCATGCGAGGAGTCTTTCGGTTTTTCAAGCACTTCACCATTAAATATCACGATCGTGTCCGCACCTAACACCGGCAGATCGCGCGGTGCCATCGCTACGCCCGCCAGTGCCTTCTCACGCGCAAGGCGCAGAACGTACTGCCGCGCGCTCTCCTGCGGCTGGCGTTGTTCTTCAATTCCCGGAACGATAAGTTCGAAAGCCACACCCAATTGGGTGAGCAGTTCCTGACGACGGGGGGAGCCGGAAGCGAGCCAGATATCTGTCATAACAACCTTTATTGCACCGCAAACTGCTGGCGGATCTTACGCATTAACAGGAAGAGCCACGGCCAGAGCACACCATTTACGAGGCTGCTCCAGAAAATGTCGGGCTTGAACGAAACGTTAATTACCAGGAACTCAGCCCAGAAAACAATCACTTCGGTCGCCAACGACAACAACATTACCACCAGCGCCTGTTGCCAGAGCGCCAGATTACGGAATAACTGAAATTTCAGTGCAACCAGATAGGCGACAATGCTTAATGACAACGCACGAACGCCAAGAGTGGATCCGCTAATCAGATCCAGTATGGCACCCATAGCGAAACCCGTACCGACATTTACGCGGTGCGGGAGCGCCAGAATCCAGTAAAGCAGAATAAGTAGCACCCAGTTTGGCCGGTAAACAAGAATGTCGTCCGGCCAGGGCATGATTTGAAGCAACAGAGCAATGAAAAACGAGAGCCAGATAACCCAGCGCCCCTGGCTACGGTAACTTGCCACTATTGCCCTCCCGGAGAGAGTTGCGGTGGCGGTTGTGTAATACCGGTTGCCGGAGCAGGCATCGGCGCAGGTGGCCCCATCACATCAGGCGAAGGCAGAACCTGCGGCATCATTTGCAGCAGACGTTCATTCGCCACGCGGTGCACATCTTCCGGCGTCCGTGGATTGGTGCCGTTACGATCCGCCCCCCACAGCAGCAACAGATAACGTAAACGTTGCAGGCCCGCTGTCGGACGCGCCTGAATCACCGTGTACGCACGCTGCGTATCCAGTTTCACCGATGAAACAACGGCAACCGGGTATCCTTCAGGGAAACGACCACCAAGGCCGGAGGTAACCAGCACATCGCCCACGCGAATATCGGTGTTCGCGGGCAGGTGTTCCAGTTGCAGATCATCGGTACAGCCATTGCCGGCGGCAATCACGCGGATATCGTTACGCAGAACCTGAATCGGCAGCGCATGCGTCGCATCGCAAATCAGCAGCACGCGGCTGGTCAGTTTCGCTACGGCGACTACCTGACCGACGACGCCTTTGTCGCTGATCACTGGTTGGCCTTCGTAAACGCCGTTCGCGCTACCCTTATCGATGACGACCTGATCACTGTACGGATCGTTCACCGTCGAGATCACCTGGGTCACCATCTTCTGCTCATCCTGACGCAATGGCGATCCCAACAGTTCACGCAGGCGCGCGTTCTCCTGTTTGTACTGCCCTAACATCAGCAGTTCGCTGTTTTTCAGCAGCAGTTCCTGACGCAACGCCCGGTTTTCAAGCTCGAGTTGGTCGCGCGATGCCAGCGTTTGCGACACGCTGTCGAGCAATTCACGGGGACCGTTGGAAATAAAATAGAAGGGACTGACGGCAGTATCCATGTACGTTCTGATCTGGCTGAACGTACCGAGGCGGCTGTCGGCAATGATGACTCCAAGCGCCACCAAAACCGCCAAAAAAAGGCGAATCTGTAGCGACGGGCCACGGCTAAAAATTGGCTTCATAGGCTTTGCGTATTCTCAGGCCAGGCAAAACCGGAGCAAGATATCACTCCGGTTCTGACGCGGACTATTCTTCGCTGAACAAGTCGCCGCCGTGCATGTCGATCATTTCCAGCGCCTTGCCGCCACCACGCGCTACACAGGTCAGTGGATCTTCTGCAACCACAACAGGAATACCGGTCTCTTCCATCAGCAGGCGATCGAGGTTACGCAGCAGCGCACCACCACCGGTCAATACCATACCGCGTTCGGAGATATCGGAAGCCAGTTCCGGCGGGCACTGTTCCAGGGCAACCATCACCGCACTAACAATACCGGTCAGCGGTTCCTGCAGTGCTTCCAGGATTTCGTTGGAATTCAGGGTAAAACCGCGCGGTACGCCTTCAGCCAGGTTACGGCCACGCACTTCGATTTCGCGCACTTCGTCGCCCGGGTAAGCAGAGCCGATTTCGTGTTTGATACGTTCAGCGGTTGCTTCACCAATCAGAGAGCCGTAGTTACGACGTACATAATTGATGATCGCTTCGTCGAAGCGGTCGCCGCCAATACGCACGGAAGAGGAGTAAACCACGCCGTTAAGAGAGATAACCGCGACTTCCGTGGTACCACCACCAATATCCACAACCATAGAACCGGTCGCTTCAGATACCGGCAAGCCTGCGCCGATTGCGGCCGCCATCGGCTCTTCAATCAGGAAGACTTCACGCGCGCCTGCGCCCTGTGCGGATTCACGAATCGCTCGGCGTTCAACCTGGGTCGCGCCAACCGGCACACAAACCAGTACACGCGGGCTTGGACGCATAAAGCTGTTGCTGTGCACTTGTTTAATAAAGTGCTGCAACATTTTTTCGGTCACGAAGAAGTCAGCAATAACGCCATCTTTCATCGGGCGAATCGCTGCGATGTTGCCCGGTGTACGCCCAAGCATCTGTTTCGCTTCATGACCCACTGCGGCCACACTTTTCGGTGAGCCGGCACGATCCTGACGAATGGCTACCACGGACGGCTCATTCAATACGATGCCTTGTCCTTTTACATAAATCAGGGTATTCGCGGTACCCAGGTCAATGGACAGGTCATTGGAAAACATGCCACGAAATTTTTTCAACATACTAAGGGATAATCCTGAAAGCTGGGGCGGATACAAAATCCGCTTACTTTACCAACCACACGCAGCAGCGACAAGGCGTAAGAATCAACTGCTACGGTGAAAATTAGTGCAGTTTGTTTCCTTTGTTGCAAAACGACACGTCTTCGACCGGAAGCAGAAAAAACACTTCTGTTCCGGCGTATTGCTTTTGCGTTATTTCAAAGGTCAAACCGGCTTTTTATTACTGTCGCAATCCAGCGGGCAGACAAGCACACCCCCAAAAATGACAGCGCGCATCATTCTACGTGAAAACGACTCAAACAGCAGTTCAAACCGAGTATCTTTGCGAATATTTTTTCACATTGGTATCGAGCGGTTGAGAAGACGCGAAAAAATCGCCCTGTCCCCCGACAACGCCCCGATCCACCAGCGTCTGCCATTCAGCCCGCGCGCGAACGCCTGTCGCGAAAACGCGTGTCCGCGTGCCTTTGCACGCCTCCACAAGACTCTGAACCAGCAACTGATTTTCGGTACGCTTTTCAATGTTCCTGACCAGTCCCGTATGCAGCTTTAATAACTCCACATCCAACACTTTAATCCAACTGGTGCTCACCAACGTCAGACCCGCCTGCACCACCGCTACGCGCGCGCCCAGAGCATTAATTAATCGTACCACCGACTGTAATCGGCTGATGTGTTGACAAACATCAGCCTCAGCAAGTTCAAAAATAATCCGTTTACGTTGAGATTTTTCGCATTCCATTAATGTGTCGCGCAGCCAGCGCTGAAAACGCGGGCGTACCAGAGACTGAACTGTCACCTGCATCGCCAGATTTTCTTCCGGCCAGAACCCCAGGAAGGGAATAAGACGGGTGATCTGCTGGCGGTCATACTCTTCGGAGAGGCCAAACTGGAACACCATCGGCATATATTCTTCGGCGATCACCTCCTGTTCACCATCGAAAATACGACACATCAGTTCACGGTGATGCACCAGCCCGTCGCGATTGACGGCGGGTTTCTGATAAACGCGAGGCCCACCCCGGCTCAGCATCTGTTCTATCAGCGTCCGCCAGCGCACATTGCCACGCCCTTGCTCGGGTAATGAGTCATCATAAACCGACCAACTGTTACCGCCCTGCAATACCGCATTACGCGTCGCAGCTTCCGCATGCTCCATCACTTGTTCCGTTGACTGGCCGCTACGCCATGCACAAACGCCAATGTGCATAATATCTTCACGGTTTTGTGCCTTATTATGTGGCAGCCCATCGACAGACTTCAGGATCTGCCCGGCGATACTTTCCGCTTCCTTTAATGTTCGGTGCGGCAACAGCACGGCAAAATCGCTGCGTTGATAGCGTGCCAACAGCGCACCAGGGTAACGCATAATAAAAGTAGAAAGTAAGTTGATGAGGGTGAAAAAATACTCTTCCGCCGCCGTGTTCAGCCCCCAACTCTCGCGCATGAGATCAAAATCGGGCAGGCGGATCATCATTACGACCCCGTGCGAACCTACTTTTTCCTGATCTTCCAGCAATGTCGCCAGTTGGTTATCAAAAAACAGACGGTTGTTCAGGCCAGTACGCGTATCTTGCGCCGCATAAGAGCGGATCAGCGTATCCATCCGGCTGCGCTGATCGCTGGCGAACTGGATATCGGTCAGCAGCACATCCAGCGCGCTGCTGGTGCGTGATGGCCACTCGTAGATGCTGCCACGAACCTGCGGGCCTCGCTCGCCATTGAGGATCCGCGTCGCTCGTCTTTCCAGCAGTTCCTGTCCGGAAAGCTGACGATGCAGCCAGCGCACAGCAAGAAAGATAATGACGATCATAAAACCGATAGCGACAGTCAGCGGTGCCGTATTGGCCAGTGAACGAAAGTAGTTGGCCATCGGATCCTGGTAGATAAGCGAAATCGTGAGGCCAGGGTTTTTCAGCGCCGAAATGTGCAGTTCATGGGTCTGCAAACTACTGCCTGCCGGACGGTAGCTGCTGTTGTGCGCATAGCTGAGCAGGGTTTTCTTCCCCTGCTTGATCTCAATGTTAATGATATCCAGCGGCACCATAAGCTCATCAAGCTGAGGCGAAAGCCGGTTAACAGGCGTAGAAATCAGGCGGGTATCAACAACCGCCGCGACCGCTGCCACACGGTTAGCAACCTTGTTTTGTATGGCATTATAAAAGCTCAGCGAGCAGCCGATCAGCGTGACGAAAATCGCCAACGCGGTCAGCAGCGTCACAAAAGCGGAAAATTTCGTCGTTAATCGCATCCCTGTGTTAACTCCGTTGTATTTAAAGAAAAGGACGATACCGACCCAGAGTTTCTTAAAAAGTAAGCACTAACTTTCAAATCTAACCGCGATATGGAAGAGTCAGGTGTAAAGTTAGAAAAATCCGAGGCCGTTTTTACCCCTGCGAGTATAGTCCTCATAAATATTTTTCCAATCAGCAATCATAGGGATGATTGTTTTCGGCAAATGATCACCAATGTTTGGTAACACACGCCCACTCGCGCTATCGCATCGCTTACACCATGCTTATTAAAAATTCGCGGAGGATGCTATGAAGAAAAAACTGACTGAAGCCGACGTAACTGCTGAATCCGTATTTATGTTACAGCGCCGTCAGGTGCTAAAAATGCTGGGTATTGGCGCGACAACGCTAAGTTTGTCGCCGATGGCGCAGGCGGATCTGCTGGATTGGTTTAAAGGCCATGACCGTCCGAAAGCGCCTGCAGGAAAACCCCTCGACTTCAGCCAGCCGGCACAGTGGCAAGCCAAACTTGCATTAACACCGGAAGATAAGGTCACTGGCTACAATAACTTTTATGAATTCGGCCTGGATAAAGCCGATCCCGCAGCTAATGCCGGGGGAATGAAAACCGATCCCTGGACACTAACCATTGATGGTGAAGTAGCGAAACCGTTAACCCTCGATCACGCGGCGCTGACGTCGCGCTTCCCGCTGGAGGAACGCATTTATCGCATGCGTTGTGTCGAGGCGTGGTCGATGGTCGTGCCGTGGATTGGTTTCCCGCTGTATAAGCTGTTGGCGCAGGTCGAACCCACCGGCAACGCAAAGTATGTCGCTTTCGAAACACGTTACGCGCCGGAGGAGATGCCGGGGCAAAAAGATCGGTTTATCGGCGGCGGGTTGAAATACCCCTATGTCGAAGCCCTACGTATAGATGAAGCAATGCATCCTTTAACGCTGCTGACAGTGGGTGTTTACGGCAAAGCGCTACCGCCGCAAAATGGCGCGCCGATTCGGCTGACCGTACCGTGGAAGTACGGTTTTAAAGGCATTAAATCAATCGTCAGCATTAAGCTCACCAGTAAACGGCCCCCCACCACCTGGAACCTTGCCGCGCCGGACGAATATGGTTTTTACGCTAACGTGAATCCACATGTGGATCACCCGCGCTGGTCGCAGGCAACGGAGCGCTTTATTGGTTCCGGCGGCGCGCTGGATGTAAAACGCCAGCCAACATTACTGTTTAACGGCTACGCTGAGGAAGTGGCTTCGCTTTATCACGGATTGGATCTACGGGAGAATTTTTGAGTGCGTTTAACGGCAAAACAGGTTACCTGGCTTAAAGTCGCGTTACATCTGGCGGGACTACTGCCTTTTCTCTGGCTGTTCTGGGCGGCAAATCAGGGCTACTTCAGTGCCGATCCGGCCAAAGATATTCAGCATTTTACCGGCAGAATGGCGCTGAAATTCCTGCTGGCGACGCTGTTGGTAACACCGCTGGCGCGTTATGCGAAACAACCTTTATTAATTCGCACACGGCGACTGCTCGGGCTGTGGTGTTTTGCCTGGGCGACCCTTCATCTGACCAGCTATACGCTGCTGGAGCTCGGCATCAATAATCTGACGCTTCTCGGTCAGGAGCTGGCTACACGTCCTTATTTAACGCTGGGAGCCGTAAGCTGGCTGATTTTGCTGGCGCTGGCGGCCACATCAACGCAGTGGGCACAGCGCAAAATGGGCAAGCGCTGGCAACAATTACATAACTTCGTCTATCTGGTGGCGATCCTTACCCCAATTCACTATCTCTGGTCCGTAAAGATTCTCTCTCCGCAACCGCTCCTGTACGCCGCTGCCGCGATCGTGCTTTTAGCATGGCGTTACAAGAAGTTCCGCCAATGGTGGCGTTAATGCAACAATCAGTGCAGTTTCCCGCAAATCTATTATCCTTGGCGTCCATATATCAGCCAGGTGGTGAATAATCTTCCCTGATAAGACCAGTATTTTGCTGCCAAATGCTACGAAATCGTTATAATGTGCGACTTTGGTTTTCACGGCAGGGTTTTCGGACTTTAACAACGTGACAACCACGCAACGAAGGTATATTTTGTTTTTTACCGGAAAATTGCAGGAGATAGCAGCACAATGGCGGACAAATTGCGTATTTTGCTTTTGAACGGCCCTAATCTGAATATGCTGGGAACCCGTGAACCCAAAACTTACGGTTCGCTCACCCTGCAGGAGATTGTTACCCGTTTAACAAATGAAGCGGAAGCGCTAAACGTCACACTCACGCATTTTCAGTCGAACGCCGAGTTTGCGTTGATCGACCATATTCATCAGGCAAAAGACACTGCGGACTTCATCCTGATCAATCCGGCCGCTTTTACGCATACCAGCGTCGCGATTCGTGATGCGTTGCTGGCGGTGGATATCCCGTTTATCGAGATCCATCTGAGTAATGTCCATGCGCGCGAGCCATTCAGACATCACTCTTATCTCTCCGATATCGCTGTCGGCGTTATCTGCGGATTAGGCGCCGATGGTTATACATACGCTTTACAGACAGCGGTAAAACGCCTGTCACAAACACACTAAACAAGAGTACGGAACCCACTCATGGATATTCGTAAGATTAAAAAACTGATCGAGCTGGTTGAAGAATCAGGCATCTCCGAACTGGAAATTTCTGAAGGCGAAGAGTCTGTTCGCATCAGCCGCAGCGCGCCGAATGTTGGCTACCCGATGATGCAGGCTTATGCTGCACCGGTAGCTCAGCCTGCACTGGCAGCCGCTGTCGTACCAGCCGCAACAGCTACGGAAGCACCTGCTGCTGCCGCAGAAATCAGTGGCCACATCGTACGTTGGTTTGTATCGGTCCGGCCCCGTCCGTGAAAAGCTATCTGAACATCCCGGCGATCATCTCTGCTGCCGAAATCACCGGTGCCGTGGCGATTCACCCGGGTTACGGCTTCCTTTCAGAAAATGCCAACTTTGCTGAGCAGGTTGAACGCTCCGGCTTTATCTTTATCGGCCCGAAAGCCGACACCATTCGCCTGATGGGCGACAAAGTGTCCGCGATTACCGCCATGAAGAAAGCCGGCGTGCCGACCGTTCCGGGTTCTGATGGCCCGCTCGGCGATGATAATGACGTTAACCGCACGCATGCTAAACGTATCGGTTATCCGGTAATTATCAAAGCCTCCGGCGGCGGCGGCGGTCGCGGCATGCGCGTTGTTCGCAAAGATGCCGACCTGGCGCAGTCCATCGCTATGACCCGTGCGGAAGCGAAAGCCGCTTTCAACAACGACATGGTGTACATGGAGAAATACCTGGAAAATCCTCGCCACATCGAGATCCAGGTGCTGGCAGACGGCCAGGGCAACGCCATCTATCTGGCCGAGCGCGACTGCTCCATGCAGCGCCGTCACCAGAAAGTGGTCGAAGAAGCACCAGCGCCGGGCATTACTCCGGAACTGCGTCGCTATATCGGCGAACGCTGCGCCAAAGCCTGTGTCGATATCGGTTATCGCGGGGCGGGTACGTTCGAGTTTCTGTTTGAAAACGGCGAGTTCTACTTCATTGAAATGAACACCCGTATTCAGGTTGAGCACCCGGTTACCGAGATGATCACCGGTGTTGACCTGATCAAAGAGCAGCTGCGCATTGCAGCCGGTCAGCCGCTCTCCATCAAGCAGGACGAAGTTGTAGTCAGAGGCCATGCGGTGGAATGCCGTATCAACGCCGAAGATCCGAATACCTTCCTGCCAAGCCCGGGTAAAATCACGCGCTTCCACGCGCCGGGTGGTTTTGGCGTTCGCTGGGAATCGCACATTTACGCCGGCTATACCGTGCCGCCGTATTACGATTCCATGATCGGCAAACTGATCTGTTACGGTGAGAGCCGCGATGTGGCGATTGCGCGCATGAAGAATGCGTTGCAGGAGCTGATAATCGACGGTATCAAAACCAACGTGGAGTTGCAGACCCGCATCATGAACGACGAGAATTTCCAGCACGGTGGCACCAACATCCACTACCTGGAGAAAAAACTCGGCTTGCAGGAAAAATAATCTGCAATCATCGCAAGAGGCCGGATTTTCCGGCCTTTTTTCTTTTTCTCTCCCCTCATCTTTTTCATAGGGTACAATCCCCGCTTTCTTCATCCACAAGGGAAAAAAATGGACAATCGTTTTGTTCAGGCCCACAAAGAAGCCCGCTGGGCGCTGTGGCTGACCCTTCTTTATCTTGCTGCATGGTTAGTGTGCGCTTACCTACCAGGTACGGAGCAGGGATTTACCGGCCTGCCGCGCTGGTTTGAGTTGTCCTGTCTGTTGACGCCGCTGGTCTTTGTGCTGCTGTGCTGGGCAATGGTGCGCTTTATCTTCCGTGATATTCCGCTGGAGGATAACGATGCAGAGTGAAATTATCGCCGTACTGGTTATCTATCTGATCGTAGTATTCGGTCTCTCCTTTTATGCTATGCACCAGCGAAGCAAAGGCGCGTTCCTGAGTGAATACTTCCTCGGCAGCCGTTCGATGGGCGGTTTTGTGCTGGCAATGACGCTGACGGCAACCTATGTCAGCGCCAGTTCATTTATCGGCGGACCGGGTGCGGCCTATAAATTTGGCCTCGGCTGGGTGTTGCTGGCGATGATCCAGGTGCCAACCATCTGGCTCTCTTTGGGTATCCTCGGCAAAAAGTTCGCCATCCTGGCGCGTCGTTACAATGCGATTACTCTGAACGATATGCTGATGGCACGCTACCAGAACCGTGCGGTTGTGTGGATCGCCAGCCTTACCCTGCTGGTTGCCTTTGTCGGCGCCATTGCGGTGCAATTCATCGGCGGTGCGCGTCTGCTGGAAACTGCCGCCGGGATCAAGTATGAATCTGGCCTGCTGATCTTTGGCATCACCATTGCGCTGTACACCGCATTCGGCGGTTTTCGTGCCAGCGTACTCAACGATACGATGCAGGGGATGGTGATGTTGATTGGCACGTTGGTACTGCTGATCGGCGTGATCCATGCCGCTGGTGGGCTACACAGTGCGGTGGAGACGCTGCAACAGATCGATCCGCAACTTGTAAGCCCGCAAGGCGCCCACGATATCCTTTCACCTGCATTTATGACCTCATTCTGGGTACTGGTCTGTTTTGGTGTGATTGGCTTGCCGCACACCGCCGTTCGCTGTATTTCCTATAAAGACAGCAAATCTGTTCATCGCGGTATTATTATCGGCACTATTGTCATCGCGCTGTTAATGCTGGGAATGCATCTCGCCGGCGCCCTTGGCCGCGCCGTGTTGCCGCATCTTTCGGTACCAGATCAGGTGATCCCAACATTAATGGTCGAGGTTTTACCGCCCTGGGCTGCCGGGCTGTTTCTTGCTGCGCCGATGGCGGCGATCATGTCGAACGTCAATGCGCATTTATTGCAGGCTTCGGCCACGATCATCAAAGATCTATGGTTGAGCGCCCAGCCGACTAAAATTCGTCATGAACCGCGTTTAAAACGGATCTCCACCGTGACAACCTTGGTACTCGGCGTGCTGATGATGCTGGCGGCATGGCGCCCGCCGGAAATGATTATCTGGTTAAACCTGCTAGCGTTTGGCGGTCTGGAAGCGGTATTCCTGTGGCCGCTGGTTTTGGGGTTGTACTGGGAGCGGGCGAATGCTGCTGGCGCATTGAGCGCCATGGTCACGGGCGGAGTACTGTATGCCGTTCTCGCCACGTTTAATATTCAGTACCTGGGCTTTCATCCAATTGTGCCCTCGTTGCTGTTAAGTTTGCTGGCCTTCGTCGTCGGAAACCGTTTTGGTCAACCGACGCCGCAGGCTCCAACTATTTCTGTTAATGAATAAAGAGTTACGACATGCCATGGATCCAACTTAAACTGAACACCACCGGCGCAAATGCTGAAGATCTGAGCGATGCTTTGATGGAAGCGGGTGCGGTATCCATTACGTTCCAGGATACGCACGACACACCCGTGTTTGAACCATTGCCAGGCGAAACTCGCTTGTGGGGCGATACTGACGTTATCGGCCTGTTTGACGCCGAAACAGAGATGGCCGATGTAGTTGCCCAGCTTGCGCTGCACCCACTGCTGGGCGAAGGCTTCACCCATAAAATCGAGCAACTGGAAGATAAAGACTGGGAGCGCGAATGGATGGATAACTTCCACCCGATGCGCTTTGGCGAGCGGTTATGGATCTGCCCAAGCTGGCGCGATGTGCCGGATGAAAACGCGGTCAACGTGATGCTCGATCCAGGCCTGGCTTTCGGCACTGGCACTCATCCAACGACAGCGCTGTGCCTGCAATGGCTGGACAGCCTCGATCTGATCGACAAGACGGTGATCGACTTTGGCTGCGGCTCGGGGATCCTGGCGATTGCGGCGCTGAAACTGGGCGCTGCAAAGGCGATCGGTATTGATATCGATCCGCAGGCGATCCAGGCAAGCCGCGACAATGCCGAACGTAACGGCGTTTCCGACCGTCTGGAGTTGTATCTGCCAGAGGCACAGCCTGAAGCTATGAGAGCCGATGTGGTGGTCGCTAACATCCTGGCAGGGCCTCTGCGGGAACTGGCACCCTTAATCAGCGTACTACCCGTTGAGGGTGGCCTGCTGGGGCTTTCCGGTATCCTCGCCAGCCAGGCAGAGAGCGTCTGCGAGGCCTACGCCGAACTCTTCACGCTCGATCCTGTGGTCGAGAAAGAGGAGTGGTGCCGTATCACCGGTCGTAAAAAATAAGCATTTGGCGTGGTCATCTGACCACGCCTATCTCACCTCTCACCGCGATAATCCTCTCTCCCCCGACAATTCTCCGGTAATATAACCACACAAATCGCATTGATTTGTCTGACAAATATTCACAGGAAGAATATGATGAAACATGTTAAGGGCAAGGCAGCGCTGCTGGCGCTAAGCATGATCTCGGCTTCAGCATTCGCATCACACTGGGGCTACGAGGGAGAAGGTTCACCAGAACACTGGGGCGAGCTGGATGAGGCGTACAAGACCTGCCAAAGCGGAATGAACCAGTCACCTATTAACATTGATTCGACCGCGAACACCCATCTTTCCCCGCTGGAAACGCACTATATTGATGGCCCTGTGACGTTGACAAACAATGGCCATACCATTCAGGCAAGTGAACAGGCTGACACCCGCGACTCTATCACTCTGGATAAGCAATCCTGGACATTACAACAGTTCCATTTCCACGCACCGAGTGAAAACACCGTGCAGGGCAAGAAATACGCGATGGAAATGCACCTGGTCCATAAAAATGCCGGTGGGGAGTTGGTGGTAGTTGCGGTCATGTTCGATAAAGGCGCAGCAACCCCGGAGCTGGAAAAACTGTGGGGCGTTATGCCTCAGCAGGCTGAGCAGAATGTCACCATAAAACAGGATCTGGACCTGAATAAACTTCTGCCGAAAGATAAAACTTACTGGCGCTTCAGCGGCTCACTGACCACCCCACCGTGCTCTGAAGGTGTCACCTGGATTGTGCTTAAGCACCCCCTGACTGTTTCAGCAGAACAGCTTGAGAAATTCACCCATACAATGCATCACGAAAATAACCGTCCAGTACAGTCTCTGCATGGCCGCATTGTGGTCGAATAACGCGCAGCTTCCACATTATGATCGTGTTCTTAAATGCGACGCAGATCGCAAAGAAGAGGGAAAGTCTGCTGCTAAAAACAGCAGATTATCCCGCTCAGAGGATGTATTTATTCAGAAATGATGAGAAGTTACGGGAAATTGTAAGAGTCCACAAAACAACCATTCACACATAAATAAATGATTTAATTGATAAATAATTTTCAACGGGAAGATTGAGTGACTATTTCTTGATCTACAACAGAGGATTGCTCAAAGTTTGGCCTTTCATCTCGTGCAAAAAATGCGTAATATACGCCGCCTTGCAGTCACAGTATGGTCATTTCTTAACTCATGCGCATCGGACACTACCAGCTTAGAAATCGCCTGATCGCAGCCCCTATGGCAGGTATTACCGACCGGCCGTTCAGGACGCTGTGCTACGAGATGGGAGCCGGTTTAACCGTATCCGAGATGATGTCGTCTAACCCGCAGGTATGGGAAAGCGATAAGTCCCGCCTTCGGATGGTGCACATTGATGAACCCGGAATTCGCACTGTGCAAATTGCAGGGAGCGATCCTGATGAAATGGCGAAAGCCGCACGTATTAATGTGGAAAGCGGCGCCCAGATTATTGATATCAATATGGGTTGCCCGGCGAAAAAGGTGAATCGCAAGCTGGCAGGCTCGGCTCTGTTGCAGTACCCGGATCTGGTGAAGTCTATCCTGACCTCGGTAGTGAATGCAGTGGATGTGCCTGTTACGCTGAAGATTCGCACAGGCTGGGCTCCGGAACACCGTAACTGTGTAGAAATTGCCCAACTGGCCGAAGAATGTGGCATTCAGGCTCTGACCATTCATGGACGCACCCGCGCCTGTTTGTTCAACGGAGAAGCTGAGTACAACAGTATTCGGGCAGTTAAGCAGAAAGTTTCCATTCCGGTTATCGCGAATGGCGACATTACTGACCCGCTAAAAGCCAGAGCTGTGCTCGACTATACGGGAGCTGATGCTCTGATGATAGGACGTGCCGCTCAGGGAAGACCCTGGATCTTCCGGGAAATCCAGCATTATCTGGACACTGGGGAGCTGCTTGCCCCACTGCCGCTGGCAGAGGTTAAGCGCTTGCTTTGTTCGCATGTTCGGGAATTGCATGACTTTTATGGTCAGGCAAAAGGGTACCGAATTGCGCGTAAACACGTCTCCTGGTATCTCCAGGAGCACGCTCCAGATGACCAGTTTCGGCGCACATTCAACGCCATAGAGGATGCCAGCGAACAGCTGGAGGCGTTGAAGGCATACTTCGAAAATCTTGCGTAATGAAATAAAGAGCTGACAGAACTATGTTCGAACAACGCGTAAATTCTGACGTACTGACCGTTTCTACCGTTAACTCTCAGGATCAGGTAACCCAAAAACCGCTCCGTGACTCGGTAAAACAGGCACTGAAGAACTATTTTGCTCAACTGAATGGTCAGGATGTTAATGACCTGTATGAGCTGGTACTGGCTGAAGTTGAACAGCCACTGTTGGACATGGTGATGCAATACACCCGTGGTAATCAGACCCGCGCGGCGCTGATGATGGGCATCAACCGCGGCACGCTGCGTAAAAAACTGAAAAAATACGGCATGAACTGATTCTGAATCAGTCAGTTGTATTGATAAAAAGGCGCTACTCGGCATGGGGAAGCGCCTTTTTTATTAAATTAACTACACCGCCGACTACACATAAGCGCGAACCCATTACCGCCTATGGTAATAAATTTAGCTCGCAGGATAACTTTTCCTGAAAATAATTAAGCAGTTAACTAAAGGCGCTTAACGGCACTTTTATTTTACCTGAGCGATAAACTGGATTATTATTCGCGCGCAGTTAATTTCACGATGCTGTTCCCGGCTGGTCATTAATCAATACGTTGTAGTTGAACCAGCGCTATTTTTATTGTCCGTTTCATCTTTTCTGCATTTTCTCTTCCCGGCTGCATTTTTCTCTCCATGATGTTTACACTGCACATACTTTGAGATTATTACACTAGGGAATCGTCGTTACCGGATGGTAAAATAATCACCATCAACTCAGTAGAGATATCACGAGTATTGATATCGGGAGTTGTGTTTATTTCGAGGTAACATTATGAAAAATTTCATTGCGGTAGCATTACTGACAACTCTGCTTGCCGGTTGTGCTCATGATTCGCCTTGTGTGCCAGTGTATGACGATCAGGGTCGCCTGGTACATACCAATACCTGCATGAAAGGGACAACTCAGGACAACTGGGAAACTGCCGGAGCGATTGCTGGCGGCGCAGCGGCGCTGGCTGGTCTGACACTCGGCATCGTGGCGTTGACCCGATAAATTGTCAAAAGCGCGGTTCACCGCGCTTTTGCTTTATTGTAGTGCATTCTTTTTTTCGCCAGTAAATGACCAGCATGTCATCCTTGTCGTTATTCAAAAATAAATGATTAACCGCCGTGTATTAATATCCTGTTTTTATATATTCCCCCTTTCTCCGTGAGTTGATTCACAAACTCTGTCCATTGACTATATTGCTTATATTCACCTGCGAAACTTATTTGTTAATAAAAAGTAATTCCTGTGATTTTTTTGCTCTATTTTGTGGCATAGGTTGTAGTTTTGCACCACTACGGGGCATTGGTTTTATTTTTTCCTGTCTACACTCTCAATATTGCGTATACGCCCCTCTCAAACACGTCATTCGCAATATTGGCATTCTCTTTGCTTAAAAGAGTATGGCCATAGCCACAGACAGGTTTCAGGCGTTTCACGGACGCCTTATATAACGATAAATTTTTCGCCACACAGGATACATTATGAAAAAGATGATGATCGCCAGCCTGGTCGCTACCGGTGCGCTGTTTGCTCTTGCAAATCAGGCGCATGCGGGTACAACGCTGGATGCCGTTAAAAAGAAAGGTTTTGTACAATGCGGTATCAGCGACGGCCTGCCTGGCTTCTCCTACGCGGACGCGAGCGGTAAATTCACCGGTATCGACGTAGACGTTTGCCGTGGCGTTGCTGCCGCCGTTTTTGGTGATGACAGCAAAGTGAAATACACCCCGCTGACCGCGAAAGAGCGTTTTACCGCTTTGCAGTCCGGTGAAGTGGATATTCTTTCCCGTAATACCACCTGGACTTCTTCCCGCGATGGCGGCATGGGGCTGTCATTTACTGGCGTAACTTATTACGACGGCATCGGTTTCCTGACCCATAACAAAGCGGGTCTGAAAAGCGCGAAAGAGCTGGATGGTGCAACCGTTTGTATTCAGGCCGGTACAGATACCGAGCTGAATGTGGCGGATTACTTCAAATCCAACAATATGAAATATACCCCGGTCACCTTCGATCGTTCTGACGAATCGGCAAAAGCGCTGGAGTCAGGCCGTTGCGATACGTTGGCTTCCGACCAGTCTCAGCTGTACGCGCTGCGCATCAAACTGAGCAACCCGGCTGAGTGGATCGTCCTGCCGGAAGTGATTTCTAAAGAGCCTCTGGGTCCGGTTGTTCGCCGTGGCGACGACGACTGGTTTGCCATCGTGCGCTGGACGCTGTTCGCAATGCTGAATGCGGAAGAGATGGGCGTTAACTCGAAGAACGTTGATGAGAAAACCGCGAACCCAGCGACACCGGATATGGCTCACCTGCTGGGCAAAGAAGGCGACTTTGGTAAAGACCTGAAGCTTGATAATAAATGGGCTTACAACATCATCAAAAAAGTCGGTAACTACTCCGAAGTGTTTGAACGTAACGTAGGTTCTGAAAGCCCGCTGAAAATCAAACGTGGCCAGAACAACCTCTGGAATAACGGCGGTATCCAGTACGCTCCGCCAGTGCGTTAATTCGCAAGTGCTGTAACGGGCGCCACCTCGCGTGGTGCCCAGCCCAGAGTCATAGTTACTGAGGTTTTTGCTATGTCCCATCGCCGCCCAACCGTGAAAGGCTCCTTCTCCCTTTCTAACCCTGCGGTTCGTGCCTGGCTGTTTCAAATCCTTGCGATTGTCGCCGTGGTCGTTATCGCAATCTATTTGGTACACAACACTGTTACTAACCTGAACAATCGCGGGATCACTTCCGGCTTTGCGTTCCTCGATCGCGCCGCTGGTTTCGGGATTGTTCAACACTTGATTGATTATGAGCAGGGCGACACCTATGGTCGGGTGTTCCTTGTCGGTTTACTTAACACCTTGTTGGTCTCAGCATTGTGTATTGTATTCGCCTCTTTCCTCGGCTTCTTCCTTGGCCTGGCGCGCCTGTCGGAAAACTGGTTACTGCGAAAACTGTCGACGATTTATATCGAAACCTTCCGCAATATCCCACCGCTGCTGCAAATCTTTTTTTGGTACTTTGCCGTGCTGCGGAATCTGCCCGGCCCGCGGCAGGCGGTTAACGCGATGGATTTGCTGTTTTTGAGCAACCGTGGCCTTTATATTCCTTCACCACAAATGGGCGAAGGTCTGTTGGCCTTTGCTGCTGCAGTTATCGTAGCAGCGATCATTTCTGTCGGTATGTTTCGTTTCAATAAAGCACGGCAGATCAAGACCGGTCAGTTGCGTCGCACCTGGCCGGTTGCGCTGGGGTTGATTATTGTGCTACCGCTGATGACGCACTGGTTTTTTGGCGCAGCATTACACTGGGATATTCCGCAACTGCGCGGTTTTAACTTCCAGGGCGGAATGGTGCTGATCCCGGAACTTGCTGCGCTGACGATTGCGTTATCCGTTTATACCTCAGCGTTTATCGCCGAGATTATCCGTTCTGGCATTCAGTCTGTTCCTCATGGTCAGCATGAGGCCGCGCGTTCTCTGGGGCTGCCGAATCCGGTGACACTGCGCCAGGTCATTATCCCTCAGGCATTGCGCGTCATTATTCCGCCGCTGACCAGCCAGTATCTGAACATTGCGAAAAACTCCTCTCTGGCGGCCGCTATCGGCTACCCGGATATGGTGTCACTCTTCGCAGGAACGGTGCTGAACCAGACCGGTCAGGCCATTGAAACCATCGCTATCACCATGTCTGTTTATCTGCTTATCAGTCTGTCAATCTCGCTACTGATGAACATTTATAACCGTCGTATTGCACTAATTGAGCGCTAAGGAATTACGATGACAAAAGCTATTCTGTCTCCCTCTGCGCGCCAGATACCTGCAAGAAACAATGGCGCGGTGATGTGGGTGCGAAAAAATCTGTTCTCCAGTTGGTCGAACTCACTGTTAACGATCGTGTGCCTGTGGCTGATGTGGGAACTGATCCCACCGCTGCTGGAGTGGTCGTTCTTTCAGGCGAACTGGGTGGGTTCAACCCGGGCGGACTGTACAAAAGCAGGCGCCTGTTGGGTGTTTATTCATGAGCGTTTTGGCCAGTTTATGTATGGTCTTTACCCGCATGAACAGCGCTGGCGTATCAATCTGGCACTGATTATCGGCCTGCTCTCGATTGTGCCAATGTTCTGGAAAGCTTTACCGCATCGTGGCCGCTACATTGCCTGCTGGGCTGTTATCTACCCAATCGTTGTCTGGTGGTTAATGTTTGGCGGCTTTCTGGGACTGGATCGCGTTGAAACCCGCCAGTGGGGCGGCCTGACGCTGACGTTGATTATCGCTTCTGTCGGTATTGCCGGTGCGCTGCCGCTGGGTATTTTGCTGGCGCTGGGTCGTCGTTCAAAAATGCCTGTCGTGCGCGTGCTGTCGGTGGTGTTTATCGAGTTCTGGCGCGGTGTACCACTGATCACTGTTCTGTTCATGTCTTCGGTCATGCTGCCGCTGTTTATGTCGGAAGGAACCAGCATTGATAAGCTGATCCGCGCGTTGGTCGGCGTGGTCCTGTTCCAGTCTGCTTATGTGGCGGAAGTGGTGCGTGGTGGTTTGCAGGCGCTGCCAAAAGGCCAGTACGAAGCCGCTGAATCTCTGGCACTGGGCTACTGGAAAACGCAGGGGCTGGTGATTCTGCCGCAGGCGCTGAAGCTGGTGATCCCGGGCCTGGTGAACACCATTATTGCGCTGTTTAAAGATACCAGCCTGGTGATCATCATCGGTCTGTTCGATCTTTTCAGCAGCGTGCAGCAGGCTACGGTCGATCCGGCATGGCTCGGCATGTCGACTGAGGGCTATGTTTTCGCCGCGTTAGTTTATTGGGTTTTCTGTTTTAGCATGTCGCGCTACAGCCAGCATCTGGAAAAGCGCTTTAACACCGGGCGTACACCGCACTGAGGATCACCATGAGTAATATGATTATGCAACCTGCCGACGCGATGATTACGCTCGATAATGTGAACAAGTGGTACGGGCAGTTCCATGTCCTTAAGGACATCAATCTGAACGTTAAGCAGGGTGAACGTATTGTACTCTGCGGCCCTTCCGGCTCAGGGAAATCAACGACTATCCGTTGCATCAACCATCTGGAAGAGCATCAGCAGGGCCGTATCGTTGTTGATGGTATCGAGCTGAACGAAGATATCCGCAATATTGAAAAGGTTCGCCAGGAAGTGGGCATGGTTTTCCAGCACTTCAATCTGTTTCCGCATCTCACTGTATTACAGAACTGTACGCTGGCCCCGATTTGGGTGCGCAAAATGCCGAAGAAAGAAGCTGAAGCGCTGGCAATGCATTATCTTGAGCGCGTGCGTATTGCCGAGCATGCGCACAAATTTCCCGGACAGATTTCGGGTGGCCAGCAGCAGCGTGTGGCGATTGCCCGCTCACTATGTATGAAACCAAAGATCATGCTATTTGATGAACCCACGTCAGCGCTGGATCCGGAAATGGTGAAAGAAGTACTGGATACGATGATTGGCCTGGCACAATCTGGTATGACGATGCTGTGTGTAACCCATGAAATGGGCTTTGCCCGCACCGTCGCTGATCGTGTGATCTTTATGGATCGCGGTGAGATTGTTGAGCAGGCGCCTCCTGAAGAGTTCTTTGCGAACCCGAAATCAGAACGTACCCGCGCTTTCCTGTCGCAAGTTATCCACTGATTGTTATCGCTGTGTCCCAGGGCCACCCGCAGGTTAATGCCGATCGTTTAAGGATCGGTTGACCGATCCGGTGGCCGGTGTAAAAAGGGTTCCATGTTCATTATGGAGCCCTTTTTAAATGGAACTTTCTCAG